>CAYUXB010000105.1:6530-11596 GCA_964448525.1 uncultured Acidimicrobiaceae bacterium
GATCGCGTTCCCGTGTCTCCGAACACGAAGCAGGCAGACGCGCAGCACCGCCCCCAGCGCGCACCGCTCGGAGATCGCACGACAGGAGTCGCGCATCGCCGAGCCGCTCTCGCCATCCAACCGTCGCAGTCGCACGACCGGTGTGCGGCTCGCGAGGCGGTCTCCGGCCTCACCCGTGAAGGGTGAGACCGACAGCCGACAGGAGGACGCCGATCGGTCGGCGTCGCGGCTCCACGGCTCGTCGAGACCGTCGAAAGCGCGCGCGGCGAGATCCGCGGCGCGGCCCGGTTCGGAGGCCCCGGACGATGGAGCCGATGGCGTGCGGGGTCAGCCGCCGAGCGGATGGGGCGAGGGGACAGCCGCCCAGCCGGAGCTGGCGTGCCCTGGTTCATCCCGCACCGGGTTCGACCAGAGACCGCGTGCCCTCCTGTCGTCGCGTCGACGGCGACAGGAGGGCGAGGGCGCTCACGCCGGAAGGGCAACCAGTGCTACCCGCGGTCCGTCCTATCGAGCGCGTAGGTCACAGCCCGGCGGTCATAGCGCGGACGTCACAGCCCGGACGTCGAGCGCGCAGGTCACAGGCCGGCGGCCAGAGCGCGGCGGAGCGGAGAACGGGGGAGTCAGAACAGCGGGTGCTTCGCGGGGACACCGTCGCGCCTCGGGTACTCGTCCGGGCACGGGTGCTCGAGGACGAAGCTGCGATAGTGGAACGGCTCGCTCCAGGCACGGTCAGCCCGCAGGCCGACCAGCGCCAAGCCCGCCGGGGGCCAACGGTCGCCGGCGGCGGCACCGCTGGACCGCTCTCCCTCGGGCACCGCCGGGGGTTCGCTGACGACCAGCGTTCCGTCGACGCCGAGGAACGGAGCCCCGCACTCGGCGGTGACCGGCGGGGGTCCGAAGCCCCGCGACACCACGAGATCGAACGCGCCCCGCAGATCGTCGCGGCGGCCGGCGTCCTCGGCACGCGCTCGGACGACGGTCACGCGTCCCGTGTAGCCGAGCTCGTCGATCGCGTCCGCGAGGAACGCGCACCTCTTGGCCGAGGCGTCGAGCAGCACCACCTCGCTGTCCGGCCAGAGCCCGGCGAGGACGAGGCCCGGGACGCCGCCCCCGCTGCCGAGGTCGAGGAACCGCACCGGAGCGTTCGCCGGGCCGTGGTCCAGTCCGGCAGCGAAGCCGAGGGCGTGCTCCGCGTGGACGCGGACGGAGCCGGGCCCGATGAATCGCAGGCTCCGGCTCCGCTCGAGGACCGTGTCGAGTGCCGACTCGGAGGCCGACGTCATGCCGGCCTCCGGTCGATCGATGATGTGCTCACGCGGGTCGGATGACGACCCGGCGGGCGGCGTCCTCGCCCTCGGAGATGGTGTCGACCCCGTCGATGTCGTTCACGACGTCGTGCACGACCTTGCGGTCGGCCGATCCCATCGGGTCGAGGGCCTTCGCGACGCCGGACTCCTTCACCGACTCGGCGACGCTGGTGGCGAACCGCTGCAGGGCCTCCTTGCGGCGCGCTCGGTACCCGGCGACGTCCACGCGGACCCGGGCGTGGGCCTCGCCGACGAACCGGCGCTGCACCATGCTGCGCACGAGCTCTTGCACGGCTTGGAGGGTGACACCCTTCTGACCGACGAGCAGGCCGAGCTCGGTCCCCTCGACGGCGGCCTCGAGCGCCTGGTCCTCGTCGGACACGGTGACCGTGACGGTCGCGTCCTCGCGACCGAACGCGGTCACGAGCTCGGTGAGGAACGTCTCGACCGCGGCGCGCTGCGCCTCGAGATCGAGCTCGCTGACCGCTGACTGCTGTGACGACTGCGTGCTCTCGCTCACCGTTGCTCCCTGTGCCGTACGCGGCCCGCGGCTGCGGCGCCTGTTGCTGGACGAACCGCTCTCGTTGCGGGAGCGGGAGGACTGCTGGCCCTGGCGCCCACCCGAGCCCGACCGGGATGCGGTCGTCTCGTCGTCGGTGCCCCCGCCGTTGCCGCCGGAGTCCTTCGCACCCGAACCGGAACCGGAACCGGAGTCCGCACCCGAGCGATCGCGTCCCCCGCCGCCGTTGCCGTTGCCACGCTTCGGGCGGCCCCGGTCTCCGTCGCGCCCGCGACGTTCGTTCCCACGGCGGCGCTCGCGTCGTTCGACCTTCGGGCGGGGTGCTGTCGGGCGGACCCGGGCACGCACCTGCGCCTCGGCGCGCAGCCGGCCGAAGAGGCCCTTCTGCGCGTCCTGCACGATCTCGATCTCGGCGTCCTGCTCGTCGACCCCTAGCTGATCGAGCGCGACCTCCCTGGCTTCGTCGATGGTCCGGCCAGATGTGACGACCCATTCCACTGCGATCTACTTCCTCTTCTTCTTCTTGCGGGAGCGCGGGTGGGGCTTGGCGCCCGACGTCGTGGCTCCGGCCGGCGCCTTGTCGACGGGTGTACCGCCCTTGGCACGAGCCGACGAACCGTTGCCGCTGCTCTTGGAGGTTGTCGTGCCGGCGCCCTTCTTGGCCGGCGCGCCCTTCTTGGCCGGCACCTTCTTGGCGCCGGGCTTGGACCCGGCGGCGGGCTTGGATCCCGCCCCGCCGTTCTCCTTCTTCTTCGCCTCGCGCAGCTCGGCCATCGCCTTCTGCGCCTGGACGCCGACCGAGTCCTCGCCCCGGTACAGCGCCCGGGTGATGTAGTGCTGCTGGCCGACGCGCCACAGCGTCGAGATCAGGAAGTAGATGCCGATGGCGGCGGGGCTGACGAACGCGAAGAACACGTACATCAGCGGCCCGATGCGCATCATCATCTGCTGCTGCTGGCTGACCTCGGCGTTCGCGTTGCGGCCCATGATCTGCTTCTGCTGGTACCAGCTGAGCACCGCGATGATGGCCACCAGCCCGATGTAGGGCAGCGCGTGGAAGAAGCCCTCGCCCAGGGCTGTCGCCGTGCTCTGCGACAGGTCGACGCCGAACGACTTCATGTGGTCGGTGCCGACGAGCGACTGGTAGAGCTCGGTGGAGCTGTCGAGGTACTTCGGGCGGAAGCCCTCGGTCGTGTGGGCGTTCTCGACGACGTTCGAGTAGTTGTCCACCATGAGCTGCTGGACGCCCACGAACTTGGCTTCGCGGGTGAGGCCCTGCACGACGTAGAACAGGATCGAGAACACCGGCGCCTGGATGAGCAGTGGGAGGCAGCCGCCGACCGGGTTGATCTCGTGTTCCTTGTAGAACGCCATCAGCTCCTCGTTGAGCTTCTGGCGATCGTCCTTGTACTCGAGCTGCAACTTGCGGATCTGAGGCTGCAGCCGCTGCATCTCGATCATCGACCGCGTGCCCTTGAGGGTCAGCGGCGTCGTGATGACCATCACCACGCACGTCAGCAGCGCGATGGCGACCGCATAGTTGGGGACGAGCGTGTAGAAGAAGTTGAGCGTGTTGGCGATGAGCTCGAAGAGGCCGTTGAGCATCAGTGGTGCTTTCCTTCAGGAACAGGATCCCAGCCGTGACCGCCCCAGGGGTGGCAACGGAACAAACGTCGGATGGTCAGGCTGCTGCCGCGCACAGCACCGTGCTCCTCGAACGCATCCAGCGCGTAGTTGGAGCACGTGGGAACGAAGCGGCACGGTGACGGCCGCCCGTCGGTGAGCTTCTGGTAGAGCCGGACACCGCGGTGCAACACGCGGGCTGCGGGCGTCACGATCGACCTCCAGCGGCAGACCCGGTGGTGCGATCGCCACGCGCCGATCCGTTGGCGGCCGACGAGATCGCTCGGCCGAGGTCGTCGTGCAGGTCGCGGTAGGAGAGACGAGCGGCCTCGGGCCGGAGCATGATCAGGTAGGCCCCGGTGGGCAGACCACCGGTGGACCGGTCGAGGTCGCGGGCCGCTGCCCGGAGGCGGCGGCGCAAGCGGTTACGGACGACCGCAGGGCCGACCTTGCGCCCGATGGCGAAGGCGACGCGCACCTCGCGGGGGCCGGGCAGGTGCACGACCGTCATCGGGCCGCGCCGCGCTCGACGCCCCTCGCGCCGGAGCGCGTCGAAGGTCGCACGGTCGCCGACCCTTCCGATCAGGCCGAGAGGCGTCCGCGGCCCTTCTGCCGCCGCGACCGGACGATCGCGCGCCCGGCACGGGTCTTCATCCGATGACGGAACCCGTGCCGTGTCGAGCGACGACGCTTGTTGGGCTGATATGTGCGCTTCACCTTGTGCCTCCTCGGCCACGCGGCCTCCTCGCATCATGAGCGGGGCCAGCGGCGGGAATCGGAATGATCCTGCGACCAACTCGACGCGCAGCGTTGGAGCACCCGCGTCGGTGCCGGTGACAACGGTAGATGTCGCGGGTCCGCGAACGCCAACCTCAGGCCAGGGGCCAGGAGTGCTCCACCATCGCACGTCGTGGTCGAGATCGCACGATAGAGGCTTGTACACAGGGTTGTGGGGCCACCTGTCCACATCCGCCCCGGTCGGCGCTCCCCAGGCCTGTGGACGACCCTGGTGACTCGCGGTCACCGGTGCTACGTTCGGCCCGCCTCATCGCCAGGGACGAGGCTTCAGAATCTGGGAAGCGCTACCGCCGACCAGCCCTCGGCGGCACCCCCGCTGCCCGCTGGCTACCTGGGGTCAAGTTCTTGTGCGGTCATCCACAAGTGTGGATGGTGTTGTGGACGACGTGCGGGTAACTCAGGAGGAGTCTCTGACGTGATGAGCGATGCCCACCGGCTGTGGAACATGTGCGCCGCACTTCTGCGCGCCCAGGTGTCCGATCCGGTGTGGCACACGGCGTTCGAGGGCGTGCGGGCCGTCGCCTACGACGGGCACACACTCACCCTGGGGGTGACGAGCGCGCTGGCCAAGGAGCGCATCGAGGGCCGCTACCTCGGGCTCGTCCGCGATGCGCTCACCGAGGCCGGCGCCGCCCAGGTCGAGCTCCACCTGCGCATCGATCCGCTCGAGCCGCCCACGCTGTGGACCGTGCCCACGCCGCAGGGCCCCGAGCCGTCCACCGACTCCCAGGGCCCGAGACCGGGCTTCCTGCCCCCGCGCCACCGCTCGGAGGAGCGGCACGAGGCCGTGCCGCAGCACGGCGCACAGTCGCACGCCC
>CAYUXB010000106.1:0-11531 GCA_964448525.1 uncultured Acidimicrobiaceae bacterium
CCTCGGGCGGCCCCTGGTCACCGTGTCGTGCCACGACGACCTCACCGCCGCCGACCTCGTCGGACGCTTCCTCCTGCAGGACGGCGAGACGCGGTGGGTCGACGGGCCTCTCACGCGGGCGGTCCGCGAGGGGGCGATCTGCTACCTCGACGAGGTCGTCGAGACCCGGCAGGACACGACGGTCGTGATCCACCCGTTGGCCGACCACCGCCGCCAGCTGCCGATCGACCGGCTCGGCACCGTGCTCGACGCGGCCCCCGGCTTCTGCCTCGTCGTGTCGTACAACCCCGGCTACCAGAGCGTGCTCAAGGACCTGAAGGACTCGACGCGCCAGCGGATGGTCGCCCTCGAGTTCACGTTCCCGCCGCCGGACGTCGAGGAGAAGATCGTCGCCCACGAGGCGGGCGTCGACCACGACGCCGCGGCGCAGCTCGTCCAGCTCGGCCAGGCCATCCGCCGGCTGGAGCACGGGGGGCTCCGGGAGGTCGCCTCCACCCGGGTGCTGATCGCCGCCGGCCGGCTGATGACCGAGGGCCTGTCCGCCCGCGTGGCGGCCCGTGCCGCCGTGGTCGGCCCGCTCACCGACGATCCCCTGGTGACGGCCGGGCTGGCCGAGATGGTCGACGCGTACCTGGACGACGGCGAGGGCTGACCCGGGCCGGCTGGAGCAGGACGAGGACGAGGGGAGACCGTGGTGTCAGAGACCAGTACCGAACCGACCGAGCCGACTGAACCTGCCGGACGGGACGAACCGGCCGGAGCACCCGCCAGGCCGGGGTCGGGCCGGTCGACCGAACCGATCGGAGCAGCCGGCCGTGCCGAGCTGGCTTCACCAGCACCACCGCCCGGACCCGCTCGACTCCGGTCGGACGCGTCACCGGCCGAGGGCGGCGCGTCCGTCCGGCCGCACCGGCAGACGATCGCCATGGTGCTCGCGCTCGTCGCCGGGGCGGCCGCGCTGATCCTGGTGGCCGTGAACGCCCGCCGGGGCGCGGTCGCCGATCGCATCGCGAACCCCGCGGTGGACGGGACGCCGCGCCCGGTCGAGCCGCTGTGGGGCTTTCCGCACTGGCTGGTGCTCCACCAGGTGGGGACCGTGATGATGATGGTCGCCCTGGTCACAGGCGTCGTGGTGATGTGGCGCCGCCACCCGCGGCACCCGGTCCTGCTGATGGTGATCGTCACGACCGTGCTCATCTGGCAGGACCCGATCATGAACTGGGCGCCGTACGCGGTCTACAACCCTCAGCTCTGGCACTGGCCGGAGACGTGGCCGCTCGTGTCGCTGTCGCCGACGGTCGAGCCGTTCCTGGTGATCGGCTACGCCACGTTCTACATGGCGCCGTTCTTCCCGGCGGCGTGGCTGCTGCGCCGCATCCAGGCCCGCCGGCCACCGGGGTCGTTCGCCAGCCGGCATCCCCTCGTCACGCTCGGGGCGCTGATCCTGGCGATCGGTTTCGTGTTCGACGCGGCGCTGGAGATCTTCCTGGTGCGGACGCAGCTCTACATCTACTCGCAGGTGATCCCGTTCGGGTCGTTCGCTGCCGGGGAGTGGTACCAGTTCCCGCTCATCTGGGAGTCGTCGCTCGTGACGCTGGTGATGATCGCGGCGGGTGTCATGCTGCACCGCGACGACACGGGTCGCACCCAGGCCGAGCGGCTGGCCCACCGGGTGGCGGTGTTCCAGCGCCGTCCAGCACTCGGCACGTTCGTCGTGATGTTCGTGGCGATCAACGTGGCCTACTTCGGCTATGGCGCCGGGTTCGCGCTCATCCGCACGACGAAGTCCGCCACCTCGGTCGCGTGCCCCTGGCCGTATCCCGAGGCGAAGGTCTACGACCCCAACGGCTTCTACGAGGAAGCGGGCCAGCCCGGCCCGTTCTTCCCGGGCATCTGGGCGGGGTGGCCGAGCGCCCAGTCCGGCCGACCGGACGTCGACCCGCCCGCGGACGGCGGTCGTTGCGGCCCCGGCGGCTGACGCGTTCTTCCGGGGTTGGCTCGTGGCTGACGAGGCGGAGCCGGCATCGCCCCCCGGTAGGCCAGCGGCTCCTGCACCCGGTCGTGGCCATCGCCATGCGGTGTGCACGGCCTCGGGTGGCCGGCGATCGTGGCCGACGTGCCGTCGCCGCAGGCCTCGAGGTCGACGGGGGGAGCGCGGACGTCGGGGAGGGGCGGCGTGCTCAGGGGAGCGGATCGACGCGGATGCGCTCCAGGTGGGTGCGGGCGATGCGCCAGTCGGCCCCGTCCCGCACGTACTCCTCGTGGTAGTGGCCGAAGCCGACGAGCCCGACGCGAGGTCCCTCCGCCGGCCGGGGCCATTCCACGACGTCCTGCATCGCCCACGTGCCCCGCGCTGCGTCGGGCCCGGTGAGCTCGATCTCCGGCATGTGCCCGTGGTGGACGGTCGTGGCACCGTCCAACGCGCCGCTGACGCTCGCCACCACGTCAGCGCGCCCGTGGATGACCAGGTTCGCCTCGGGGACCTCCATCACGACGTCCTCGGTGAACACCAGGGCCCACTCGTCCCAGCGCTTCGTGTCGAGGAATCGGAAGTAGCGGGCCTTCAGGCTCTTGATGGCCTCGATGTCGAGGAGTTGTCGTAGGTGCTCGCTCATCAGCGCTCCATCTGGTCGCATACGGCATCGAGCGCATCCCGGCGCCGCCGGAGGTGGGTGGGACGAGCCGTGGGTGACGAGGTAGGGCTCATCGACGTCGAGGTGACGTGCTCTCCCGCGCCGGGGACCACCGCAGGAGAGACCCCGGTCGGGATTGAGTCACGACCATGGGACGTCGCGGGGCTTCACCCAGGTGAGGCCATAGCGGAAGTAAGGGACACGCCAAAACGACGCCGTGGGCAGCGCGTCGAGAGCAGCCCGTCGGGCGCCTCTCCATGACAGCGGGGGTGGCCACACCATGGGGGCAGGCGTGTGCCAGACGTCCTTGGTCCACGTGTGACGACGGATGGCGATGGCGTCTCTGATGTCGTAGGCGTAGTCGGTCACCGCTCGGGACCTCGCCAGACCGACGACCAACAGCACACCACCAGGAGCGACCAGGCGCGCGAGGTGACAGAGCGCAGTCCGCTGGTCCATGTGGTGGAGCACGGCCACCGCGGTGACGACGTCGAACCGGTTGTCCGGGAGATCGACCTGTTCGAGATCTCCGAGGACGTAGCTGATGTCGCCGCCGAGACGGCGAGCTTCTTCGATCGAGGCTTCATCCCGATCCAGCCCCAGGACCGACGGGACTCGGGAGCGCAGCCGCCTCGATGTCTCTCCTTCGCCACATCCGACGTCCAGACCGTGGCGCGCGCCGGGTGGGACGGTCGTGTCGAGCAACCTCTCGAGCGCGTGGAGGTTGCTGTTCCAACGGCGCTGCGTCTCGGCCTGCTCGCCCCGCGACATGAACCGGGATCGTCGCACAACGCTGCCGCCCCGCGCGGCGTCGTCATGCGCCGGCGCTCATCGTGCGCCGAGCGGCTCGACGCGCAGCCACCGCCCGCTCGGTGCTCCGCTTGTCGCCGCTCACGAACGGCGCTTGAACCACGAAGTGGAGGTAGTCGTCGCTGACCCCGCCAACACCCAACAGAAGATGGCGATGCCGGGTATTGCGAGCGGCAAGTTCCACCATGCTCGGTCCGCGATCGTTCGCCAGACGAGGTCACCAAGCGATGCCGATCTGCCAGTTCGCGTGTGGGACCGCCAAGCTCAGCCGAGTTCGGACTCGCCCTCGGGCCGCCGTCTGGAGCGACTTGTGGCCAGAGCGACGATCAGCGAGACCGCGACGAGCACGGCGACCGCGACGACGAGATGTGTCGCCCACGCCCCGATCAATGTCGGTCCGCCCCAGGACTGCTCCAGGTCGTCGGCGCCGAAAGCTGGATAGAGCACCCCGCGGATGATGACGACGAGCCACACGGGTGCGGTCAGGACGAACGCGATCCTGGGGACGTGCGAAGTCCGACGCCGGAGTCGCTCTGCCAGATCATCCCTGTCAGCGATGGTCGCCCCCCGAGCGAGCAGGCGTGCCGGTACAGCAGCGGCGATCGTCAGCACCTGTGGAGACACCGATCGCATGGGGCGGACGGTACACGGGGTGCCTCACACGCACGTGGCGGGCAGCCCCTTCGGATCCGCGCCTGCGGATCTCGACCGGCGGGGCCCGGTGCCATGCATCGGTGCGGTTCGGACTGGCGCTGACTCCGCCGCGGCCGCGGACGGCATCCACGACCTGCGAGGCGTCGACGCCGAGTGCGGGATGCCGTCGAGACCTGCGAAGCGCCCCGACCTGGACATGCTCCGTCACCGGGTGACCGGATCAGTGGCCACGGCGCCCGATGACGAGACCAGCTGACCCACGTATCGAGGTCGAAGGCAAGACCACTGCCGTGGGATCTGCTTCGACCGTCGGGCCGGTTCAGAGTTGCGCCGCCTGCCGTACGCCGTCGGCGAGGAATGGCCGGGGCGCGCGGAGCTCGCGCCTGACCAGCGCCAGCGCGGTGTCGGCGTCCATGCCGCCGTGGCGGATGAGGAGGGTGGCGGCCAGCGCTGGGGTGCGGTTCTCGGCCTGCACGCAGTGGACGAACGGCCGGCGGCCTTCCGTGACGAGCACGCCCAGTGTGTCGGCGAGGTCGGCCAGCACGAACGCCAGGTGCGGGTTGTCCCCGGCGTCAGTGTCGAGCACGCTGATGACGTGCGCCTCGACGTCGCGCAGCGCCGGTTCGTCGGCGCCCATGCGGCACAGCGACACCACGACGTCGACGCCATCGGTCAGGGACGCCTCGAGCGCGTGCACGTTGCCGAACTCGACGCCCGCGAGCGTCACCCGCTGAGCCGGGAGGTCCCAGGCGGCGCGGTAGTGCGGCAGCATCGATGGCGACGCGGGCCACCCGTCGGCATCGCTGTGTCCCTGCCGGAACGCGAGCCGGGCGAGCCGCTCGAGTTCGGCCGCGCACACTGGGCTGTGGGCGGCGGTCCGGTCGCCGTGCAGCGCCCGGCGCCACCGCAGTGGCACTGCTGTGGCGCCCCAGCGGGCCCCTGCCAGCGATCCTGCGATGGCAGCGACCGTGTCGGTGTCGCCGCCCGCCCGCACCACGGCCTCGAGCGTGAGTCGCAGGTGGTGGGGCGCGGCGTCGCCAACGGGCACCGGCGTCGACATGAGAGCGGCGAGGGCGGCCTGGAAGGCGTGGACCACCCAGCCATTGTTCGGGAAGTCGGCGGGCCGGCCGGCGACGGCCTCATCGATGCGCGCCCGCCACGGGGCCCGGCGACCGGCGGGGAGCATGGGCAGGGCGCGGAGGAGCGCGCCCGCCCAGTCCCACGGCTCGGTCGGGCCGGGCGAGCGGTGGAGCGTGTCGTCGATGGCGGCCGACCACAGGGCACAGGCGTCGACGCAGTCGGGGTCGGCGTGGGTGAGGGCGGAGACACGTGCCGCAAGGTCGGTGATGGACGACGGGTCGCCGGGGTGGGCGAGGGCGACCGGACCGGTGCGCATCAGGCTGCCGTTTCCTGCGGCGCGGGCGTGGGCGGCCGCGTACCGGGTCGCCACGCCGTCGAGGGGCCCGAGCGTGGACAGGACGGTGCGCGTCTGATTGCCCACGTCGGCCGGCCCGGCCGCGAACCAGGCCCGGAATCGGGACTCGACGTGGGCGAGGGCATCGTCGCCCGTGCGGCCATCGGCGAGCGGGTCGAGTACGGCGAGCGCCATCTGGGTGTCGTCGGTGAACTCGCCGGGCGCCCAATCGAATGGCCCGCCGCCGACCATGTCTACCGGCTCGCCCGATCCCGGGCCGGCGGTGAACTCGTAGCCGGCGCCTAGGGCGTCGCCCGCCGCCGACGCGAGCACGACACCCGCCGCCCGGTCGGCGAGCACGGCCGCACTGGGGTGGCGACCAGGGGCGCGGACGCCGTTCATGCCGCCGCCACGAGCTGGTGGCGGATGTTGAGCGCCGACAGATGCACCATGCGGTCGGCGCGTGTGACGAGGGCCTCGACCAGGGCGAGATTGTCGGCTGCCGCGTACGTCCCGGCGTCGGGACCGTCGAGCCACGGGTCGAGCCGACGACCGGACAATCGCCGGGCGAACGTGCGCGCCCGGTGGGCCGGGGTGGGTCGGTCTGGCGCGAGCAGCGCGTCGGCGAGGACGCCGAGCACGATCGCATCCCACTGGCGGGCGAGCGTCGCGGGGTGGTCGAACACCTCGGCGAGCACCGGGTGCCCGGCGATACCGATGATCACTCCCCGCTGGCCCGGGAGCGGGCGGACGTCGCCGACCAGACTGCCGACGTTGCCGCCCTCGGCGCTGTGGAGTCGGTCGGTCATCTCGACGAGAGACTGTGACGTCGACGGGCCGGTCGCGGCCTCATAGCGGCGCACCCGCCGCCACACGTCGCCCTGGTCGGCGAGGTCGTCGCTTGCAGCGAGCCCGTCGCGGGCGCCCCCCGGCCGGACCCTGGGCCCGCCGACGCCTCGAAGGGCGCCGCGCACGGCGAGCGGAGCGCGACGGTGGTGCACCCGGTGCTGCTCGGCGCCGCTCCAGCGCCCGTGCTCGACGCAGCGGACGTCGAGGTCGAGGTCCATCCGCCCGCCGACCAAGGCGCCGTTGACCAGCACCCGGTGCTGCAGGCCGCCGTCGAACACCGTTCCGACGGGGAGCAGGAACGGGGTCGTCGTCGGATTGTGGACCACGAGACGCTCGACCTGCGGCCCCCCGACACCCGCCTCGGTGACCTGGGCGCCCTCGGGGAGTCGGGTGTGCAGCGCCCGGCGCGGCATCGGGGCGTCGGTCCACACGGGGAAGGCGGAGAGCGGACCGGCCTCCGTCGGTGCCCCGACGTGGAGGGTGGGGGTGGTGTTGGTGGTGAGCGTGAGCATCGGCGACCTCCTGTGATCGTGTTCGCCGGTCGACCGGGGTTAGATCGAATCTGCGCTAACTATGCCAGGACGAGTCTGTTAGCGCAATCCTGCGCTAACGTCCCTCTGGTGACGACCTCCTCGACTCGCCGCCGTCGCGATCGCGACGATCTGGTGGACTTCCCCCGGCCGTCGGTTGCGGTCGACATCGCGGTCCTCACGGTGACCGACGCCGACGCCGGCCGGCTGTCGCTGGCTGCCCTGCTGCTGCGCCGCTCAGGGGGTCCCGCCATGGGCGACTGGAGCCTGCCCGGGTCGTTCCTGCGGGAGCGCGAGACCTTGCACACCGCCGTGCTGCGCACGCTCGCGGACAAGTGCGGCATCACTGGTCTGGCGCCCCGGCAGCTCCGGGTGTTCGACGATCCCCACCGTGACGACCGGGGCTGGGTGCTGTCGGTCGCCCATGTCGACGTCGTGCCCGAGCATGCGCTGGCGGGCGCGCTCGCGGCGCGCGACGACCTGATGCTCGCGCCCGTCACCCTCTCGCCGGACGACGGCCCCACGGAGGAGGGGGCGGCGCCGGTCCGGTGTGCGACGCCCGGCAGCCCACCCGCGCCGGTGGCGCTGCCAACGGGCCAGGCGCACCTGCCGTTCGACCACGACGCCATCGCCGCCCTCGCCGCACGCGATCTGCGGGCCCGTTACCGGGCAGCCCCCGACCCCGCGGCACTCACCCCCGAGCCGTTCAGATTGCTCGACCTGCGGCGCACCCATGAGGCCGTGCTCGGCGAGGTGCTCCAGAAGGACACGTTCCGACGCCAGGTCGTCCCGTCGCTCATAGACCTCGACCGCCTGTCCGACGGCACGGTGGGCCGCCCGGCCCGCCTCTACCGGCGGCGGTGACGCCGGGCCTCAGCGCTGGCGGGGCGCTCGTGGTCGCCACCGACCCGAACACCACCGCGGACCGGCGACGTTGCTCGCCCTATCGGAGACGGTCAGCGGGACCGGCCCGGGTCGCCGAGGCTGTCGATCGCTGACTCGACCGCCTGTCGGAGCGGGTTGGTGTCGTCGAGCTCTCGCGCTCGTTTCTGCGCTTCCTGGAGGGCTGTGCGCAGCGCTCGTTCATCGTCGTCGAAGACGCGGTCGTACGAGGGATTCAGCAGGTGCGCTGCCGGTGCGGCGGCGAGGGCGCCGATACGGTCGAGCAGGATCGCCAGGGTGCGGGCGTCGAGGTTGCCGTCGCCGTCCGCGGTCGACACGACCGCGACCCGGCCGCGCCACAGCTCGTCGAAGAATCGGGACGGTCCGGGCGTGAGGGCGGTGCCGAAGGGCTCGACGTCGGGTGTGCCGGTGCCGATCGCTGCCCGGGTCTGGTGCACGAGGCGGTGGAAGTTGTCGTCGGACAGCGAGTAGCCGACGAACAGCAGGTGCCGGGTGAGCAGCATCGCCTGCACCAGCCCGGCGAGGGCCACGCCATCGCTCTCGAACCGCAGGTAGTCGTCGCGCGAGAGCACGATCCGCTCGGGATCGTCGACGGAGCCGTGGAGTTTGAGGAGCCAGTTGCGCCGCGAATCTGATGTCGTCTTCGGGAGGACGGCGAAGTTGTTGTCGCGTCCGGCGTCCCGCCACGCCTGCTCGAAGCACACGTCGTAGTTGGTGGTCACCGCTTCGGACACCGGAAGCGACGCGAGCAGTTGGTGGACGAGCGACACGTGCGACGAGTCGTGCACCAGTCCGGTCACCGCCTCCGCCAGGTTGCGGTCGTTGGCCTCGAGTCGCCGGCGGAGGACGGTGGCGGCGTCCCGAACGTCGAGTTTCGCGAGCTCGCCGAGCTCGTCGCCGTCCAAGCCGGCCTGCTCGCCGAGTTGGCGGATCAGGTCACGCCAGAGGGGCAGCCCGGCGCCGTAGCCGGTGCCGGCGCCGGTGAACAGCACGAGCTCGCCCGCCCGGGCTCGGAGCGCCAGGTCCTCCGCGACACCTCGGTGGTGGTCGGCCAGATCCCACCAACGGGCGTCGTTGACGCGGGCCTGTTGCACAGCAGAGTGACCGGCGGCCCCGCGCACGACCAGGACGACGTCGACGTCGGTGCGCTGCAACTCGTCCTGGACCCGGTCGAGCAAGGCACGCACGACACTGCCCTTGTCATCGCGCATGCCGCCCGCACCGGTGCCGACGAGGGGAACCCCGACGAGCAGCCGGCCATCGGGCGGGGGCGTGGCCTGGCCGAACGGTCGCACGGTCGGGATGTCGACGGCGGCGCGACGGATGAACTCGACGATCGGCGCCGCGTACCACTCGGCTGGCTCATCGCCGGTCTCGCCGGTGTGCCCGAGCCACACAGCGGGCCTACGAGCCTCGGCGTCGCGCAGCTTCACCACCCGGTCGGGCGGCTGGGGCGCACGGGCGGCGAACTCGCCGGACGCGCCCACCGCAGCACGCCACGGCTCGACCAGGTGGCCTCGCCGACCCCGATGGTCGGTGCCGCTCGGCACGAGGATCGCATCACACGCGAGGTGTAAGAGGTCACCACGCGTCACGAACAGGTGTCCCGCCATGGCCGGCGACGCTAGCCGTGGCACGCCCTTCCTTGCGGCTCCCCGACCGGCTCGGGAACCGGGGGAGGGAATGCTGAAACTGCCGCGCCTGGTGGCACCGCGGCAGGTGCCACGGGTGCGAATGAGGAGCGGGGTTGTCGTGACGCTCAGGTCATGAGGGAGTGGGTGGTAGCTCGTATCTCGTGCCACGCTTCGCACCGTGCTGCACCAGCTTGCCGGTGTCGACCAGGCGACGGAGCACGCCGAGGGCAAGTTGCCGATCGACGCCGGTCTCGGCGCGAAGCTGGGCGTTGGTGATCGAACCAGCGCCCGCCAGGCGGAGCGCGATCTCGTCCAGCTCGGTGTCGGTGTGGCGGACGTTGGTGGGGATGCCGATCTCTGGGGCGAGTTCGTAGCGCGCTCCGCCGCGCTGGCCACGGCGGACGAGAACGCCTGAGGTCACGAGCGTCTGAAGGAGCGATCGCGCCTCGACGCTGTCGATGTCGAGCAGTGAGCGCACCTCACCGTTGGAGGTGTCGCCGTGCCGGGCGACCGCGACGACGATCGCTGCGCCTCGGGGATCAAGCCGCTCCGACCGCACCAGCTCCCGTACCCACGCGCGCTCGCGCGGCGTGACGACACCACCGAGACGAAGGGTCACCGTGAAGAACGAGCCATCCTCAGTGAACTCGGGAGCGTCGAGCAGCTCCGCTGCCATGTCGTCCTGCATGCGGTCGACGCCCTTGCCGAGATCCTCCGCCAGTCCGAACCTGCGGAGCGTGCCAAGCACGCGATCGTTGCGGGCGGCCTGCTGGAACCGGATGTTCTCGATGGTGACCGGTTCCGGCAACGTTCCCGGCGATGTCACCGCGATCTGCGTCGGTGTGATGTCGATGTGCACGGAGCTACCGGCGTTCTCATATGAGCGGTGCGCGACCGCGTTCGCCAGTGCCTCGCGGATGACACGCGGCGGGATCTTCGGCATCTCGACCCGTTTCGCGCCGACGATCACGCTGACCGAGCCCAGTTCGTCGACCACCGTGGTGGTCGCCTGTTCGACCTGGTCGGTGATGGGCCCTTGGATGCGCCACACCCGGTCAGGATCTGGCTGGTCCGCCGCGTATCGGCGAATCTCGACATACGGTCGGCCGCCCGCGCTGCCAGGATCCCGAAGGAGCAACAACGACCCCGCGACGGTGAGCACTCTCGCACCCCGCTCGAGCGTGCAGAGGCCCTCCTCGCTCAGCAGTTCGTCGTTCGGCCCTGCCGGGTCCCACCCGTAGGCATCGACAAGTCGCCGCAGCAGGTCCCGATCAACATCCCCAGGAAACGCGGCGGTCGTCGGCGTCAGCTCGAAGCTCTGGAACGCGCGTCCCGCGAGGAACCGCGACAGCTCGACACCCAACAGCGGCATGTTGCTCGCTCCCCGACGGGCCAGAACCGCTCCGGACGAGGTCTGGGCGAAGCCCTCATGACGACGGGCGATCGCCAGTACCAGTACGGTCGCATCCCCGACCTGGAGCTCGTGGACGTCGTACCGACCTGGGTCGCGCACATCCCGCATCGCCTGGTGGATGTCCTTCGTCTTCTCGCCCGGCTGGGATACCCCGACGACCCTGCCGTCTGGCGCCACCCCGACGATGTACACCCCTCCCTGGGCATTCGAGAACGCGACGGCGGCCTCCTGGACTCGTCGTTCTGACACACCCTTCTTGAGCTCGATGAACTCGTTCTCTGCGGGGAACGCGCCCTCGAACTCGGATGGCGAGAGCAGTACGGGTAGGTCGCCAGACCGGTCGGGGTGAAACAGGGGATATGGCAAACTTGCCTTGCGACGGTCCACGGGCAACAAGTTCGCCATAACTGTGGACGTGCCCGTGCCACGGCTACGAAGCAGGACCCACGGTCCTTGCCATGGTCGTCGCGTCTTCCAGTTGCACGGCGACGCCGGGCACGGACCCGATGGTGCTCGACCTGTGACCGTCGACTTGTCGTTCGTCGTCGACGGACTGCGCCCGCAGGTCCCAGCCACCGTGCTGGGCGACGCCCGCGTACGGGCGTTCACCGACGCGGTCGCCGACGAGCTGTCGCCCGCGCGACGTGCTCGGATCTGTGCCTCCAGCGGTCGGTGCCCCACGCGCCCGAC
>CAYUXB010000107.1:0-7008 GCA_964448525.1 uncultured Acidimicrobiaceae bacterium
GGCAAGCTGGAGCTGTACGCCGCCCAGCCGCTCGACGAGGGCCAGGTGCTGGTCGAGCACGGCCACCTCCTCGGCCGCCTCCCCGCCGGCGGCGCCGACAGGATCGCGGCCAACCCCACGGTCGAGGAGGAGGTCCCCGAGGTGGCGCTCGACCAGGCGGCCATGGAGTTCGGCAGCGACTGACCGCTCGGCGACGGCCCGTCCCCATCGGTGCACGGGCTACTCGACGCGTCCGCGCGCAGGAATGGTTGCTGGGCAACCGGCACCGACCACAGACCACCCGGCGGCGTCCTCAGCCGTCGTCGGGTCGGCCCTCCGGCGCCTCGATCGATGCCAGGCGCGCGCACAGGTGGGCCCGTTCCCCCCCGTTCGCGCACAGGTCGATCGCACGGAGGTACGCAGAACGGGCCAGCGCGATGTCGCCCAGTCGTCGGGCGAGCTCGGCGCGGACGGCGGGCACCCGGTGGTTGCCGACCAGGGCGTCGTCGAGCCCGTCGAGCAGCGCGAGGCCGGCCGCCGGCCCCCGGGCCTCGGCCTCCGCCACGGCCCGGTTGAGCCTGACGACCGCGGACCCGTTGCGCGCTTCGAGCTCCGCGTACAGCGCCGCGATCGCCCTCCAGTCCGTGGCGGCGGCCGTCGGGGCCCGTGCATGCTCGGCGGCGATCAGAGCCTGGAGCCGGAGCTCGCCCGGGTAGCCCTCCCCGGGCCGGAGTCCAGCCGCCAGCCGGAGCCCCGCCTCGATCTCGTCGTGGTGCCACGACGAGCGGTCCTGATCGGCGAGGGTCACGATGGCGCCATCCCGCTGCCGGGCGTCCCGACGGGAGTGCTGGAGCAGGAGGAGGCTGAGCATGGCGCGGACCTGCGGGGCGTCGGGCACGAGCTGATGCAGCGTTGCGGCGAGCCGCACGGCCTCCCCCGCGAGGTCGACCCGCTGCAGGTCCGGGCCCGTGCTCGGTGTGTACCCCGCGGTGAAGGCCAGGTAGATCGTTCGGCACACCTCGTCGAGGCGGGCCCGGAGCTCGTCCTCGACCGGGTCGCCCAGTGGGATGCCCGCCAGCACGATCTTCTTCTTCGCCCGGGTCAGGCGCGCCGCCATCGTCGCCTGCGGCACGAGGAACAGACGGGCGATCTGCTCGGTCGTCGTGCCGACGACGAGGCGGAGCGCGAGGGCCGATCGGGACTCGCGTGGCAGCGCCGGATGGCAGCAGAGCAGGATGAGGTGCAGCCGTTCATCGGGAAGCTGCACGTCGGAACCCTCAGCCTCGGGTCCGTCGGGCGGCACCCAGCCGGGCCGCACCGCGAGCAGGGGCGCCTTGCGCCCGGCGATGGCCTCCGCCCGAAGGCGTCCGACGAGCTGCCGGTGGCCCGTCGTGTACAGCCAGCCCGAGGGGTTGGCCGGGACCCCGTCGCGAGGCCAGCGAGCGGTCGCCCGGGCGAAGGCCTCGCCGAGGGCATCCTCGGCGAGGTCGAGGCGGCGGGTCCGCGCGACGAGCAGCGACAGCAGCCGGCCCCAGTCGGCCCGGTAGGCCTCCTCGATCGCTCGCTCGGCGACGGTCGGCCCACCCCGATCACGGGGCGTCGAGGACCGGCCGGATGTCGATGTCATACGCGGGCAGGATCCTGCACAGCTCGATCACCGTGTCGAGGTCGGGGGCATCGAGGAGGTAGTAGCCCCCGATCTGCTCCGCCGCCTCCGCGAACGGCCCGTCGGTGATCGTCATCTCGCCGCCGCGGGTGCGCAACGTCGTGGCCATGATGCCCTCGCCCAGCGCCTCGCCGCCCAGCAGCTCGACCCCCGGCCGGGCGGCGCACGCCTCGTCGAAGGCGGCGTGCTGGGCCATGCCCGCCTCCTGCTGCTCTGCGGTCAGTTGATCCCACGGCGGCAGCTCACCCTGGCCGGCCAGAAGAACGAAGTACTTCACGGGAGGACTCCTCTGCGTGTCAGCCGGCGACCACCGCCGGCACGAGCATGACGCGCGAGGTCACCCGAAATCGACACCTCCCTGTCAGCCGCAGAAGCGTTCCTCGGCGTCGTTCGGGTCGGGCGGCACGGTGAGACCGGTGTAGGTCAGGGACTCGACCAGGTTGCGGAGGAAGCGTCCCGGCGTCAGTCGGTCGTGGACGGCGTGGTGGAGATCGTCGAGATCGCCGCACTCCAGGGCCTTGCGGGCCGCCTCGGCATCGGCGTCGAGCCGGCCCGGGGGCGACTCGTACAGCGGTCGGGTGAAGACCGGGCCTGGCAGGTCGTCGGGCGACACCGGACCGTCGGACACCCGGGCTGCCAGCCACGCCGTCGGGATCGGCTTCTCGTGGCCGGTCGCACCGGCGCTCGGCAACTCGTACCGACTGACCAGCGGATCGGCGAGACCCAGCATGTCGAGCATGTAGACCTCCTCCCCGAGCGCGTAGCCGACCACACCGATGCCGTAGCTGGCATAGAGCCGGCGCCCGTCCCCGTCACGCGGCACGGCGCCCGGGAGGGGATCGGGGACGTGGACCCCGACGTCGGACGTGAGGATGCTGCGGGCCCGCTCGGGCCCCCAGCCCTGATCCTCGGCCGTGACCGCGTACCGCCCGTGCATGGCCACGTGGCCGTCGTAGGCCTCGGACACGAACAGGCCGTCCACGACGGGCTCGCTGCCACGGCGCAGGGTCGTCCCGGCGACCACCGCCCACACCACGACGACCGCCGCCGCGGCTCCCGCGGCGACAGGGAACATCGGGCGCGCGCTCGTCTCCCGCTTGCTCGGCCGTCCGTGCCAGATGGACGCGACCCGCGTGACGGGTACGGCCGCCACCGGTGCAACCAAAGCGAACAGGGCGGGCAACAACAGACGGCCGTGCATGTAGTCGCCGCCGACGCGCACGACGTACACGGCATCGGCTGCGCCGAGCAGCGGCAGCGCGAGGAGGGCGACGAGACCCCGGCGGTCGGATGCCCGCCACGCCCGCACCCCACAGGGCACGACGAACACCAGGCAGAGCACGGCGAGCGGGACGACCAGCCAGTAGGGCTGGACGAAGTCGCGGGCATAGTCGACACCGGTTCCCCATGCGCCCCGACCGCCGGACTTCGCCAGGGCCGTGTTGGGCACGACCGCGCCGTAGTAGCCCATGCGGAACACCTGGTAGGCGACCGGCAGTGCAAGGGCCTGGGCCAGCAACCGCACCCTGTCCCGTGCCGAGTCGTCGGACCACTGCGCAGCGAGCACGCCACCGAGCACGATCGGTAGCGCCAGGCCCAGGTCGGGGCGCACCAGCGGAGCTGCGCCGGCCACCGCAGCCGCGACCGCGCCGAAGCGGGCGCCCCCGGTCGCCCACCGGCTCAACAGCCACAGGGTGAGCCCGAGCCACGCGAACGTGAGGCCTCCCTCCAGGCCGGAGGTCGCGAACTCCCAGAACGGCGGGGTCGCCGCCACGACCGCCGCCCCCAGCGGGAGCAGCACACCGGTGGCCCCGCGGCCACGGTGCAGGCGCACGGCGCCGAAGGTGGCGAGCAGCACGCCCGCCACGGCTCCGACGAGGCCCAGAACGACGGCGACCCACTCGAACCGCAGCGGCAGGACCACGTCGCCCGCCACGAGGGCCCACAGCCACAACGTGCTGGTCGTGGCCTCGACCCGCTCGCCGACGTTGAACACCGGCCCGTGCCCGTCGAGGACCATCTGCCCGATGCGCAAGTTGATGAACCCGTCGTCGGTGATCCAACGGCGGTTCCAGCCCCGCTCCGCCACCACGAGGGCGGGCAGGACGAGGACGACGGCCTGCGCGACGCGGGAGAGCACGGGCGCCCGCAGGCGCGACCCCTCGGGCCCGCCTTGGTTCGCCTCCCCCGCCGAAGCGCTCGCGAGCGCACTGTCCATGACCAAGGCGTCACAGGATAACGAAGGGTCCGCAACCACGCGTTTTCTACGTGCTCACCCATGGATCACGCACACCCGGCGACCCGGACGCATCGTCGTCGTCGACGACATCGACATCGACGTCGGAACACGGCCGGTCGGTAGTGTCGGCGCATGAGCCTGACCACCGCTCGCGGGCCGATCGGCGTCGATCCGCTCGGACGTTTCTCGCCGGCGCTGCCGGCCGGCGTCGTCTACGTCGAGCCGCACCCTCGCCGGGTGCAGGGGGTCGTCGACGGACGCGCCGTGATCGACACCGAGCGTGCACTGCTCGTGCACCGCGCCGGGCGGACCCTCACCTACGCCTTCCCACCCGAGACCGTCGGCGGTCTCCCCCACGACGCCGAGCCCGAGGCGCCGGGCTACGTCACCGTGCCGTGGGCCGCGGTCGACGCCTGGTTCGAGGAGGGACGGCGGCTGGTCAACTACCCGCCCAACCCCTACCACCGGGTCGACTGCCGACCGACCCGGCGTCACCTGCGCGTCGACGTGGCGGGCAGGACCCTCGTCGACACCGACGACACGGTGATCCTGTTCGAGACCTCGATCGACGCCCGCCTCTACGTGCGTCCCGAGCTGGTGCGCCCCGACGTCCTCCGCCCGTCGGAGCTGACGACGTACTGCAACTACAAGGGCGTGGCCGCCTACTGGCACGCGGCGGTCGACGGCACCGTGGTGGAGAACGTCGCGTGGAGCTACGAGGAACCGCTCGACGAGAGTGCGGGCATCGCCGGCCTGCTCAGCTTCGACGCCGAGCGGGCACAGGTCGTCGCCGAGGTGCCCGTGGCGGACTGGCCGGCGCGCGCGACCGCGGGAACGCCCGAGCCTGCGTGAGCCGGCGGCCACCTGCGCGGCCGCTGTGGCGTCTCGCCGTGCCCGTGCCTGCTTCGTCGGAGCAGTCCGGGTTTGAGACGGACCCGCGGGGGAAGGCGGGAGCCATGGCACCTACGCGCACGCGCTGGCTCCCTTCGGCGACTCCGCTTCCGCCCCAACCGCCGCCGAGCGAACCAGGCCCGCCGGTCCCGATGCCTCCGCAGCCGCCGCAGCCGACTCCCCAGCCCTCGCCGGCCCCCGGCCCGACCGCAGCGTGACCCGAACGCTCGACCGGTCCTGACCTGGACAACCGGCGCGAGGCCACCCCGCGGGGTGCGGGGTGGCCTCGTCGCGGTTCGGGCCGGTCAGGCCTCCCGCAGGGCGTTGAAGCTGGCGGCGCTCTCGGCGGTGCGGTGGTCGAAGAACGCCGAGGTGTCGGTGTCCATGGCGGCGATGCGCGCCATCTCGTCGTCGGTGAGGGTGAAGTCGAACACGTCGAAGTTCTCCGCCATGCGTTCGCGCCGCACGGACTTCGGGATCACGACGACCTCGCGCTGGATGAGCCAGCGGAGCACCACCTGCGCGACCGACTTGCCCCGGCCCGCACCGATCGCCGCGAGCGTCGGGTCCGTGAACAGGCCGTTGCGGCCCTCGGCGAACGGGCCCCAGGACTCGATCTGCACGCCGCGCTCGCGCATGACCGCCTGATCGGCTTCCCGCTGGAAGAAGGGATGGGTCTCGATCTGGTTCACCGCGGGGGTGACCTCGTTGTTCTCGATGAGGTCGACGAGGCGGTCCGGGTAGAAGTTGGACACGCCGATCGCCCGGCTCAGCCCTTCGGCGTGGACCTGCTCCAACGCCCGCCAGAAGCTGTAGACGTCACCGAAGGGCTGGTGGATGAGGTAGAGATCGACGTGGTCGAGTCCGAGCCGCTCGAGTGACCGGTCGAACGCACGGCGGGCGTTGGCCTCCCCCGGTGCCTGGATCCAGAGCTTGGTGGTGATGAACAGCTCGTCGCGGGGAACGCCGCTCGCCCGCACGGCTCGGCCGACGGCTGCCTCGTTCCGGTAGCCGGCTGCCGTGTCGATGTGGCGGTAACCCACCTCGAGCGCCTCGCTGACGGCGCGCTCGGTGTCCTCCGGTGGGATCTGGTAGACGCCGAAACCGAGGATCGGCATCTCGACGCCGTTGTTCAGGGTGACGTTCGGGACGGGCGTGGCCATGGTCAGGAGCTCCGGGAGCTGAGCACGCAGAACTCGTTGCCTTCCGGATCCGCGAGAACCACCCACGACTCCTCGCCCTGTCCCACGTCTGCTCGCGTGGCGCCGAGAGCGAGCAGTCGCTGCACCTCGGCGTCCCGGTCATCGGGTCGGAAGTCGAGGTGAAGCCTGTTCTTGGTGATCTTCTCGTCCGGGGACGACGCGAAGAGGAGGCCGGGCAGGCGATCCGCCGAGGGACGGATCTCGAACTCGTCGGGGTCGTCGTCGACGATCACCCAGCCGAGCGCTTCTCGCCACCACCGCCCGAGCGCGCGCGGATCCCGTGCGTCGACGATCGTCTGCTCCCAGATGAGGGCCACGACGTGATCGTAGATCCGAGGCCCCGCGGTGTCCTTCGAGATCCGGGCCCTCATCGACTGCACCGCGAGCTCGACGACCCCTGACCTCCACCACGCCTCTGTACGTTGATCGGATGGAGCAGGTTCGTCGGGCGTACGGCACCATGGCCGACCAGTACATCGACCTCGTCGCCAGGGACGCTCCGGTGACCGCGGAGGAACTGGCCCTGATCACCCGTCGCCTGACGATCCGATCTGGCGCCGTGCTCGACGCGGGCTGTGGACCGGGACACCTCACCGCACACCTGCGCTCGCAGGGCGTCGACGCCATCGGCATCGACCTGGTGCCGGAGTTCATCGACCACGCCCGCGCCACCCACTCGGACGGCCGGTACGTGCTCGGCTCGATGGACCAGCTCCCGGTCCGCGACGGTTCCCTCGCCGGCATCCTGTCGTGGTATTCGCTGATCCACCTGCCGCCGGACGACCTCGACGGCGTACTCGCCGAGCTGCGGCGGGCGACGACCGCCGGCGGCACGGTCGTGGCCGGGTTCTTCACCGGCGACGAGCTCGCGGACTTCGAGCACAAGGTCGTCACCGCCTACTTCTGGCCGGTCGACGAGCTCTCCGCTCGGCTGCGACGGGCGGGCTTCACGGAGGTCGAGCGCCAGCGGCGACCGGGCACCACCGAACGCGGCTACCGGCCGCACGCCGCCATCGCCGCGATCGCCACCT
>CAYUXB010000107.1:7108-11518 GCA_964448525.1 uncultured Acidimicrobiaceae bacterium
GGCACCACCGAACGCGGCTACCGGCCGCACGCCGCCATCGCCGCGATCGCCACCTGACCAGCCGATCCGTTGTCCTGCACCCGACGTCTCCCCCGGGTGCTGGACCGCTTGTGTCAGCGGCAGTCGACCGCGACCGACAGCGCCTGGCATATCTCACGCATGCATTCGTCGCTGAGGCGACCCAGGCGGTCGACAAGGACACCGACGGACACGGTCTCGACCGAGTCGAGGTTGACCGCGCTCGAGCGTGGGACCGGTTCGACCTCAGGTTCGAGCAGCACCTCGCTCGACAGCCCGCGGATCGTCGTCGTGCACGGGGCGATGAGGGTTCGCCCGAGCCGCGGGATGGCGACGTCGCGGCTCAGAACCACGACAGGTCGACGGCCCACCTCCGGAAGCTCACACCACCACAGCTCACCGCGGCGAGGTCGGTCGCTCACGAGGTGGACGCGGCAGCCCGGAACGACGCCAGGTCGCCCCACTCGTCGGCCTCGTCGATGGGATGCTCGTCGTACGCCGCGTAGGCGCGGTCGATCTCCGCGCGCCGATGGTGTGCCAGCAGAGCGTCGAGCGCCTGGTCCAGCAGCGCCGCATCCGAGGCGGCCCCGGTCACCTCCCGCGCCCGCTCCAGCAGCTCGTCGTCGACCGTGGTACTGACGCGTGTGCGAGGCATGGCATGACTATGCCACTCCCGAGGGGCGCGGTCGAGAGATGCCTGTCGGATCTCCCTCATGGGGCGCGGCGGTCGTAGTCGTCGCGGTGGGCGCGGACCTCGTCCATGTGCGACTCGGCCCAGTCCTTGACGCTCCGCATGAGGTCCTGCAGCGAGAGGCCGAGCTCGGTGAGCTCGTAGTGGACCGTGACCGGCACGGTCGGCGTCACGGTGCGGGTGACCAGGCCGTCGCGCTCGAGCGAGCGGAGGGTCTGCGTGAGCATCTTCTGGCTGACGCCGGCCAGGCGGCGCGAGAGCTCGGAGTAGCGGAGGGGGCGGGGCTCACCTGCGCTCGACGGCTCCGGCGTCGGCCCTCCACCGCCGAGCGCCGCCAGGATCAGCGTGGCCCACTTGTCGGAGATGCGTGCCAGCAGCTGGTGGCTGGGGCAGCCCTTGAGGAACGCGTCGTAGTCCTGCTTGGCCTGGGCGCGCGCCCGTTGGGTGTCGGCGGTCGGCATGGATCTGCGCCTCCGATGGATTGTTACGCACTTCAAGGTGCCTACTTCCCAAAGGAGAGTACCAGCCGGACAATGGCGCGGACACCCCGTTGCGAGGAGCACGCCATGACCACATCCACCTTCCGGGCCGCCGTCGTCCGCACGCCGGATGGCCCTGATTCGATCGAGATCGTCGACGTCCCGGTGCGCCGACCCGGGCCGGGCGAGATCCGCGTCGAGGTCGCCGCCGCGTCGGTGAACCCGGTCGACCTCGGTGTCGCCGGTGGCGCCTTCCACCGGATGGGCCTGATCGACCAGCCGGTGTGGACGGGACTCGGATGGGACTTCGCCGGCACGGTCGTCGCGACCGGGCCCGGCGTCGACCTGTCGCCCGGTGACCGGGTGGCCGGCCTGGTGGTCGGCTTCGACCGCGATCGCGGCACCTACGCCGAGCAGCTCATCGTCGCGGCACGCGACGTCGCCACGGTGCCCGACGGCCTCGACCTGACCGCAGCGGCCACCGTCCCGCTCAACGGGCTGGCGGCCGCGCAGGTGGTCGACCTGCTCGGCGACGCGCCGAGCGGCGGCGACCGCCTGCTCGTCACGGGTGCAGCCGGTGCCGTCGGCGGCTATGCCGCCCGGCTGGCGCAGGACCGCGGCTGGCGGGTGACGGGGCTCGCCCGGGCCCACGACGAGGCGTTCGTCCGCAGCCTCGGAGCCGAGTTCACCGCGCGTGCCGAGCCCGGCTGGGACGCGGTGGCCGACGGCGGGACGCTGCAGGAGCACGGCCTCGCGCTCGTGCGCGACGGTGGCACCTTCGTCGGCCTCCGGCCGAACGCGGTGCCCCCTGCGGAGCGGGGGATCACCGTCTCCGTCGTCGAGACGCGCGCCGACGCCGCCCGGTTGAGCGACCTGCTCGCACGCGCGGCGACAGGCGAGCTGCCGGCGCGCATCCATGCGGTGCTGCCGCTCGACGAGGTCGCCGACGCGCATCGGGCCGTCGCCAAGGGCGGGGTGCGCGGTCGCTACGTGCTCGTGCCGTGACGCCGGACGGGGCCTGCCCGGCGCCGCTCCGCCTATCTGTAGACATGAGTGTTCTTCTACCGTAGGCTCCGACGAGCGGGCCGACCGTGAGGGGGACTCATGACAACGGTGAAGCGAACGCTCGTCGCGGCGCTCGCGCTGCTGGCAGCGACCACGTACTCGATCGCGGGGGCGCCGCAAGCCGGGGCGGCCTCGTGCGACGGTACCTACACGATCGTCGTCGGCGGCTTGGGGGACGGCGCCTCGACGATCTTCAGCGGCGGGGTCGACCAGCGGGTCGGCTACTCCGCGCAGCTCAGCAGCGCCAGCGCCCGCGAGGGCGTGAACGAACTGAACCGATTGATCCGGGACCAGCGAGCGGTCTGCCCGTCCCAGCACGCCAAGGTGGTGGGCTACTCCGAGGGCGCCGCGGTCGCCCACATCTGGGTCTCGGAGAACTGGCCCACCTTCGACAACGTCAACGCCGTGCTCATCTCCGATCCCAAGCGAAAGGGTGGGCCCGGCACCGACGGTCTCGCCGGACAGTTCTACGCCGCGGTGATGGGAGCACCGCTCTACGGCGCCGACCGGAACTTCGGCGACGTACCCACCGTGTCGATCTGCACCAACGACGTCATCTGCGACAGCGCGGCCCCGTCCGGCTGGATCGGGTACCTCACGGGCGCCCACGGCAACTACAGCTTCGACGTCGACGACTACTCCGACGACGGCAACGGCCAGTGGTTCAACGGCGTGTTCATGCCCTGGTAGCAGGACACACCGGCCGAGACCGCCCGGGGCCGTCCGGTCCCGGGCGCGACGGCTCCTCTGTGCGGCTCGCTCCGTCCGCCGCCCGTCGAGGTCGACGACGTGCGGACGGCAGCGCGCGGGTTCGACCACGGTGGGCTCGCGCCTGGTGCGGTCGGGTATTCCCGAACCATGAGGGGTTCACACTTCACGAGGTGGGGGGCGGCCTACCTGCTTTTCGGGCTGTTCCTCGCGTCCTGGATCGGGCAGTTCGTCACGATGCTCATCCAGGTCGGCAACGAGGCCCGTCAGCACGGCCAGCCGTTCCAGATGGACGAGTTCTGGCCCGAGTTCTGGGCGGCGACCTTCGAGAACTGGCAGAGCGAGTGGCTGCAGCTCTTCGTGCAGGCGGTGATCCTGCTCGGCATGAAGCACATCCTGTTCAAGGCGGACGCCCATGACATGGAGCAGGTGCAGCTCGACCTCACCGAGATCAAGGAGCACCTCGGCATCCCGCCCCGCGACGACGCCACCCGTCAAGAGCTCGAGGATCTGCGGTCGCTCAGAGCCACGCGCCAGTGAGCAGCGCGCCCCCGGCACGCGGGGCCTGGAGGCCCGGCGGGACCCACCTCCGGCGGCATGACGACGGGCGACCCCCCGACGTGACGTTCGACACGGGGAAGATGTAGAGGATTTACTGGCGCGATGTCGATCGCCATCACCGAAGACCACCGGACCCTGGCTGCGACCGCGGCCGACGTCCTGGCCAAGCACGATGCCCTCGGGGCGGCCCGAGCGCTGCTCGATGGCGCGGACGAGTCGCTGCCGTCCTTCTGGGACGATCTCGCGGCACTCGGATGGCTCGGCCTCCACGTCCCCGAGGAGCACGGCGGCTCCGGCTACGGGATCGAGGAACTGGCGGTCGTGGTGGAGCAGCTCGGGCGGACGCTCACCCCCGGCCCGTTCGTCCCGACCGTGATCGCCAGCGCCGTGCTGGCGGCCACCGGCGGGGACGCTGCCGCCGATCACCTGCCCGGCCTGGTCGACGGCACCCGCCGCGCCGCCGTGGCCCTCGACGGCTCGGTGACGGTCACCGCCGGCACGGCATCGGGCCCCGCCGGCAACGTGCTGGGCGGCGGGCTGGCCGACGTGGTGCTCGTGGCCGCGGGCGACGACGTCGTCGTGGTCGAGGTCGGCGGTGGCGGCGTCACGGTCGAGGTGCCGCCCAACCTCGACCCCACCCGCCGGATCGCCCGGATCACCCTCGCCGACGCGCCGGCCACCGTGCTGCCGGGCGGGCGCCGGCTGCTCGTCGACCTGGCGCGGGTGATCCTCGCGGCAGAGGCCGTGGGCCTCGCAGGCGCGTGCACCGACCTGGCCGCCGGCTATGCGAAGGAGCGCATCCAGTTCGGGCGCCCGATCGCGATGTTCCAGGCGGTCAAGCACCACTGCGCCAACATGGCCGTGGCCACCGAGCTCGCCACCAGCGCG
>CAYUXB010000108.1:0-11390 GCA_964448525.1 uncultured Acidimicrobiaceae bacterium
TTGCTGATCGTCGCCGGGCTCACGATGGTCGTCGGGGTGTTCGGGGCCATCGCGCAGGACGACATCAAGCGCATCCTGTCGTTTCACATCGTGAGCCAGATCGGCTACATGATCATGGGCCTCGGGTTGTTCACCCTCGCCGGTCTCGCCGGCGCGGTCCTCTACGTCGTCAACCAGATCATCGTGAAGTCCACCCTGTTCCTCGTCGCCGGGCTCGTCGAGCAGCGCGCGGGCACGGGGCACCTCGCCAAGCTGAGCGGCCTCGCTCGTCTGGAACCCGTGCTCGCGGTGCTGTTCCTGCTGCCCGCGCTGAGCCTCGCCGGCATCCCCCCGTTCTCCGGGTTCGTCGCCAAGCTGGCCCTGGTGGACGCCGGTGTGGGCGCGGAGCAGTACGTGATCGTCGCGGTCAGCCTGGCGGTCAGCCTCCTCACGCTGGTCTCGATGACGAAGATCTGGACCAACGCCTTCTGGGGCGCGGTCGACGCCGACCGGCCCGTGCCCCCTGCGGCATCCATCGGCGGGTGGTCGCTGATGGTGGGCTCCACGGCGGCGCTCGTCGCGCTGAGCCTGGTCATCGCCGTCGGAGCAGGTCCGCTCTACGCGCTCTCGGAGCGAGCCGCCCACGACCTGATCGATCCGACGCCCTACATCGAGGCGGTGCTGGGACGATGACTCGCCTCGTCCGCCTCGTCGTCCTGACGGCCGTGTGGGTCGCGCTGTGGTCGGACCTCACGGCGGCCAACCTCGTGAGCGGCGTGGTCGTCGCGGGGCTGATCATCGCCGCCTTCGACACCTGGCGGCCCGGCCGCTTCGTCGTCCGCCCGGTGGCGGTCCTGAAGCTCGCGGGCTACGTCGGCTACCAGCTCGCGGTCTCGAGCCTCGTCGTCGCCCGGACGGTCGTCGCGCCCCGCCGTCGGATCCGCACCGGGATCGTGGCCGTGCCCCTGCGCGGGTGCTCCGACGCCGTGGCCACGCTCATCGCGGACGCCATCACCCTCACCCCCGGCACCTTGACCCTCGAGGTCCGTCGCGCCCCCCTCACGCTCTACGTGCACGCGCTGGACGTGCGCGACCCCGCGGTGCTGCAGGCGGAGATCCGCACGCTGGAGGTGCTCGCCGTGAAGGCGTTCGGTGACGAAGACGCCATCGCCGGTCTCGCCGTCGACGACACGAGTGCCAGGTGGAACCGATGATCGACATCGCCACGGTGCTGCTCGCCCTCGGCGGCCTGTGCTTCCTCGTCCGGGTGATCGTCGGACCGTCGCTCGCCGACCGCATCGTCGCCCTCGACGGTCTCGTGGTCACGATCGTCGCGGTCATCCTCGTCCACTCGATCCGCCGGGATGTCGACTGGTTCCTCGACGTCGCTCTCGTGGTCGCCTTCGTCGGGTTCGTCGGCGCCACGGCCGGCGCCCGGTTCGTCGAACGGCGAGGAGGCTGATCGTGGCCGATGTGATCGTGGGCGTCCTCGCCGTCGCCGGCTCGGTGTTCGTCCTGCTCGCGGGCGTCGGCGTGCTCCGCTTCCCCGACCTCTACGCCCGCATGCACGCGGGGACGAAGGCCACCACGGTCGGCATCGCGCTCGTCGGCGGCGCCGGGGTCGTCGCCATCGACGGCGGCACCGCGAAGATCGTGCTCGCTGTCGTCGTCATCTTCGTCACCGCGCCGAGCGCCGCGCACTTCGTCGGCCGCACCGCCTACCGCGCCGAGGGCGTCGACCTCCGACTGGACGGTTACGACGACCTCGGTGACGTCCTCGGAGACGATGCCGAGAGCTGACTCCAACTCGCACGCGTCACGGGACCTCGTCCGGGCGCGGGGACGGCGACGGGCGCGGAGCGGGCGGTCGCGCGGCCCGCCGCTCCCTCCGGTCCATCACGCGCCGCAGCCGACCCCGGTTGTACCGCTGGACCACGAGGCAGGGCACGTTGGCGACGAGCCCGTACGCGGCCATCACGGCGAACAGCCACGCCGGGTTCCACAGGGCGAACACCGGGATGATCGCGGGCACCGCCCAGTGGACGAGCTCGGCCCGCCGCGTCTCGGCGGCGAACCGGGCGAGGTCAGAGGTGGCACGGGACGGCAGGGCCCGCTTGGACACCCCGCCGCGGAACAGCGCACCGAGCTCGGGCAGCCTGTCCTTCCAGCGACGGATGCCCAGGCGCTCATAGACCCGTCCGGATCGCTCCCACGGCCGCAGCCGCGTCAGGGGCCCGTCCTCGGTGAGCCGGTGCAACGGCAGCCGATGCGCCGAGTAGCCGACCACGGCGCTCCAGGTCGCCCACACCGCGGCGTCGATCGCCACGACGAGCCGATCGCTCACGGCGCGCCCCGCACGTCGATCACGCGGCCCCGCCAGCGCACCCGGCCGGGGCCGAGGGTGAGCACGACCGACCAGGCGAACAGGCCGACGAACACGCCGATGAGCAGCGGATGCAGCACGCTCGTGAGGGGATGGAACCGACCGACCCGGCGGGCGAGGACGAGGAACTGGCCCGCGAACAGCAGGTAGATCGTGAGCGGGAGCAGCGACGTGCCGAACTCGCTCAGGGCCGCCGACCGGAGCGACAGCGCCGACTGCAGCGATGCCGTCACCCACACGGCCACCGCCGCGAGGCGCAGGGGCGGCGTGGCGGCACCGCCGGCGGCGAGGTTCTTGGTCCACCCCTCGATCAGCTGCCCAAGGCCGCCCGGGTACATCCTGTAGTCGAACAGGCGATCGCCGAGCAGCGAGCGCACCGGAGTCCGCCGGCGCTCCGCCACCGTCGCGAGCGCGACGTCCTCGGCGATCGAGCCGCGCACCGCGGCGTGGCCGCCGAGGTCGTCGTAGATGTCCGCCGGGACGGCGAGTGCGGGACCGAACGCGAACCCGCGTCGCCACCACCGCCGGTTGCCCGGCGTGTCCCCGGTGCCGGCCCCGAGCAGCGACACGATGCCCGGGCCGGCGGACAGGTGCTCGTAGGGCCGCTCGACCCGCTGCATCGGGAGGGCGGACACGAGCCCGCGGCAGGCGATCGCGGCTGCGGCCAGGCTGGCGATGCCGTCCGGAGCGGGCTCGACATCGGCATCGAGGAACACCAGCACGTCGCCGCGGGCGGCGTCCGCGCCTCGCTGGCAGGCGTAGGCCTTTCCCGTCCATCCCCCCGGTCGTTCGACGCGGATCGTCGTCGCTCCCGCAGCCGCCGCCACCTCGCCCGTGCCGTCGGTGGAGCCGTCGTCGACGACGATGACCTCGTGGGGGGCGGGCCTGGCCGCCGCCAGGGCCGCGAGCAGCCGGGGCAGGCGATCCGATTCGTCGCGAGCGGGAACGACGACCGACACCCGCACGCCGGCGGGGGGTGCGGCGCGCCGCAACCGCACCAGGTAACCGGCGAGGATCCAACCGGCCAACCAACCGGAGGTGAGGAGGACGAGCGTCGCCGTGCTCACACCGGGCCCCAGCGGGGCCGGACGCGGCGGTCAGGCGCGTTCCCGGGGGGTGCCAGGCGATGTCGTATCCGGAGACTGTACCCGTCGTGGCCGTCCGGCCCTCGAGGTCACCCACCAGGGGTGATGCTCGCGAGCTCCGGTCGGGAGACCGTGACGATCGGTGCGCCGCGACCCCCCGAACCCCCGCGACGAGGTGGCGCTCGAGCGGTTGCGGGACGAGGTGGCCCGAACACGCCGATAGCGTTGCCAGGTGCCCACGAGCCCGAGGTCGTCGACCGCCGGACCCGCTCCCGGTGACGATCCCGTCCGCTGGCTGCTGGAGGTCTCCCACACGCTGCCTCCGGTCGAGCTCGGCACCGCTGTGGGCCAGGCGATGGCCAGCCTGGGCGCCACGGCGTCGTGCATCTACCTCGTCGACCACGATCACCTGCGCATGCATCCGTTCGGCCCCGACGTCGGCGGGCAGGAGGCCGTCGAGATCGACACCACGGTGGCCGGGCGTGCCTTCGTGGCCGAGGTCACGCAGGTGTCGACGGCGACGGAGGGCATCCGGCTGTGGGTGCCGCTCATCGACGGGACGGCTCGGCTGGGTGTCGTGGCCGTCGATCTGCCGGAGGCCCGCGCGGCTGACGAGTCGGTCCGGGCGGTGGAGGAGCTGGCATCGCTGGTGGCGCTGCTCGTCATCACCAAGGGCCAGTACACCGACGCCATGGAGCAGGTGCGCCGTCGCAAGACGATGACGCTCGCCGCGGAGCTGCAGCGGTCCAGCCTGCCCCCCGTGGCGCTCGTGACGGCACAGGTCGCCGTGGCCGGCGCGCTGCAGCCCGCCTACGAGGTGGCCGGCGACATGTTCGACTACGCGCTGGATCACGACGGCCTGCACGTCGCCGTCGTCGATTCCGTCGGCCACGACCTGAACTCCTCGATGATCTCGCACCTCGTCCAGGGCAGCCTCCGCAACAGCCGCCGCAACGGCCTCGGCCTCGCCGAGGGGTACGAGCGTGCCGACGCCGCTCTCGCCGCCCAGTTCCCCGACCACCGGTTCGCCACCGCCGCGTTCGGGCACCTCGACGTCGAGACCGGACGATTCCGGTGGATCGCCGCAGGACATCCGCCGCCGCTGCTCGTGCGCGGCGGCCGCGTGCAGGGTGAGGCGTCCGCCGTGCCCTCGCTGCCCCTCGGGCTGCTGGGGGGAGCGCCCACGATCAACGAGCTGGCGCTCGAACGCGGCGACGCCATGCTGCTGTACACCGACGGCGTCACCGAGGGCGGGCACCGTGGCGGCGAGCGCTTCGGCCTCGAGCGCCTGATCGACCTGCTGGGCCGCGCCATGCTCTCGGGCCAGACGCCCGCCGAGATGCTGCGCGGACTCGTGAACGCCGTGCTCGACCACAGCGCTCACGAACTGCACGACGACACGACGCTGGTCCTCGTCCAGCGCCCCGACGGCGACACCGCCTGAGCCCTGGCGCTGCCGGGAGCGTCGGTCGGTACGTCCGCCCACGGCGGCAAGTCGGTGCCCGACAATCCCGCGATCTGCGCGCGGGGCACCTCGACGGCCACGCTTGACGCCGACGGCAACCCGCGGGGTTCGAGCCGGCCGACACCGAGCCGGTCGGCGACGTGGCACCACGCTCGAGCGCCGGCGGTCAGACAGAGGGGGAACAGTGGGGGACCAGACCACCATCGTCCAGCGCATCGCAGCGCTCGTCGCCGAGCGGCCGGACAGCGAGGCCTACGTCCACCTCGGCGAGGACGGGAGCGAACGGGTGCTGACGTGGGCCGAGCTCGATCGGCGTTCGAGCCAGCTCGCCGGCGCGCTGGCCGAGCGCGGGCTCGGTGCCGGTGGCCGCCTGGCCCTCGCGCTGCGGAACTCGCCCGAGCTCGTCTTCGCGGCGTTGGCGGCGTGGAAGCTGGGAGCGACACCCATCCCGGTGCGGTGGGACGTGCCCGACTGGGAGCTCGACGGCCTGCTGAAGGTCATCGATCCGGGTGCGACCGTCCGGGACGCCGACCTGACCTGGGTCCGGGCGACCGCGGAGGACGAGGTCCCCGAACTCCCCGAGGTGCTGTCACCGCACCTCCAGGGCATCTGCAGCAGCGGTTCGACCGGCACGCCGAAGATCATCCTCAGCGCGGTTCCGGCCATCTTCCACGAGCTGTTCTCCACGCCGATGGCGCAGCGGTGGCGGCCGATCGCCCGGCCGCAGACGATCCTGGTGCTGGCGCCGATGTACCACGTGAACGCCTTCGTGACCCTGCAGAACCTGCTGGCCGGCGATCGGCTCGTGGTGCTCGAACGGTTCGACGCGGCCCGGGTGGTCGACGCGATCGAGCGCCACCGGGTGACGACCTTCACGGCCACGCCGACGATGCTGCAGCGGGTCGCCGACCTGCCCGACGTCGATCGGCGTGACCTGTCGAGCCTGGTGTGGATCCTGCAGGGCGCGGCGCCGATGCCCGTCTCGTTGGTGCATCGGTGGATCGACCTGATCGGGCCCGACAAGCTCTACATGGCCTACGGGATGACCGAGGCGATCGGCACGACTGCGCTCGACGGCACCGAGTGGCTCGCCCACGAGGGCAGCGTCGGGCGGGGGCAGAGCGGCACGGAGATCCGCGTCCTCGATGCCGACGGGAGGGACCTCCCACCTGGGGAGCTGGGGGAGATCTTCATGCGGGCGCCCGCCTACGGGGGATCGACCTACGTCGGCGAGGCGCCGCAGCTCCGCACGACCGACGACGGGTTCGCCACGGTCGGCGACATGGGCTACCTCGATGCCGACGGATACCTGTACGTGGTCGATCGACGGGTCGACCTCATCATCACGGGGGGCGCCAACGTGTTCCCCGCCGAGGTCGAAAAGGCGCTCATCGATCACCCGAAGATCGCGGACGTGGTGGTCGTGGGCCTGAAGGACGCCGAGTGGGGGCGGCGGGTCCACGCCATCGTCGAGCCGGCCGACCCGGCGGAGCCGCCCCGCCTCGACGAGGTGCGGGCGCATGCCCGTGAGCGGCTGGCGCCCTACAAGGTCCCGAAGTCCGTCGAGCTCGTCGAGACCATGCCGCGCAGCGCGGCGACCAAGATCAACCGGGGTCGCCTGGTGGAAGAGCGCGGCGGCTGACCCGACGGAGCGTCGGGCGACCACGGCGGGTCGCCGGCAGCGTGGGGTGACGCCGCCTCGGGACGTTCGCCTCTGCCAACATGGCCGGATCGCTCCCGACACGGCCATGCAGGCGAGACGGGGAACGATGCCCGCAGCCCCCGGCGCGCACGCGCAGGAAGGAGTGCAGAGGTGAAGGTTCGAGACGTCATGACATCGCCCGCCATCACCGTCGCCGCCGACGCGCCGTTCGCCGATGTGGTCGACACGCTGCTCGTCAACGACATCAGCGGTGCTCCGGTCGTCGACGACGCCGGACGGTTGGTGGGCATCGTCACCGAGGCCGACCTCGTCAGCCAGGAGGCCTACGGCGATCGGAAGCGCCGCACCCTCGGGCTCGTGGCCGATGTCCTGCAAGACCACGAGCCGCGGTGGGTGCGCACGTCGTCGGACCGGACGGCGCGGGACGTGATGACCCCCGACCCGTTGGTGGTGGCCGCCGACGACGAGGTGACCTTCGCCGCCCGCCGCATGATCGAAGGGCGTCACAAGCGCCTGCCCGTGGTGTCCGACCATCAGCTCGTCGGCATCGTCTCGCGCCAGGACCTGCTGGTGAGCCTCGGCAGTGCCCCCGCGGCGGAGTGATCGACAGGTGAGGGCCTGGCGAGAGCGTGACGCACGGTGGCCCGGTTGAGACGAGACGACTTCGGCGACGACTTCACGTGGGGTGTCGCCCACGCGTCCTACCAGGTCGAGGGCGCGTGGGATGCCGACGGCAAGGGCCCGTCGATCTGGGACGAGTTCACCCACGGCGGCGGGCGCATCGAGGACGGCTCGAACGGCGACGTGGCGTGCGACTTCTACCACCGCTACGCGGAGGATCTCGACCTCGTGCGGGGCATGGGCTTCGACGCCCAGCGGTTCTCGATCTCGTGGCCGCGCGTGCTGCCGACGGGGCGCGGCACGGTGAACCGGGCCGGCCTCGACTTCTACTCGCGGGTGGTCGACGCCTGCCTCGAGCGGGGCATCCAACCCTGGGTCACCCTCTACCACTGGGATCTGCCCCAGGCGCTCCAGGAGCGCGGCGGGTGGCGCAACCGCGACATCGCCGGTTGGTTCGCCGACTACGCCTCCGTGGTGGCCGAGGCGCTGGGCGACCGGGTGCGCCACTGGATGGTGTTCAACGAGCCGACCAGCTTCCTCCTCGGCGGCTACCTGGGCGGTGTGCACGCCCCGGGCGTGCGCAGCCTCAACGGGTTCCTCGAGGCCGCGCACCACGTGGCGCTGTCCCAGGCGTCGGGGGCGGCCGCCGTCCGGGCCGCGGCGCCGGGCGCCGAGGTCGGGACCACGCACATCTTCACGCCACCCGACATGGCCGGCGACACGCCGCGGCACCGGCGTGCCGCCCGCGCCTTCGACGCGGTGGTGAACCGCATGTACCTCGAGCCGAGCCTCGGTCTCGGGTACCCGGTCGAGGCGGCCGGTGTGCTGCGTCGCGTCGAGCGCTACCAGCGCCCGGGCGACGACGAGGCCGTGATCGTCGACTGGGACTTCCTCGGCGTGCAGTACTACCAGCGCCTCGCGGTGCACCCCGCGCCGATCCCCGGGCTCGGGTTCGTGCCGCGCCCGCGTCGGGACTACAAGCGGTTCGACATCACCGCCATGGGGTGGGAGGTCGACCCCACCGGCCTGCGCGAGGTGCTCCACCAGTTCCATGCGTACGGCAAGGTCGACCGGCTGTACGTCACGGAGAACGGGGCCGCCTACCCCGACAGCGTGGAGGGCGACCGGGTGCACGACCCGCGGCGCATCGGCTACTACGACGCCCACCTGGCCCAGGTCCTCGCCGCGAAGCGGGAGGGGGTGCCGGTGCACGGCTACTTCTGCTGGAGCTACTGCGACAACTTCGAGTGGGCGTTCGGCCTCCGTCCCCGTTTCGGGCTGGTGCACGTCGACTACGCCACCCAGCGGCGCCGGGTGAAGGACTCCGGTTACTGGTTCAGCGCGCTGCTCGGCGGTGATCTCGAGGCGTAGCAGTCGTCCGCCGGCGAGGCGGGGTAGCGACTCGGCCCGCCGAGCGTCGGCGCCACCCAGAGCCGCACCTCCGGGGCGGCTATCCGCCCCAGGTCGCGGTCATGACGTCGGCCACCACGGCGTCGACGCCGGGCACCGCTCTCGTGGCGAGCACGACCACGGCGACGGTCAGTGCCGGTGCGATCAACCACACCTCGGCGCCACCGCCGGTCCTGAACCGCAGGGGACGGAGGTTGCCGACCGGGTACCAGCGGCGCTTCTTGATCCGCACCGGCCACAGCAGCGGTGCGCCGCTCTCGGTCAACGCGTCGCCGATCATGTGCACGAGCATGCCGAGGGTGACCGCGAGGCCGAGCCATCCGGCGGTACCGCCGGTGCCTCCCGGCAGGTACCTCTCGACCGCCACGGTGAGGCCCGCCGCGATGATCAGCGACGGGGGCCCGGGCACGATGGCGTCCAGGCCCTTGATGGCGAGCGCGAGGCAGACGAACAGCGTGCCGACGAGCACCGGTGTGCCTGCGGTCGCCGACGCCAGGTTCAGCACCGCACCGAGCGCGACCGCGCCGAGGATGGTGTGGGTGAGCCCCCGGTGCTTGCCCGTGCCGCGGTCCCGGTCGCTCTTCGTGAGGTCGTAGGCGAGAGCCGAGAGCGGCCGGACCAGTCGAGACGCCAGCACCGACGCAACCGCGAACCGCTTCGTGGCCATCGACGCCGGATGATCGAGATCGGGCAGGAGCGCGGCTCCGGCCGTCACCCCCGCGAAGGTGAGGACCGACCCTGCGGTGGCCTCGGCCCCGAGGACCTCCGGGCCGAAGCCGGCGACGGTGAGCCCGATCGCGGCTCCGGACAACGCGTGCGTGACACCCAACATGCTCAGCGGGGCTCCTCCGGGTCGGGCCACGGATAGAGCGGGCCGAGGTCGATGCAGGGCGGGATGTCTGGCTCCGGGTGGCCACCCCAGGGCTTCGGGAGACCATGACGACGGATCGCGAAGCTGCTCGCGCTCGGCAGCTCGACGAGTGGGGGACCGACCCTACCCTTGGCTCGACGGTACGAACAAACGTTCGGAAGGCAGCGCCGGTTCGGGAGCCGACGCCGACCAGATCGCACGCCTGGGGTTCCCGAGGAGCGGCGAAACTCGGTGTCGGTTGCTGATCCGGTACAGGACCCGCCGGGCGCGCTCGCTGGGCGTCAGGCCGGCTTCGGTTCGCGGGGGAGGCCCAGCACCCGCTCGGCGATGATGTTGCGCTGGATCTCGCTCGTGCCGCCGGCGATGCGCATGCCGGGCGCGTAGAGGAACCGGTCGGTGGCCGGTCCGGCGAGCAGCGCCTCGGCGCCCCGCAGCGAGGTGAGCGCCACCTCGGTGTCGAACTCGAGCTCGGTGCGCAGCAGCTTGGCCGACGACGACGCGGCCGGCCCCGCGCCGCTGCGCATCAGCATCGTCCGGAGCGCCTGCCCGCGCACGTACAGCCGCAGGAGTCCGTCGCGTCGGGCCGGGTCGTCGTCGACGAGCGACCGCAGGTAGGCCAGCCGACGTTCGAGGCTGACCAGCCCGGCGGCGCTGGACCCGCGCTCGTCGAGCAGCACCTCGGTGGCCACGCGCCAGCCCTCGTTCTCGGGACCGAGCAGCGCGTCGGCGGGCACGGCCACGCCGTCGAGGAACACCTCGCAGAACTCGGCATCGCCGGTCATCTGCCGGATCGGTCGGACCTCGACCCCGGGTGATGCCATGTCGAGCAGGAAGAAGGAGATGCCCCGGTGCCCCGGCCGCTCGGGGTCGGTGCGAGCGAGCAGGATGCCGTGCTCGGCGTGCTGGGCGTTCGACGACCACACCTTCGTCCCGGTGACGACGTAGCGATCGCCGTCGCGCACGGCGGACGTGGCGAGGCTCGTCAGGTCGGACCCGGCGGAGGGCTCGGAGAAGAGCTGGCACCACAGGAACTCGCCGGTGAGCGTGGGCCGCAGGTACCGCCGCCGCTGGTCGTCGGTGCCCGAGCGGAGGATCGCCCCGCCGGCCAGCACCAGCCCCTGCAGGTTGAGGAACGGCGACACCTGGGCGCGGGCGCACTCCTCGGTCCACACCCCGTTGTAGGCGGGCGGCAGCCCGCGCCCGCCGTGCTCGACCGGCCAGTGCAGCCCCGCGAAGCCGGCCTCGGCGATGTGGCGCTGCCAGGCGCGGGCCTGGTCGTGCAGCGACGGCGGCAGGATCGCACCGAACGCCGGGCAGGCGATGCCGTCGGCCTTCGCCGTGTCGAGGAACTCGACGACCGTCTGGCGGAAGGCGTCGAGATCCGTGTCGGCGTGCGAGATGGTCGCTGTCATCGTCTGCTCCTCCGCCAGGCGGCCCGTCGGTGGACGTGCCCTGTCGACCCCCACCACGGCACGGACACGATCGCCCGCATCGGGAGAGGGTCTACCTCAGCAGGTGGTCGAGTGCCCGGCCGAGGACGTCGGCCCGCTCCCGCGGTGTCGTCACGACTGGATGCCGTCGCCGCTCAGCACGGTGTCCCGGGTGACGACCGCCGACCGGATCAGGTGAGTTCCTGGGCAAGCCCGAGGAGGATGCCTTCAGGCCCGCGGATGTAGCAGAGCCGGTACTCGTTCTCGTACGGGACCACGTCGCCGACGATCTGCGCGCCGTGGCCGGCCAGCCGGTCCAGGGTCTCGTCGAGGTCGTCCACCGCGAACATCACGCGGAGGTAGCCGAGGGCGTTCACGGGGGCGTCGCGGTGATCGGCGACCACGGGCGGCGCGACGAAGCGCGAGAGCTCGAGCCGGCCGTGACCGTCCGGGGTGCGCATCATGGCGATCTCGACGCGCTGG
>CAYUXB010000109.1:0-11306 GCA_964448525.1 uncultured Acidimicrobiaceae bacterium
GGCTCGGCCGGCGCCGGCTCGACGGTGGCCGCCGGTTGGGTCGGCTCCGGTGTCGTGGCCTGACCGTCGCCTGCGGTGGGGACCGTCGCTCCCGCCGGTGCGCCGGCATCCGGTGCGTCGGCATCGGTGGCCACTCCGGTCGCCTCCTCACCCGTACTCGAGGCAACGGTCGCGGTGGCCGAGGCCGGAGTGGTGCCCGCGGCGACCTCGAGCGGTTCGGCCGCTGGCAGCGCGGTGGGGGCGATCGGACCGGGTGCCGGCGGGGCGGGGTTCGACCGGTCATCGGCCCACTCATCACACGCCCCCGGCCGGGTGCGGTCGCAGGCGGACGATGGCCGGCCCTCATGGTCAGCGGGACGGCCCGGGGCGTCCGTCGCGCCCGGGGAGGCGGGCGCCAGCCCCTCCTCGATGATGGGGATCACGCGCTCGTTGATGACCGGGACGACGACCGTCGCGGCCACCGTCGCGACGAGGCCGGTCGCGGCTGCGGCCGCGACGCTCGTGAGGCTGACCGTGGTCACCGCAGCCGCGGCCTTGATGGCGACGACCTGGGCGACGCGCCGTACGCCCTTCCGGCGGGGCAGGCCGGCGACCCGGGCCCCCAGGGTCACCCGACGCATGGTGTCGACCACCACCGCCTCGTCGGCCAGCTCGTCGCTCTCCGCCGGCCCGCGGGCACGGTGGATCATCGCCCGCACGTCGCGGTACCAGGGCGGCGCGTCCGGGTCGGTGATCTGAGCGTCGAGGGCGCGGTCGGCCAGGTCGTGGTCGAACTGGATCATGTCGGCCCAGAGGCGGTTGCGGTCGGAGCTCACGGCGCCTCCACCCGGTCGCCGTGCTGCTTGGCCATGAGCCGCAGGGCACGGTGGCACAGCACGCGGACGGTGCCTGGCGGGCGCTGCATGATCGTCGCGGTCTCCGCGACGGACAGGCCGGCCACCACGCGCAGCAGGACCGCCTCGGCCTGCTCGGGCGACAGGCCCGCGACCAGTTCGTCGACCGCTCGCTGGGCGGACAGCCGGTCGAGGGCCGCCTCCGCGGGGTCGTCCTCGTGGAGGTCGACCACGATGTCGAGATCGTTCGTGGCGACCACGTCGGTGCGCTGGCGGCTGACGCGGCGTCGGTGCCCGATCAGCTGGTGCCGCGCGATGGTGAACAGCCAGCGCCGGAAGGCGGGCTCGTCACCCGCGAAGCGTGCCAGGCCCCGAGCGGCACCGATCCACACCTCGCTGGCCAGGTCGTCCGCCACGCCCGGGGCCTGGGCCCGCAGGTAGCGCAGGACCGCCGGCTGGTACGCGCGGAACAGCTCGGAGAGCGCCCACTGCTCCCCGTCGCCCGCCGCTTGCACGACATCCGGAAGGTCAGTCGCGTGCCTCATGTGCCCGCCGCGCACTGTAGCCACTCAGCGTGGTACTTGTCGCCTGTGTGTGAAGCCTCGGAAAAATGGACGAACCGCCGGCTCAGGCCGGCGGTTCGACAGCGTGCCTGCAAGCAGGCGGTGGATCAGACCACTCGAACGTTCTGAGCCTCGTCGCCCTTCCTGCCCGGTCCGATGTCGAACTCCACGGTCTGGCCTTCGTTGAGGGTCTTGTACCCCTCGCCCTGGATGTTCGAGAAGTGCACGAACACGTCGTCGCCATCTTCACGCGAGATGAAGCCGAAGCCCTTTTCCGCGTTGAAGAACTTCACAGTGCCTGTAGCCAATTGTCTCTCTCTTCAGTAACGAGCCGATCCGCGCGACCAGCTCGGGGAACAATGTACCGGACCAGAAGGCCCGCTACTTGTACCGGTAGGTGATCCGACCTCGACTGAGGTCGTACGCGGACACCTCGACCTGTACCCGATCCCCGGGGAGGATGCGGATGCGGTTCTTGCGCATCTTGCCGCTCAAGTGGCCGAGAACGGTGTGGCCGTTGTCGAGCGCGATGCGGAAGTGGCCCCCCTTGAGGGCCTCCTCGGTGCGTCCTTCAAGGATGAAAGCGTCGTCTTTTGTCTTCGCCAAGCGGTCGGTCCTCGCTCCTAGGCAACTGGTCCATGCTACGTAACCGCAGGCGGGATGCCACGCATTCCCGATTCCGCGCCGTCACGCCATCACGCCATCACTCCGTCACGCCATCACGCCGATCGGGCGGACCTGGTGCCCCGGGAAGATCGCGCCCATCGCACCGGCGCCGACGCCGAGGCGGGCAGTGACGACCTCCGCCAACACGTCTCGGTAGTCGTTCCAACCCGGCACGTCGCCCTGGTCGAGCTGGTCGGGCGCGAGACCGCCCCAGGCGCCGTGCACCGTGCCCCCCGCCAGACCGCCCCCCAGCAGCAGCACCGCGGCGCCGTGCCCGTGGTCGGTGCCCCCGTTGGCGTTCTGCTCGACGCGGCGGCCGAACTCGGTCATCACCACGACGTTGACCCGGTCGAGGGCGCCCCCGAGATCGGTGGCGAACGCGCCCAGCGTCTCGCCCAGCTCGGACAGGTGCCTGGCCATGTTGCCGTCGTCGACCCGACCCATGCCCGTGTGCATGTCCCAGCCGCCCACGTCCACACAGGCGACGCGCAGGCCGACATCGGCCTTGATCAGCCGTGCCACCTCGGACATGTGGGCGGCGAACTCGCCCTCGGGGTAGGCGGCGGCCGCCTCGTAGCCGAGCGCCGACATCAGGGTGGCGACGTTCAGCCCCTCCATCGTGCTCGCCACGTCGCCGGCGAGCGGGTGATCGAGCCCCGTGTAGAGCGTCGTCAGGGCCTCCACGGTGCGGGCGTGCAGCGGACCGCCGCCCGCGTGAAGCGCGAACCTGTCGATCGCGCGCAGCGCGAGAGCCGGCTGGTCGCCCGCCAGGGCGCGCTTCACGGTCGTGCCCATGCTCACCGCCCGGAACGTGGTGCCCGGTCCCATCGCGTCGAGCACGCGGTCGAGCCAGCCCTCCGCGGCGCCGGCGGACGACCCGCCGCGCTCGAGGCAGTCCTGGGCCTGGAAGTGGCTCCGCGACACGTCGGGGGTGGAGACCGCGGGGACCGCGGTGAACTGGTTGCGCGCCCACAGGTCGTGCAGCGGTGCCAGCCCCGGGTGCAGCCCGAAGCTGCGGTCGAGGGGAAGGAGCGCGCCGTCGGGGACGGCGATGCCGGGTCGTGCGGCGGCGAGGTGCGGGTCGCCCACGGGCACGAGGGCCGCCAGCCCGTCCATGCCGCCGCGCAGGAACACGACGACCAGCGCCCCGTCGCCGACCTGGCCGAACGAGGCGCGAGCCGTCACCAGCTGCGAGCCCAGCGCGGCGACGCCCGCCGCGCCCACCCCGGCGAGGAAGCGTCGTCGGGTGAACCCGCCGCGCCAGTGGTCGTCCCGGGCGGCGCGGTCGGCCGCGACGCGGGCGGCCCGAGCCCGCAGGAGGCCCTGCGCTGGGTCGGGGCCGAGGCGCGACGGGTCCGGGCACTCGGGGTGCAGACTCGGAAGCAGCGGCTCTTCGGTCACGGAAGGCACCTCACCTCAACGAGAAGTACGGCGAATCGAGGACCAGGGCGATGGCGGCGAGCGCCTCGTTGTTGTCGACGAAGGGCCCGATCGGGGCTGCGGGGTCGCCGCCCAGGAAAGCCACGAGCGCGTCGCGGTGGGGCGGCTGGAACGCCTGGAAGCACAGCCGGGCGCAGAGGCTGTCGACGTACTCGCCCACCGTCGCCGCGGGGCGGCCCTCGACCAGGCCCAGGGGATCCGGCCGCGTCAGCCCGTCCTGCCAGTCGCCGACGAGCGCGCGGTGCAGGTTCCACACTGCGACGAGGTTGCCCGCGGAGCGCCAGGCGGCGTGCACGTCGGGGTAGCCGTTGGGTGCGGGCCAGGACAGCGGTCGGTGGCCGGAGTCCGTGGTGGCGTTGTACAGCCGGCCGATGCTGTGGACGGGATCGCCGTCGGGCACGACCCCCAGGATCCTGACGCTGGCGGTCACGTTCTCGAGCGGTCGCCGGGTCTTCTGGCCGACCGCGGCCCAGAACTCCACCGAGCGGAACAACGTGTCCAGTACCGGGACGATCGCCGTGCCGTTGTCGAGGTAGGCCGTCGCCAGCCGCTCGACGAGCTCCGGCGGCGGCGCGTCGGACACGAACCGCACCGCCAGCTTGTGGGCGATCGTCTGTGCCGTCGCGGGGTGTGCCGCCAGGTGGCCGAGGTAGGCGTCGCCGACCTCGAGCCCACCTTCGGCCGTGTCGTTGGGGTGCTGGAAGTCGAGCACCGCCACCGGCCCGACCCAGTGCATGTCGGGGTCGTAGCGGAAGGTGCCCTCCTCGCCCGGCCCGTCGCTGCCCACGATCGTGCGCCCCGTGAGGATGTACGCGCTGTTGCGCACGTCGTCCTCGCCGTAGCCCGAGGCGACGCCGACCGTGTGCAGCTCGAGCAGCTCTCGCCCGAGGTTCTCGTTCACCGAGTCCTTCTTCGACTGCTCGGCGGTGAGGTACCGGAGCAAGGCCGGATGCCGCCCGGCCGCCACCAGCATGTCGGTGAACGTGCCGAGGGCGTGGGTGCGGATGACGTCGCGGTGGTAGCTGGGGCCGACGTCCCAGCCGCCCGGGCCGGGGGTGGGCACGTTGAGGTGGTTGGCCCAGAAGTCGACCATCACCTCGTAGAGCTGGCGCTCGGACCACAGCTGGCGGGCCAGCGTCGCCCTGCCGAAGTCGGTCATGGCAGCCCAGGTGCGGGGCTCGATCGACGAGCGCACGGCCGCCGGGTCGGCGCTGGCCAGCGGGAAGGCGGCCCAGGCGGCATCGGCTGCCGGGTCGGGGATGTTGATCGGCTCGAACTGGGTCGCCAGCCACGCGTCGATGCCGACCGCGTGCACCCCCGCCACCAGGTCGGGTGTGGGGCCGAACGTCGTGCGCCGCAGCAGGTGGAGGACGGGGTCGGTCGTGTCGAGGATGGTCGGGGCGGTCACCTGGGCGGCGGCGGCCGCTTCGGACGCCGTGGGGAACACGAGCGCGGGCGGCGCCACCTGCGTGGCCGATATCTGCTCGGGCTGGCCGAGCGCCGCGTAGCTCTCGTCCCGGTTGGCGAAGCCTCCGGCATCGGCCGGTGCTTCGGCCGTGCGTCGCACGTCGAGCGCGGTCGGCGGTTCGTCGCTGCGCCGCAGCACGCGCGAGCCGGTGAACACGGTCGCAGCGACCGCCGTGCCGCCGATGCCGGCGATCACCGACCGGCGGCGCCAGACGTCCGGCTTCACCGTGTCGCCTTCCCTGTGGCCGACGTGATCCCTGTGGTCGTCGTGGTCGGTCAACGAACGGCCCCCCAGCCATCGTGTCCACCGCGCCCGGAGGGCAGCTTAGAACACGTTCAGCGGGGCAGGTGCTTCGCCGCGCGCAGCAGCGACGTGAAGCGGCGGGCGTAGCCGTCGGGGTCGCCGGTCGGGTCCTGCAACTTGGCCGCGAGGGCGGACCGCACGGCCACCGTGCGCGACTCGGTGTACTTGAGGAGGCCCTCGCGCCCGTGCCGACGGCCCATGCCCGACGCCTTCATGCCACCCATCGGCGCGTCGAGGCTCGCCCACGCGGCCGAGTACCCGTCGTTGACGTTGACGGTTCCGGCGAGGATGCGCTCGGCGATCGCCCGCCCCCGGCCCGTGTCGCCCGAGTACACGCTGGCGTTCAGCCCGTACTCGGAGTCGTTGACCTGCGCGACCGCCTCGTCGTCGGATGCCACCGGGTACACGGCGACGACCGGGCCGAAGGTCTCGTCCCGGTAGAGGTCCATCTCCGGGGTGACGTCCGCCAGGATCGTCGGCTCGTAGAACAGCGACCCGATGTCGGGCCGGTGGCGACCGCCGGCCACGAGCCGTGCCCCTTTCGCCAGGGCATCCTCGACGTGGGCGCGCACCTTGTCGAGCTGATCCTGCGACGCCAGCGCACCGACCTCCGGCCCGTAGGCCTGGTCGGCTCCGAGCGCCAGCGCCGCGGAGCGGGCGCCGAAGGCCTCGACGAAGTCGTCGGCGAGCGAGGCCTCGACGTAGATCCGCTCGATCGAGATGCAGAGCTGGCCCGTGTTGGCGAAGCAGGCGACGACAGCTCCCTCGACCGCCCGGTCGAGGTCGACGTCGCCCGTGACGATCATGGCGTTCTTGCCGCCGAGCTCGGCGGACATGCCGATGAGCCGCTCGCCCGCCTGCCGGGCCACGGTGCGCCCCGTCGCGGTCGAGCCGGTGAACATCACGTAGTCGCTGCTGTCGATGATGGCGGTGCCCACCGATCGCCCGGGGCCGGTGACGATCTGCACGAGGCCGGCGGGCAGCCCTGCTTCCTCGAGGAGCTCGAAGGCCCGGATGGCGGTGAACGGCGTCTGGGAGTCGGGCTTGATCACGACGCCGTTGCCGGCCACCAGCGCGGCGATGGCGTCCGACACGGCGAGGACCAGCGGGTAGTTCCAGGGTGCGATGACCCCGATCACGCCCTTGGGGATGTGGTGCTCGCGCGCGGTCACGAGCCCCGGCAGGGCGCTCAAGCGGCGGTGCGGCTTCAGCGCCCGGGGCGCGAGGCGGGCGTAGTACCGGGCCGTGACGGCCTGGTCCATGATCTCCTCGAACGCCCACACGCGCGCCTTGCCGTTCTCCGCCTGGATCAGGTCCATCAGCTCGTCCTGATGGTCGAGCACCAGGTCGTGGTACCGGAGGAGCACCGCCGCACGCTGGCGGACGGGGAGCGAGGCCCACTGCCGCTGTACCTCGCGGGCACGGGCCACCGCCGCGGCGACGTCGTCCGCCGTGCCGATCGGCACGGTGCCGACGACCTCGCCGGTGAGCGGGGAGGTGACCTCGGCCTGCTCGCGCCCCGTGGCGGGGACCGCGACCCGGGCGGCCAGGCGGTCGGTCTCGGCCCGGCCGGGACGCAGGGGGACGACGGTGCGGGTGGGGGCTTCTGTGGTGGTCATCGTGGCCTCCGGCGGGCGGCGCGGGTTGGCGGTCGTGGTCACCGTATCGGGACGGCCCCGGACGACCTGCGGGTCCGACCGTGGCGCCTCAGGCGTTGAGCGTGGCGTGGCTCTCGCCCAGCGCGGCGAGCGCCCGGCGCAACTCGGGGGGCTCGACCACCTCGACGCCGCGCAACGAGGCGAGCTGGCTCACCGCGACCTGGAGCGGCTCGAGCGGCAGGTCCACCTCGATCCAGCCGTCCTTCGCGGTGCGGCCCGCGGCGAGCGCGTCGGCCGTTGCGTCCCCGGGAACCGCCCCGCGGAGCTGGCGCGCCGCGGCCGGGCTCAGGCGCAGGCGGGAGGCGAGCGGTCGGATGGCGCGATCGAACGCGGCGGCCGACGCGCCCCACCAGGCCGCCAGGTCGAAGTCGTCGGGCCGCCGGGCGGGGGCGTCGAGCGCCGTCGCCTCGGCGATGCGCGACACCCGGTAGGTGCGCGGGGTGCCCTCGTGGGCGGCGACGAGGTACCACGTGCCGGCCTTGAGCACGAGGCCCAGAGGATCCAGGCGGCGCCGCACCGCGCGGTCGCCGCGGGCGTAGGTGATGTCGAGCCGGTGCCCGTCCCACACGGCCGCGGCGACGGTGGCCAACGCCTCGCCCACGTCGTCTCTCGAGAACCAGCCGGGCGCGTCGAGCATGAACCGGCCGGTCACCCTGGCCAGGGCGGCGCCCTCCGAGCCGGGCACGGACGAGCGCAGCTTGGAGCGGGCTGCGGCCAGCACCGCGCCCCACCCCAGGTCGGCGGACCCGGCGGTGCCGAGGGTGAGCGCCACGGTCTCGGCCGCCGTGAACCCGTCGACGGGCGACCGCCAGCCCTCGACCAGGCGGATGCCGCCGAGCGGGCCGGGCTCCGTCCACAGCGGCACCCCGGCCTGTTGCAGCGTGGCGACGTCGCGGTAGATCGTGCGTTCGGACACCTCGAGCTCGGCGGCCAGGGTGGCGGCCGTGGCGGGACCGGTGCGCTGCAGGTGCAGGAGCATCGCCAGCAGGCGGGCGGAGCGCATGGACCGAGGATAGGAGCCCATCCCTGACAAGGATTGTCAGGGTCGCGCGCGACGGTCACGACATGACCGCACCGCAGAACCCCCGATCTCCGTCATCCGCCCCGCTCGCCGGCAAGGTCGCGCTGGTCGCCGGGGCGACCCGGGGCGCCGGCCGGGGCATCGCCGTCGCTCTCGGCGCAGCCGGCGCGACCGTGTACGCGACCGGCCGCTCCACCCGCGGCCGGCGCTCGGAGTACGACCGGTCCGAGACCATCGAGGACACCGCCGACCTGGTCGACGAGGCGGGTGGCCGCGGCATCGCGGTGCCCGCCGACCACCTCGAGGCCGACCAGGTCGAGGCGCTGATCGGCCGGATCGACGCCGAGCAGGGCCAACTCGACGTGCTCGTCAACGACATCTGGGGCGGCGAGAACCTGGTCGACTGGAACACGCCCGTGTGGGAGCACGACCTCGACAAGGGCCTCCGCCTGCTGCGGCTGGCCATCGACACCCACCTGATCACCAGCCACTTCGCCCTGCCGCTGCTCACCCGCCGGCCGGGTGGACTCGTCGTCGAGGTGACCGACGGGACCTCCGACTACAACGCCACCCGCTACCGCCTCTCCACCTTCTACGACCTGGCCAAGTGGTCGGTTCTGCGCCTGGCGTTCGCGCAGGGGACCGAGTTGGCGCCGTTCGGCGGCACGGCGGTCGCACTCACCCCGGGGTGGATGCGGTCCGAGATGATGCTCGAGCACTACGGCGTGACCGAAGAGAACTGGCAGGACGTGATGCGCCGGGCCGCGGACGACCCCGGCGACTACACGGCCCACTTCTGCATCTCGGAGACGCCGACCTACACCGGCCGCGCCGTCGCCGCCCTGGCCGCCGACCCGGACGTCGCCCGGTGGAACATGCAGTCGCTGTCGAGCGGGCAGCTCGCCCGCGAGTACGGCTTCACCGACCTGGACGGCAGCCAGCCGGACGCCTGGCGCTACATGGTCGAGGTGCAGGACGCCGGCAAGCCGGCCGACTGCACCGGCTACCGCTGAGTTGGGGCGGGTCCGCGAGGATCAGCCCGCCGGCCCGGGCAGCGCGCCGGCGCCGAGGGCGATCGCGGCGGTGGCCGCGGCGATCGCGACCGCCATCCCCACCCGGCGCACCTCCGGGCCGGGGTCCCGTCCGACGACGATCCCGAGTCGCTCGGTCGCCGCCAGCAGCTCGCTGGTGGCGACCACCCCGACGGCGATGACGGCGGCGCCGATCGCCGCGCCCTCGGCGCCGAGGAGCGTCGAGCACGCCATCGCCACACCTGTGCCCACCTGGGTGGAGATCAGTCGGCGGTCCGCCAGGGCCCACAGCGCGGCCACGGCGTGGGCGAGTGCGGCGAGCGCCGTCCAGGGGGCGTCCGCGTAGAGCGCAGCGCCTCCGCTGGTGGCGACGGCCAGCGCCAGGGATGCCGCCGCCAGGCCCTGGCGGGCGGGGGGCCAGACGGTCACGTGGGGCGTCATCCCGCTGCCCTGCTCGCGCCCGCCCGCCGGGACAGGACCCGCCGCAGCGCCGAGATGGCGGGGGCGACGTCGTCGCCCGCCACCAGCGCGGTGGGGACGCCGGCGCGTTCGAGCCGGTGGCGTTCGACCTCGACCTCCTTCCTCCAGAGGCGTTGGGCCGCGGCGTCGACGATGTCAGCCGGCGGGGGTACGAGGTCGGTCGTGTCGACGACGAGCGCGGCGGTGGTGTGCCCCTTGCGCCGGTGGTGGACGAGCTGGCGCGTGAAGGACGGCGACCGCAGGGTCGTCACGCCCACGACCAGCGCATCCGCCGGCAGGTTGACGCGCCGGAACGTCCGGGCCACCCGCCGGTCCTCCGCTGCGCCGCCGACCGCGAGCAGCTCGTCGAGCAGGACCCAGCGGGCGCGGCGCCCGGACGACGGCGGCAGCCACGCGGTGGTGCGGCCGCTGGCGACGAGACCGACGCGGTCCTGGGCCTGCAGGTGGACCTCCGCCACCGCCCACGCGGCCCGGGCCGAGCGGGCGAGCGCCTCGGTCGACGACGCGCTGCCGTCGACGGTGACGTCGAGCACCAGCACGACGGTGCCGGTCCGCTCCGGGTGGCGGACGATCACCCAGGGCTCGCCCGTGCGGGCGGTCGCCGACCAGGACAGGTCGCGCAGGCGGTCACCGGGTACGTACGGACGCAGCTCGGCCAGGTCGGTGCCCGGTCCGCGCACCCGGGCGAGGTGGGCCCCGGCGACGGTGCGCGGCTCGGAGGGCTTCAGCAGGGCGTCGAGGTGCAGCGGCCGGGGCAGGACCCGCACGGTCGGGCCCGGGCAGAGCGGCGACTCCCAGGTGAGCAGGCCGCCCGGTCGCCGGGCGCGCGCGTGCACCCGTCCCAGCTCGTGGCGGCCCCACGTCTCGGCCCGGACGCGGAAGAAGAGCTCGACCGGCCCCGTCGCGGCGGGCAGCGACCAGGCGAGCACGGGGGCGGGATCGACGGCCACGACGCCCGGCAGGCGGTCGAACAGCACGTCGACGATGGCCTCGCCGTCCCAGTCGAGGGTCACGGACCCGGTGACCTCGTCGCCCTCCAGCACCCGGGGCGCGTCGACGGCGGCGGTGGCTCGCAGCCGCAGTGGGCGGCGATCGACCAGCCCGAGGAGGGTGAGCGCGGCGAACGGCGCGCCGATCGCGGCCAGCTCCGCCCGCCCGGTGATCAGCGTGCCGACGAGGCAAGCCCCGGCCGCGCCGAGGTAGCCGAGGAGACGAGGATCGGCGCGCCACGGCCGCGCGGTGGCCTGACCGGTGCCCGCCCCGGTGGCCGTGCTCACGACACGCTCGGCGCCGGCACCCGGTCGAGCACGCGTCGCACCAGGTCCGCTGCCGGGGTGCCCCGCGCCCACGTCTCGTCGGTGACGACGACACGGTGCGCGAGCGCCGGGATGGCGACCGAGCGCACGTCGTCGGGACCCACGTAGTCGCGCCCGTCGAGCAGCGCCCAGGCCCGGGCCAGCTTCACCAGCGCCAACGATCCCCGGGGGCTGGCGCCCACCGACAGGCTGGCATCGGCGCGCGTCGCTGCCACCAGCGCGACGGCGTAGTCGAGCAGGCGGTGGTCCACCACCACCCGCTCGAGCGCCTGCTGCGCCCGGACGAACCGGTCGGCGTCGCACACCGGGGTGAGCGCCACGTCGTCGCCGCCCCGGGCGAGCCGGGCGGCGAGCAGGCCGACCTCGTCGGCCGTCGCCGGGTAGCCCATCGACGTGCGCAGGATGAAGCGGTCGAGCTGAGCCTCGGGCAGGGGATAGGTGCCCTCCTGCTCGATCGGGTTCTGCGTGGCGATCACGAAGAACGGGCGGGGCAGCGGACGGCCGACCCCGTCGACGGTCACCTGCCG
>CAYUXB010000110.1:0-3153 GCA_964448525.1 uncultured Acidimicrobiaceae bacterium
TGCCCCGCACCAACCGGGGCATCTTCGCCATCAACGAGCTGCCCGACCTCGCCGAGCGCATCCAGGTCGGCCTGCTCAACGTGCTGGAGGAGCGCGATGTCCAGGTGCGGGGCTACAAGCTGCGGCTGCCCCTCGACCTGGTGCTCGTCGCCTCGGCCAACCCCGAGGACTACACGAACCGTGGCCGCATCATCACCCCGCTGAAGGACCGCTTCGGCAGCCAGATCCGCACCCACTACCCGCTCGACGTCGACACCGAGGTCGAGATCGCCGACCAGGAGGCCCGGCCGTTCGAGGTCGAGGGCGTGCGGGTGACCGTGCCGGCCTACATGACGAAGATCGTGGCCACCCTCAGCCACCTCGCTCGCGAGAGCGCGCACGTCAACCAGCGCTCGGGCGTGTCGGTGCGGCTCACCGTCGCCAACCACGAGGTGCTGGTGGCCAACGCCATCCGGCGGGCGCTGCGGCACGGCGAGCGCGACGTCAGCCCCCGGGTCAGCGACCTCGACGCCCTGGCCGCGTCGACGATGGGCAAGATCGAGATCGAGTCGCTCGACGACGGCCGTGACGAGCAGATCGCCGAGCACCTCCTGCGCTCGGCGGTGCTCACCGTGTTCAAGAGCGAGGTCGACCCGGGCAGCCTGCGCGACATCGTGCTCGCCTTCGAGGAGGGCACCATCGTCCACACGGGCGAGGACGTGACCTCCGCCGACCTCGCCCGCCTGGTCGAGGACGTCCCCGCGCTGCGCACCACCGTCGCCGCGCTCGCGGGCGGCGACGAGAGCCCGGCGGTGGTGGCCAGCGCCGTCGAGCTCGTGCTGGAGGGCCTGCACCTCACCAAGCGGCTCAACAAGGACGCCGTCGACGGGCGGGCGACCTACCGCTCACGGTCCTAGCGGTCCCTCGCTCGACGGCGCAGGCGGTGCGGAGGTCGTGGCCGCCCCCGTCGCCGGCGTCAGAACGTGGGCGTTGCCGAGCGACACGCGAAAGAGATGGAGGTCTGGGTGACCCAACTGGCGTCGTGGGCCGGCTGAAACTCGGGCAGGATCTTGGTGGTGGTCAGGGGTGCCGGCGGTCGGCGCGCGGACCGGTCGGTTCCCGCCAGCCATCGCCGTGGCGCCGGTCGCGCCCCGGGGCATCGCCGGCATCGCGGGGGCCGGCGACCCCGCTGCGGTCGGGCTCCTGGTCGACGACGTGCTGGCCGCGGCCGCCCGGGTGAGGGCGAACCCGGTCGTCGCGGGGATGCTGGTCACCGCCGTCGGCCTGCGGTCGATTCGTTCCGTGGCGATCGCGGTCGCGTTCGTCGCCGCCTGGTTCCACCGAGCTCGTCCCGGGGCGACCGCCGGAGCTCCCGCCCTGGTCACCCGGCCTCCGATCGCTGCGCGCGGGGCCACCACGGTCGCGGGAGTCCTCATCGTCGTCGTCGCCGGTCCCGCGGTCGGTGTCGTCGCGGTGCTCCGGACTGCGGGAGCTCGCGTCGCGGGTCCCACTGGCCTCGTCGCCGCGGGCGGCGCGTTCGCCCGTGCCGTTGCCGCCAGCGGCCGACCCGTACTCGCGCGCGGGTGCTCCGGTCAGGTCGAGGTCGGAGCCGCGGTCCTCGTCCGACGGCGCGTCGGTGGTGCGGTCCGTCGTCACGAGATCGTCGGAGACGGTGCCGAACCGGAAGGGCGTGACGGCCTCGAGCGCGTGGCGGATGGGCCGTGCCGTGTCGCCCGGCAACATGCCGGCGGCCCCGGCCCCGGCGACCCCCGCCGCCGCGGTCGAGGCGCCGAGCCCGATCTTCAGGGCCAGGCCGAGGCCGGCGACCCGGGCCAGCCTCGCCGGATGCCACGCGCTGCGGGCCGCCGCCAAGGCATCGCCACCGTCGGCGCCCGCGCCTCGTCCGGCTGCGGTCGTGACCCGCGCGCTCGGGCCGGCGGCCATCACCGCAGCGAGAGCGGCGGACGGGCGCGACGGTGGGCGGTCGGCACACGCGCGGACATCGGCGGCGAACGTCGCCAGATCGTGCAGCCACGGGTCGAGGTCGTCGCCCAGGATCAGGGCGTCGATCGTGTCGTCGTCCAGCAGGTGCGTCGTCGGCATGCCGATCCCGTCATCGCCGGGCCGGCTCACAGCGGTACGCCCTCGCGCTCGATGATCCGGGCGATGGCCTGGAAGCCGCGGCGCTGGAGCGCCTTGACGGCCCCGGGCGACTTGCCGAGGGCGTCGGCGACCTCGTCGACGGTCAGGCATCCCAGCAGCCGGAACAGCAGGACGTCGCGCTGGTCGGGGAGGAGGCGGTCGCAGAGGTCGCGCACGTGCTCGTCAGCCAGGCGCCGGTCGACCGTCTGTTCGACGTCATCGTCCGCGGGCCCGTCGTCGTGTTCGATGAGCGGTGCCGGGGGAGGCCGGCGCATGGCTCGACGGCGGGCGTCGAGCAGCCGTCGGTGGGCGATGGTGAAGACCCACGACCGGAAACCGGGCTCGCCACCGGCGAACGACCCGAGGTTGCGGAAGACGGCCAGGAAGACCTCGCTGGTCAGGTCTTCGGGCTCCGCCGCACCCTGCGTCCGCAGGTACCCCTCCACGACGGGTGACAGGGCCGTGAAGATGCGCTCCATCGCCCAGGGCGCGCCCTGCTGGGCTGCGACCAGCACAGGGTCGAACTCTCCGGCGAATCGGTCACGGCGCATCATCGAGGGATCGGTGGTCGACCCGCGCGCGCCGACAAGCCGTGCCCGTCAGTCCGCCGCCCGCGTCTCCCAGCCGGAACAGTGTGGCCGATGGCCGCGGAGCGCACCAAGAAATCGCAAAAAGTGGTCGAGGCGAACCGGAGGTGAGCAGCGCCGGTCGGCGGGGAGGCCCGAGCCCGACGGGAGCGACCGGTGGCGGCCGGAGCGGATCAGTCGGGGCGCCTGAGCTCGGCGAGAGCGACCGGTGGAAGCCGGGGTCGGTCAGCCAGAGCGCCCGAGCTCGGCGAGGGCCGGGCGGGGATTGCGGTCGCGGTCGAACAGTCCCAACCGGGCGTCGAACCCGCGGTGCCACTCGTAGCCGTCGATGGCCGGCTGGTGGAACGCGCCGACCACCGGGAGCCCCCCGTCGCCGGCATCGGCGACGACCCGTGCCGCCGCTCGCAGCCGTGAGGCGCGCTGCTGCGCGTCCGCGTCCGCGTCC
>CAYUXB010000110.1:3253-11278 GCA_964448525.1 uncultured Acidimicrobiaceae bacterium
CGCGTCCGCGTCCGCGTCCCCGTCCTCGTCCCCGTTCCCGTCACTGTCGCCGTTGCGACCATCCCCGCCATCCGGGTCGCCGGTCACGACCAGGACCCGGTTGTGGCCGGCGTCGTCGGTCGCCTGCTCGAGCGCGCGCTCCAGGGCGTCGACGGGCGCGCTGACGACCAGCAGATCGTCGTGGTCGTGGCGCTCGCCGGGGCGTCCGGCGATCGCCACCGGAGCCGTCCCGCTGCGCAGCAGACGGGCCGCCTCGGCCTCGGCGGCGCGCAGCGCCGCACGGGCGTCCTGTTCGTCGTCGGGCCGGTGGCGACCCGGGGGGAACGCGCCCTCGCCGTAGCCGAGCCGCGCCACCAGGTCGGACTCGTGGATCGGCACCCAGCCGGCCACGAGGTCGCCGATGGCCTCGGCCACCCGGTCGACGTGCCGGGCCCACACGAGTACGGCCTTGTCGTCGAGCCAGCCCCGCTGGTCGTCGGTGAACCACCCGGGCGCGGTGCCGTGCAGCAGGCAGACCCACACGTCGACGCCGGCGTCGTCGGCGGCGGCGAGGACTCGGCGGAGGTGGGCGACCTCGTCGTCGTCCCACCGGCCGGGGTGGGGCTCGAGCCGGGCCCACTCGACGGTGAGCCGGTGGTGCCGGATGCCGTGCTCGGCGAGCAGCCCGAAGTCGTCGGCGTAGCGGGTGCGGAACCCGTTGCCGTCGCCGGATGCGGGCGCCCGACCCTCGGCCTCCCATCCCGCCCAGTCCGACCGGGGCGCGGCGCCCTCGCACTGCGTGGCCGCCGCCGCGGTGCCCCACCACGGGCGATCGTCATCGCGGTCAGGAGAGGCCGCCTCCGGGGTGGGGGCGGTGTCGGCGGCGTCGGTCTCCATCTCCCGCTTTCTAGTGCCCTGTCCAGAACGTGCGAGAACATTCGCTCTGGCCACGACGGGCCGCATCGTGTCGAGGGGTGGTCAGACGGTGCAGGCGCCGTCGTCGCAGCCGCCGACGTCGCCCTCGGCGGGGGAGGGTGACGGCGTCGCCAGGGGGGCCAGCCGCTCGCGCGCCGTGGTCAACACCCGGACGAACGTATCGACGTCCTGGGCTCCAGGGATCGCCCAGCGGCCCTCGATGACGAACGTCGGGACCGCGTGGATGTCGGCCTCGCCGGCGTCCCGCTCCTCCGCTCGCACGACCTCGCCGTAGGCGTCGGTGGCGAGCACCTCGGCGGCGAGGTCGCGATCGAGCCCCACCTCCGCCGCCAACCCGGCGAGGACGCCGTGGTCGCCGATGTCGGCGTTGTCGGTGAAGTAGGCCCGGAACAACAGCTGATGCAGCGCGTTCTGCGTCTCGGTGCCCCCGACGTCGAGCGCCCATGCGCCCAACCGGTGGGCGTCGAAGGTGTTGACCCGGCGCTTGCCCTCCCAGCGGAACTCGATGCCGAGGTCGTCGCCGACGCCACGCAACCGCTGGTTGGCGGCAGCCACGGCGCCCGAACCGCCGAACTTGCGGGCCAGGTAGTCGGCCAGGTCCATACCCTCGGCCGGGACGGTCGGGTCGAGCTCGAAGGCGCGGTGCACCACCTCGACGTCGCCGCCCCCGCTTCCGCGAAAACGCTCGACGGCTTGCTCGAACCGCCGGGTGCCGACGTAGCACCACGGACACACGACATCGGACCAGATCTCGACTCTCACAGCCGGTCCAACCGGTGCAGGCGAGCTGGCATTCCGCCGCGCCCCGCGGGCCGGGCGTCCGCTGGACGATGCCCGTCGCTCAGATCCTCACAGTCAGACGAGCGGGGTGGTGGCCAGGCCGACCAGCACGGCGACCACAGCCGCCCAGGGGATGGTCTTGCGGAGGATCTCGCCCTCCTCACCGCGGTTCCCGGCCGTGGTGGTGCCGAGGATGACGTTGGTCGGGGCGACCACGTTGCCCACGGCGCTGCCGGTGCCCTGGGCGGCGAGGACAGCGGACTGGGAGAGCCCCTGTTCGGCTGCGACCGTCGTCTGGACCTCGGCGAACAGCACGTTCGAGGACGTGCTGCTGCTGGTGACCAGTGCCCCGATGATGCCGATGACGTTGGCCAGGAAGGCGTACACCAGGGGCGGTGCCACCTCGGCGATGCCGAGTGCGAGCACCTCGGTCTGGCCCGAGTGGCTCATCACCGACGCGAGCACCAGGAAGGTGACGACCGCGGTCGCGGGCGGTATCGCCTCCTGGGCGGTGCTCGCCAGGATGGGCGGCGGGTGGGCACGCTCGTCCCACATCCGGAAGTACCCGCGCCGGTTGTAGACGGGCCACGCCACCAGTGCGGCGAGGAGCAGCAGGCCCCCGGCGTGGGTGAGCGGTCGGAGCGGCTCGTAGCGATCGGTGGCTTCGTTCACGACGTCGTAGCCGGTGGTGACCTCGGGGAAGGCGGGCCCGAAGGCGAGGCCCTCGAGGAACGACTCGACCGGTTCGACGAGGAGCACGACGACCGAGATCACGATGAGCACCGCGTAGGGGAACAGCGCCCACCCGAGGCCCATGACCGGCTCGGGTTCCTCGTCGTCGGCCGCGTCGTCGCCGGGGTCCCCCTTCATGGCCGGCATGTCGTCGAACGGCGGCGGGTCGCTGTAGCGCGACCACCGCGACAGCGGGTAGAGCGCGACCAGGGCGAGCGAGGCGGCGGCGAACGCTGACAGTTGCGGGCTGATGATCACGAAGGCGGCCTGGCCGCCACCGAGGATCGCGGCGATCACGAGGATCATCGGCAGGGCGTGGACGACCCCGGCCTTGCGGCCGACCATCCATGCGATGGCGATGCCGGCGGCGACCAGGGGGATGATCAGCAGGAGCGAGGTGACCAGCGCCGTGCTGCGCTCGTCCTCGATGTCCGTTACCTGCGAAGTCGCCAGCCATGCCACCCCGAGCGTGCCGAAGAAGTTGGCCCAGGCATGGCCGATGAGCGCGATCGCCACCGCGTAGACGGGGCGGACGCCCAGCGCCACCAGGATCGGGGCGACGATGGCGATCGGCGCGCCGAACCCCGCGATGCCCTGCACGAACGAGGCGAACACCCACCCGAACCCCAGGACGAGGAACATCGTGTTGCTGCTCTGCTGCTCCACGCCGACCCGCAGCGCGTGGAACGCGCCCGCGGCGGTCCCCACCCGGTACAGCAACAGCGCGGCAACGATGACCAGCAGGATCGGCACGGCGTCCCACACCCCCTTCGCCCCCGAGACGACGAGGGTGTGGAGGGGGGTCTCCAGCGACACCATCGCCACGACCGCGGCCAGCGCCACGGCCAACGGCCCGGCTTCGGTCGCGCCCCACCGCAGCACGACCAGCAGCACCAGCAGGAGGGCGATCGGCGCCAGCGACAGCCCCCAGGTCAGGACGTCGAGTGGGACGTCACCGGCATCACCGGCCGCCTGGGCGAGGATGTGGGCCCTCACCCGGGGCCGGCGTGCCGCACCGTCGACGGCTGGTCGGACCGGCCGGCCTCGTTCGCCACGACGGCCTCAGTACCCGAGGGCGGCGCCGTCGCCGCGCGGGTCGGCGCCGCCCTCCAGGAACCCGTCGGGGTGGATCCGGATCGCCTGGGCATGGCCGGCGTTGTCGTCCCAGTCGGACAGCATCTCCACCGGCTGGCCGCGCCGCTCGAGCTCGGCGGCGACCGGGTCGGGGATGCGGCCCTCCAGCCACAGGTCCTGCGACTCGACGCCCCAGGTGCGGCCCATCAGCCAGCGTGGGGCCTCGATCGCCTGCTGCACGTCGTAGCCGAAATCGACCAAGCGGGTCATCATCGCCGCCTGGGTCTGCGGCTGTCCCTCGCCGCCCATCGTGCCGATGGCCGCGAACGGCTCGCCGTCCTCGCCCAGCACGAGCCCGGGCGCCAGGGTGTGGAACGTCAGCTTGTCCGGTTCGAGGCGGTTGTGGTGCTCGGGGTCGAGCGAGAAGAACGACCCCCGGTTCTGCAGCAGGACGCCGGTGCCCTCGGGCACGACGCCAGAGCCGAAGTCGTGGTAGATCGACTCGATCAACGACACGACCAGCCCGTCGTCGTCGACGGCGCACAGGTACACGGTGTCGCCCGACGGCTGCGGGCGCTGGCCGGTCCACCCGCCGGGGATCCCGCTGTCCACCTCGCCCATCGTCATCGCGGCCTCCGCGTCGATCAGCGCTCGCCGTTCGTCGGCGTACGACTTGTCGACGAGGCGGTCCAGGGGGATGTCGTGGTGGCGGGCGTCGGTCAGCCACGCGTCGCGATCCGCGAACGACAGCTTCACCGCCTCCGCGATGTGGTGGAGGTAGTCGGCGGTCGCGTCACCCCAGGCCGCGACGTCGTAGCCCTCGAGCACGTTGAGGATCTGCAGCGTCGTGAAGCCCTGGGTGTTGGGAGGGACCTGCACGACCGTCCGGTCGCGGTAGGTCGAGGTGATCGGATCGACCCAGAAGGCGGTGTAGCCGGCGAGATCGGCCGGCTCGAGCGGTGAGTCGGGCACGCCGGCGCAGATCCGCTCGGCGAGCTCGCCCTCATAGAAGCCCTCGCGCGCCCCGCGCTCGGCCAGGACCTCGAGGGCGCGGGCGAGGTCGGGGTTGACGAGCCGCTCGCCCTCGCGGGGCACCCGGTCGCCGGGGAGGAAGGTCGCCGAGGCGCCGGCGTCCTCGCGCAGCATGGCGGCGTCCTGCGGGTACCACTGCGCGAGCGAGCGCGACACCGGGTATCCGGTGCGTGCCAGGTGGACGGCGTCGTCGAACAGCTCGTTCCACGGGAGCCGGCCGTGTCGCTCGTGCATCTGGCGCCAGCCGTCGACCGCGCCCGGCACGGTGAGCGCGGCGAGCGGGCCGCGGCTCGGGATCTCGGACGGGTGCCCGGCGCGCTCGTAGTGCTCGGGCGTCGCCCCCGCGGCGGCGGGGCCCGAGGCGTTCAGGGCCTCGATCGGGCCATCGGGCGGGCGGATCAGCGCGAAGGCGTCGCCCCCGATGCCGGCCATGTGCGGGTAGACCACGCACAGGACGGCGTTGGCGGCGATGGCCGCGTCCACCGCGCTGCCCCCGCGTCGCAGGGCGTCGAGCCCGGTGCCGGAGGCGAGGACGTGCGGCGTGGCCACCATGCCGCGCTCGGACCGGGTGGGGGGCCGACCGGTGGTGGGCCCGTTCGGGTTGGTCATCAGTCCTCCTCGAGGTCGACGAAACGCAGGGCGGTGAGGGTGGCGAGCCCGAGCGCGAGGAGCACGGCGCCGATGGCGGTGAAGGCGGGCAGGTCCTCCGTGCTGCCCCAGCTGACCAGGGGCAGCGAGAGCAGCATGGCGACCATCGCGGCTCCTTCTGCCTTGGCTTCTGTCATGGGTGCTCCTGAGGGATGGGGGAGGGGGTCACACGAGCGGGAGCGTCGCGAGGCCGGTCAGCACGGCGACGACGGCCGCCCAGGGGATCGTCTTGCGGAGGATGGCTCCCTCCTCGCCGCGGTTCCCGGCCGTGGTGGTGCCGAGGACGATGTTGGTCGGGGCGACGACGTTGCCCACGGCGCCACCGGTGCTCTGGGCGGCGAGGACGGCCGACTGGGACAGGCCCTGTTCGGCGGCGACGGTGGTGTGGACCTCGGAGAACAGCACGTTGGAGGACGTGCTGCTGTTGGTGACCAGCGCACCGATGATGCCGATGACGTTGGCGAGGAAGGCGTAGACGAGCGGCGGGGCGACATCCGCGATGCCCAGGGCGAGCACCTCGGTCTGGCCCGAGTGGCTCATCACCGAGGCGAGCACCAGGAACGTGACGACGGCGGTGCCCGCCGGGATGAACTCCCGCACGGTCGTCGACCAGATCGGCGGCGGGTCGGCCCGGTCGCGCCAGGCCCTGATGTACCCGCGCAGGTGGTAGACGGGCCACGCCACCAGCGCGGCGAAGACCAGGAACCCGCCGGCGTGCGTGAGGGGGGCGAGCGGCTCGTAGTCGTCCGTCCCCTCGTTCACGACCCCGTACCCGGTGGTCACCTCGGGGACGGCGGGGCCGAAGCTGACGTCGTCGAGGAACGACTCGACGGGCTCGATCAGCAGCACGACGAGCGCCACCACCATGAGCACCGCGTACGGGAACAGCGCCCAGCCCAGGCCCATCACCGGCTCCGGTTCCTCCTCCTCGCCGTCGGGCCCGTCGTCGGCCTCCTGCATGGCCGGCATGTCGTCGAGCGGCGCCGCCTCCCGGTACCGGGACCACCGCGACAGCGGGTAGAGCGCGACCAGCGCCACCGTGCCGGCCACGAACGACGACAGCTCGGGACTGACGATGGCGGCGACCAGCTGGCCGGCGCCGAGGATGACGCTGATGATCGCGATCATCGGCAGGGCGTGGACGACGCCCGCACGGCGGCCGACCATCCAGGCGATGGCGACGCCGGCGGCCACGATCGGGATGAGGAGCAGCAGCGACGTGAGCAGCGCCGTCTGCTCGGGGTCCTCGACGTCGGTGACCTGCAGCGTCGCCAGCCATCCGACGCCGAGCGTGCCGAAGAACTTCGCCCAGGCGTGGCCGATCAGTGGGATGGCGACGGCGTAGAGGGGGCGGACCCGCAGGGCCACCAGGATCGGGGCCGTGATGGCGATCGGGGCGCCGAAGCCGGCCACGCCCTGGGTGAACGAGGCGAAGACCCACCCGAACGCCAGCACGAGGAACATCACGTTGCTGCTCAGCGCCTCGACGCCCACGCGCAGCGCGTGGAAGGCCCCCGCTGCGGTGCCGACCCGGTACAGCAGCAGGGCGGCGACGATGACGAACAGGATCGGCACGGCGTCCCACACGCCCTTGGCGCCCGAGACGACGAGGGTGCGGACGGGCGTGTCGAGGACCGTCACGGCCACGACCGCGGCGATGGCGACGGCGATGGGGCCCGCCTCGGTGGCGCCCCACTGCAGCACCACGAGCAGCACGAGCAACAGCAGGATCGGCGCCAGCGAGAGCCCCCACGTCAGGACGTCCACCGGGAGGTCGGCGGCATCGCTGGTGGCTTGGGCGAGGAGCTGGATCTTCACGCGTCTCCTTCCTCAGGGCCGCGCGCGTGCGTCTCGATGCGCAGCCCTCAGGCTCCTACCCCGGGCGCGGGAGACTCATTCGGCCTCAGGATCCGGCGGCGCTGGGGGCGTGCCACCCGTCGCGCCGCTCGGCCCGGGGGATACCGTGAGCCGGGATGGCCACGCCCCGGTTCCGTTACAGCCGCTGGGACGGCACGCAGGTCGGGTTCGACCTCGATGCCGACGCGGTGCTCGAACAGATCACCGACGACCTGCTCTATCACGGCGACCTGAACGCGGCGCTCCGGCGCCTGCTGCAGCAGGGGTTCCGCGACCGGCAGGGCCAGGACGTGCAGGGCGTGCGCGACTTGCTCGACCGGCTGCGCCGCGAGCGCGAGGAGCGGCTCGACCGCTTCGACCTCGGCGGCGTCTACGACGAGATCGCCGAGGAGCTGCGCGAGGTCGTCCAGCAGGAGCGCGACGAGGTCGACCGCCAGCTCCGCGACGCCCAGCAGAGTGGCGACCCCCGCCGGGCCGAGACCGCCCAGGGCAGCGCGGACGAGCGCAACATGCAGCTCGAGATGCTCCCGCCCGACCTGGCGGGCATGGTGCGCGAGCTGCAGAGCTACGACTTCGCGTCACCGGCTGCCCAGCAGCGGTTCGAGGAGCTGGTGGAAAAGCTGCGCCAGCAGGTGCTCGACAGCTACGTCAACCGCATGACCGGCGCGGTCGACAGCATGACGCCGGAAGACATGGCCCGCATGAAGGACATGATGGCCGAGCTCAACCAGATGCTCGAGGCGCGGGCGCGGGGCGAGGAGCCCGACTTCGACGGGTTCATGGAGCGCTACGGCGACTTCTTCCCGGAGAACCCGCAGAACCTCGACGAGCTGTTGGAGGTGCTCGCGCGCCGCATGGCGGCCATGCAGGCGATGCTCAACTCGATGACGCCGGAGCAGCGGGCGCAGATCGCCGCGCTGTCCGACCAGCTGCTCGAGGACATGGACCTGCGCTGGCAGGTCGAGCAGCTCGGCAGCCAGCTCCAGG
>CAYUXB010000111.1:0-11200 GCA_964448525.1 uncultured Acidimicrobiaceae bacterium
GCAGCCGGTCGCGGGTGATCGGGTCGATGGCGCCGAAAGGCTCGTCCATGAGCATGACGGCCGGGTCGCCGCTGAGCGCGCGGGCCACCCCGACCCGCTGCTGCTGCCCGCCGGAGAGCTGCTTGGGGTAGCGGTCGCGGTAGGTCTCCGGCGGCATGTGCACCAGGTCGAGCAGCTCGTCGACCCGCTGCTGGACCCGCTTCGCGTCCCAGCCCAGGAGCTTGGGCACGGTGGCGACGTTCTCGGCGATCGTCATGTGCGGGAACAGGCCGATCTGCTGGATGACGTAGCCGATGTGACGCCGCAACTGGTCGGGGTCGGCCCGGGTGACGTCCTCGCCGCGCACCACGATGCGGCCCGACGTCGGCTCGATGATGCGGTTGATCATCTTCAGCGTGGTCGTCTTGCCGCACCCCGACGGCCCGACGAACACCACGATCTCCCCCTCGGGGATGTCCATCGTGACGCCGTCGACCGCGGGGGTGGCCTGGCCGGGATACCGCTTCGTGAGCTCCTCCAGGCGGATCATCGGCTCGGTCATCGCAGCCCCTTGGAGGTGGTGAGTCTGGTGAGCAGAGCGAAGAGCGCCTCGAAGGTGAGGGCGAGGAGCACCACGCCCATCGTCCCGCCGAACGCCTGGTTGAAGCCGCGCTGGGTGCCCGTCGCACGCAGACCCTGGAAGATCGGCTCGCCGAGGCCCGGCCCGTTCACGACGGCGGCGATGGCGGCGATGCCGACCGTGATGAGCGTCGACACCCGCACGCCGGTGATGATCACCGGCCACGCGAGGGGCAGCTCGATGCGGCGCAGGCGCTGCCACCGCGACAGCCCCATGCCGAGCGCGGACTCGGTGATCGCCGGGTCGACGGCGCGCAACCCCGTGATCGTGTTCCGCACGATCGGCAGCAGCGCGTACATCACGAGGGCGACGACCGTCGGCCGGTAGCCGAGCCCCAGCAGGGGGATGAACAGCCCGAAGAGCGCGAACGACGGGATCGTGAGGAACGTCCCCGTGACCGTCAGCGCCGCCTTGGCCGCCGATGGCCGCCGGTAGGTGAGGAACCCGAGCCCGACGCCGATGATCGTCGCGATCACCATGGCGACGACGACCACCTGAGCGTGCTCCATCGCCAGGTCGAGCAGGTCCGACCAGTCGTCGCGGAGGTACGACGGCACGTTGCCGAGGTAGTCGAAGAGGTCCATGGGCGCTACGTCGCCACCAAGAGTAGCGTTCCAGGACACTCTCCGTCGGGACCGCGGCGTGGCGTCCGCCGCTCGGGCGTCACGACAGCGGGACGTGGTCCGTGGTGCCCGGGAGGTCCTTCAGGATCTCGTCGATCGGTCGGTCGGCGACGTCCTCCGCAGGCCGGGACAAGAAGACGTTCACGTGGTAGGTCCCGTCCGCCTCGCGGCCCTCGGGGTCGACCCCGAGCGCGTCCAGCTCGGTCAGCGCGTACTCGCGCTCGTCGGCACCGGTGAAGCGCCGCTGCGGGAACGTGACGCCGTCGAGGTGCTCGGTCACGAGCCCCTGCGAGGCGAGGCACTCGGCGATCGGCTCGAAGGGCACCGTGCGCAGGCAGAGCGACGCCACCCACGGCGGGTTGTCCGGGTCGGAGCACGCCAGCAGGCGATCGAAGGTGCGCTCGGTGACGTAGCCGATGCCGCCCGTGACCGTCAGGAGATCGGCGGCGCCCACGGCGGCGGCCACCTCGGGTGTCGGGTCGCGCATCTCCAGGTTCTGCACCACCCCGCGGTCGATGAGTCCGACATCGACGGCGTACTCGATGGCGTTGGCCGCGGAGTCGAAGCCGATGACCTCCGGGGCGTCGTCGCGGCGGACGCTGGCGTAGAACTCGCGGTCGAGCGCCGCCAACTCCTCCACGGGCAGGTCGGCGACCTCCGGCGAGGTGTAGTGCTCGTAGAGGTCGCTCAGCTCGAGGTCGTGCTTGAGCAGAGCGGAGTTCACGCCGTAGGAGCAGCAGAGGTCGACGAGGGTCGGCTGGGCGACGGGCAGCGCGTTCATCACCTGACGGAACATCTGCTTGCCGTAGTGGGGCACCGCGTAGTCGTAGCTGCCGAGCCAGCGGTAGTAGGCACGCGGGTCGGGCTGGTCGTAGATGTCGTCGAAGTTGGTCTTGGTGAGGACCTTGCCATCGTCACTCGTCTGCAACGCAGTCACACCTTCCAGAGTTGGTCACCACCCCCGCCCGGTCGCACGTCCCGCGGTCGTTCTCCCGCGCGATCGCACCTGCGAGACGGAGCCGGACGCAGTGGGCGCACCGTGCGCCCTGCGGCCCCCGCTCTGACGCCGTTGGCAAAGACGGGCGGGTCCCTCGGACCCGCCATCGACCCTATCCGTATCGCATCACGATGCTTCGCCGCGCCTGAAAGTCACCGCACACGCTGGGGCTCCGCCGGGAGGAGGAGCGCGAAGGTGAACTGTGCCCGGAGCGGGATTCGAACCCGCACGCCCTTTCGAGCAGACGCGTTTGAGGCGTCCATGTCTGCCAGTTCCATCATCCGGGCAGGCAAGCGAGCCTACCCTGCAGCCATGCGCCGCCTGACCCTCGCCGCGGCCGCGCTCGCGGCCGTCGCCCTCGTCGTCTACCGCAACCGGACGATCGACCGCTACGAGCAGGAGCTCGCCATCGGCCGTCACGGGGGATCAGCCCAGTAGCGCGCCCTCGTGGCGCAGCAGCCACACCTTTGTGTCGAGCCCACCGCCGTAGCCGCCGAGCGCGCCGCCCGTACGCAGCACACGGTGGCACGGGACCACGATCGGGATGGGGTTGGTGGCCATCGCGGAACCGACCGCCCGGCTGGCACCGGGCCTGCCGGTCCGCTCCGCCAGGTCGCGGTAGCTGACCGTCTCCCCGAAGGGGACCGTGCTCAGGTGCTCGAGCACCGCGAGCCGGTAGCCGTGCGAGAGCCGCCGGTCGAGCGCGACGTCGAAGTGGTGTCGGCGCCCGGCGAAGTACTCGTCGAGCTCGCGGCGCACCTCGTCGACGCGGGCCGGCAGGTGGACGACCCGCGGCGAGATCCGGGCGGCGAGGCCGGGCAGCACGTCGTCCTCGCGCCCGAACCCGACGCTCACGAGGCCGACCGGCGTGGCCGCCAGGGTCAGCGGGCCGATCGGCGTGTCCGCCACCGCCCAGGCCACGTCGACGAGGCCCTCGGCGTCGGCGCCGGCCAGCGCCGCCGCCACGAGGTCGTCGACGGCACCGGACCATGCACCGGAACCGTCGCCCGCTCGCAGGCGGGCCACGATGGCGCGGGTGTCGTCGCTGGGGCTCATCGGACCACCTCCTGGGGGATGTCCTGACGCAACCGCTGCAAGCCCGCCCGCACGTTCTGCCGGGCCGCGTCCTCGCTGCACCCGATCACCGCGGCCACCTCCGCGTAGGGGAGATCGAGCAGGTAGCGGTGCACCACCGCGGTGCGCTGCTTGGACGGCAGCGCCTGCACCGACCGCCAGAGCGCGGCATCGGCCAAGCCGTCGCCGGACCGGTCGACCACGGCGACCTCCGGCGGTTCCGCCACCGGCACCGCAGCTCGGCCGGTGCGACGCGCGAGGTCGACCACCTTGTGGTGGGCGATCGTGAACAGCCACCCGCGCAGGTTGTCGCTGTGGTGGAGGCCCGGGTAGGCGCGCAACGCCGAGATCACGGTCTCCTGGAAGCAGTCGGCCCCGTCGTGGGGACCGACCGACGCCACGAGGAAGCGGTGGAGGTCGACGGCGTGCTCGTCGAGCAACGTCTGGAAGGGCGGGAGCGTCACCGGTGATCCAACGCTGCGCGCCGACCGGATGTGAGATCAGCCGGCGAGGGCGGCGAGCAGCTTCTTCGGCGTGTCCTTGGGGCTGATCTTGGGCCACGCCTCGGCCAGGTTGCCGTCCTCGTCGACCAGGAACGCCGAGCGAATGATGCCCATGTAGGTGCGTCCGTAGTTCTTCTTCTCGCCCCACGCGCCGTAGGCCTCGGCCACCGCGTGGTCCTCGTCGGCCAGCAGCGGGAAGCCCAGCTCGTACTTCTCGTCGAAGCGCTTCTGCTTCGCCGGCTTGTCGGGGCTGATGCCGAGCACCGCGGTGTCACCGATGTCGCCCAGGATGTCGCGAAGGCCGCACGACTGGGTGGTGCAACCCGGGGTGTCGGCCTTCGGGTAGAAGTACACGAGCACCTTGCGCCCCTTGAAGTCGGCCAGCGAGACCGTGTTCTCGTCCTGGTCGAGCAGCTCGAAGGGGGGTGCCGGATCACCTGCGGAAACCATGTCGTCGACGCTAGCGCCCGCGCGACGCGGCTCAGCGGGCGTTGATCATGCCGTCGGCAGCCATGCCGAAGTAGTCGAGCATCCGCGCCTCGACCTCCGGGGCGATGTCGCGCTCGATCACCAGGCTGTCGAGCGCGGCGGCCATGTGGCCGAACCAGGCGTCGCGCTCCCGCTCGGCGATGACGAAGGGCACGTGGCGCATGCGCAGCCGCGGATGGCCCCGCTCGTCCGAATAGGTCGTGGGCCCGCCCCAGTACTGGCCGAGGAAGAGGGCGAGGTGGCGCTTCGGCTCGGTGAGGTCGTCCGGGTACATGTGCCGCATCAGCGGATCGGCAGCGACCCCCTGGTAGAACCGGTCGACCAGGTCGTCGAAGAACGGCTGACCGCCGACGATCTCGAACAGGTTCGTCACCGGTAGCGCCTCGCCCCCCTGCCGGGCCGGCTGGGCGCCGACCGGGATCGGGGCGGAGCGGCCGCTTCCCGGCGTCCCTGCGGGAGGGCGAGGGTCGGTCACGAGGCCTGCTCCCCCGCGCCCTGCGGGGTGTCACGCCGGAAGCCGTGGCCGAAGAAGCCACCTTCGGGGCGCGCGTGGGCGTGGAAGTGATCGGGGATGTTGCGCATGTGGCCGTCGACGTAGTGGCCGTCGAAGACCTGGTCGGCGACCTCGGCGAGGCGGGCCATCATGTGGGTGCGCTGGTCGTCGGGCACGTCGGTGCCGTGCCAGCGCCACACCACCATGGGGGTGGCGCAGATCTCGCAGTCGGCCACCCAGCACACGTCGTCCTCGTGATACCAGGGGGTGATCCGCTCCGCGGCGCAGAGCAGGCAGGTGTCGTGTCGCTCGCCGGTTGCCACGGCGGACGAGCGTACCGGCCGGCCGTCTGGATACGGTCGACGTCCATGGCGCCCCGCTCGGCCGGATCCGGCTACGTCACCGTTCCCGACTCGGGTGAGGGCCCGGGCGTTCTCGTGCTGCACTCGTGGTGGGGGCTCACGCCGTTCTTCCGCGGCGTGTGCGACCGCCTGGCCGAGGCGGGCTTCGTCGCCCTCGCCCCCGACCTGTTCGCCGGTCGCACGGCCGACGACCAGAGCGAGGCCGAGGCCCTGCTCGCCGACAGCGACATGGAGGCCATGGCCCACCTCGTGCGGTCGAGCCTCTTCGCCCTGCGGGGGATGCCGGCGACACCGGAAGCGCCGGTCGGGACCCTCGGGTTCTCGATGGGCGCGTCATGGGCGCTGTGGCTGGCCGGGCGCATTCCGGACCTGGTGGGGGCCACCGTCGCGTTCTACGGCACCCAGAGCATCGACATGACCCCGGCGACCTCGGCCTTCCTCGGCCACTACGCCGAGACCGACCCGTACGTCGACGACGACGAGCGCACGCTGCTCGAGGCCGACCTGCACGTGCTCGACAAGGACGTCGAGTTCCACCGCTACCCCGGCACCGGGCACTGGTTCTTCGAGTCCGATCGGCCGGCCTACGACGAGGCCGCGGCCACCCTCGCCTGGGAGCGCACGATCGACTTCCTCCGCAGTCGCCTGTCGGTCGAGGATCGGTCCGAGGCTCAGCCCGACGGCACGTAGCGGGCGGTGAGTGTCGTGTCCGCGGCACCGACCACGATCGTGTGGGTGGCGGCGCCGCCGTCCGACCACGAGGCGAACGAGAACGTGCCGAGGGCGTTGGTGACGGTGGCGGGCGCGGAGACGGCCACGGTCGCACCCTGCGGCAACGGCCGCGTGAGCGGCGCCGCGCCCTCGTGGCCGGCGAGGTCGAGCGTGACGCCGGGGGTGTCCGCGGCCAGGGTCACGTCGACCGTGCGGTAGTCGACCCGACGGGTGACGGTCGACGTCTCGCCCGCCCACGTCGCCGACAGCCGCACCTCGACGGCGGCGGGGTACTGGTGGTCCGGCATCGTGTAGCTGCCCGTCGCCGCGCCGTCGAGCGCGACGACGTCGGGGTGTCGATGGCACTGGTCGACGACGGGGCAGTGCAGCAGATCGGCGCGCCACGACAGGGCCGAGGGCGGCAGCGCCCCCACACCCGGGACGGTGGCCGACCCCGACAGGGGCACCGACTGGCCCACCGCCACGGCGGATCCCGCGGCGGGCGCCGCGATCACGGGCGCGGGCGCCGCCGTCCCCACGTGGATCGTCGTCTCGGCGGTGTCGGTCGCCCCGGCGGCGTCGGTCACCCGCATGCGCACGGTGCGCGTCCCCACCGAGTCGTAGGTGGTGGTGATCACGGGCTCCGTGCCGTCGTCGAGCTCCCCGTCTCCGTCGAGGTCCCACGCGTACTCGAGCACGTCCCCCGGGTCGTCGTCGGCCGAGGCGGTCGCGTCGAACTCGACGGTCAGCGGCGGTCCACCGGAGGTCGGGCTCGCTCGCAGCGCGGCCTGCGGCGGCGAGTTGGTCGACGAGTACCCGATGCGCCGCACCGCGCCGCCGTACAGGTCGACGTACCACAGCTCGCCGCCCGGCCCGATCTCGAGGTCGACCGGCGTCTTGGCGTTGTGGTGGAAGGCCGCGATCCGGCTGGCATCCGGGCGGCCGCCCGCGCCGGTGGGCATCACGAAGATGCACCGTCGCGCCGCGTCGGTGAGGAACAGCGCACCGTCGTAGGCGTCCGGGTAGGCGCCGTCGTACGGCGCGAACGTCACACCCGACAGCGATGACCCCCGCTCGGTCGAGCACCGTTCGTCGGCGACCGGCTGCCCGTGACGGTAGGCGAACCAGGGCTCGGCGACCGCGACGCCACCCTCGGCGTACAGGTCCTCGCAGATGTCGAGATCCAGCAGGTCGTAGCCGCGGGTTCGGCCCTCGCCCTCCAGGCAGGGCCACCCGAAGTTGTCGACCTCTGCGTCGTCGCCGAGCGAGCGGTTCAGCTCCTCCCAGCCGCTCCAGCCGACGTCGCCGATCCACAGCTCGCTCGTGCCCGGGCGGACCGTGAACCGGTAGGGGTTGCGCAGGCCGTGGGCCACGATCCGGCGGGCGTTGGGGTCGGCCGACCCCGCCAGCGGATTGGAAGAGAGCCCCTCGCCCGTGTTGGGGTCGATGCGGATGATGGTGCCGCTCAGGCCCACGGGATCGCCGCTGGTGCGCAGGTCCTGGGCGCGTAGGGCACCGCCCTCGCGGTGCGGGTCGCCGCACGGGTTGCCTCGCTGGCCGTGGTCGGCCCAGTTGAAGCTGGCCCCGTCGCCCCCGCCGGCGTACAGCGCGCCGTCGGCACCGAACTCCAGGGTGCCGATCGTGTGGCTGGGGAACTGCCCGCACCAGTCCTCGACCAGGACGTGCTCCTCCCCGACCATGGCGTTGCCGGCGAGGCGCAGCCGCGACACCCGGCCGGTGACCACGCACCCGTCGACCGTCTCGCCCGGCGGGTTCGGGCACACGTCGTTGTCGACGCCGGGGCTCCCCCAGTGGGGCGCCGCGCCACCGGGGGGCGCGTCGTAGGTGTAGGCGACGAACACGTCGGGGGTCGCCGGGAAGTTCGGGTGCAGCGCGAGCCCGAGGAGGCCTCGATCCCAGCTGTTGTAGACCTGGGTGCGCAGGTCCGCGACCACGGTGGGCGTGGGGTCGTCGACCCCGTCGAACACCTTGAGGACCCCCCGCTTCTCGGTGACGAACACGCGGCCGTCGGGCGAGAACTCGACGGCGGTGGGCCGCTGGAGGCCGTCGAAGACCACGTAGTCGTGGAAGCCGTCGGGCAGGTTGCAGCCGCTCAGCCCCAGCAGGGCGACGGCGAGGACCGCCACGAGCGAGATCCTGCGGCGGCGAGCACCCGCCTGAGCACCGGTCACGGTCATCCCCGTCCCCCTCGCCGGCCAGTTGTCGCCCCGGCACCAGGGAGAGTAGCTCTGCCACTACATCAGGTGGGGGAACCTGGTGCGTTGAGTGCTCGGAGACGTCACTCCGCGCGACAGGCGAGCATCGTCGCCTGGATCTCGTCGAGGACCTCCGGTGTGGGCTCCTCCATGCCGGACGATGCCGCCAGCGCCTCGGGCGGAAGGTTGCGGACGAAGCAGTCGCCCACCGCGAAGGCGTCGTGCGCGTCCGCCCCGCCGTCGACCGCGGCCAGCACGGTCAGCTGGGAGCGCGCCGCCACGACGCCGAGCGCGTCGAACGCACCACCGGTGGGAGCAGCCGCGCCGTCGTCCTCGGGCGGAACGCACGCCTCCAGGGAGACCAGGTCGCCGTCCATCTCGACGGTCGCCACGCCGGAGGGCCCCGCCTCCGCCCACATCTGCAGGGCGCCATGGATCTCGGCGGTGTCCCCGGTCGAGTCGCCGACGACGTCGGCCCGCACGCAGGTGCGGTCGTCCTCGCGGTAGGTCACCGACATGTCGCCGCCCCAGCCGTCGGCCGCGTCGAGCGCGGTCAGGACGTCGATGCGCTCGCTGAGCATGACGAACAGGGTGATGGCACCCAGTTCGCTCGCGTCGCCGAAGAGGTCGGCGCCGTCGGGGGCCTCGGGCGCGTCGACGTCCTGCGGTTCGTCGCCGTCGAAGTACGACCGGGGGTCGAACAGGTGCTCGGTGCTGGCGGGCGGGTCGAGGAACGCCTCGTCGACCGCGTCGTTCCCGCCCTCCTCCGCGATCAGCTCGACGAGCGGCTGCCCCAACAGGTAGGGAGCGGCGAACATCGCCTGGTACGCGCCCGGCACGTCGGCCAGTCCCTCCTGGGCATCGTCCCAGTCCCCCATCGACTCGTCCCAGTACTCGTTCTGCTCCTCCGCGCTCAGCGTCAGCAGATAGGCCTGATCGATGCGGCTCGCGTCCCCCTCCACGATGGCGTGGAAGGCCTCGACGCTCCCCTCCGACTGCTCCTCGTCCAGCCCCTTGTCGAGGTCGAACGCCTGGTCCTGGGCGACGTGCACCAGCTCGTGCACGAGCGTGACCTCGAGTGCCGTCGTCATCTCGGTGCCGCGGACCGTCACCGTCTCGGTCGCCGGGTCGTAGAAGGCGAGCGTGCCGGACTCCATCATCGCGTTCGACGTGTCCAGCAGATCCGTGCCGGGCGGCACCAGCCCGAGCGCCACGAGTACGGAGGCCGACTCGTCGTAGATCTCGCGGTCGAGATCGTCGAGGGCACCTTCGTCGACCCGGGAGCGCGCCGCGTACTCGTCCTCGGTCAGGAACTCCACCGTCACCGGGTGCTCGAACGACAGGCCCCGCTCCTCCTCGACGTACGCGACGAACGGGGCGACGCGGTCATCCCACTCGTCGGGGTATCCGTCGTCGCCGCGCAGGACGACTGCGACGGCCACCAGGATGCCGACGACGGCGACGCCGCAGATGGCCAGCACGGGCCACGTGCGGTCGCGCCGGGGCGGCAAGGCGGGCGGGAGCCACGGCGGCGGAGGCGGCGCTGGCGGCTGTGCGGGCCAGGGAGGAGCGGGAGGGGGCGGTGGGGGCGGGGGCAGGGGCGGACGGTCGATGCTCACGAAGGAGCCTCGGCGCCGTCGAGCCCTGCCCTCAGCTCGGCGACGAACTCCCCGGCAGCAGCGGGACCCCCGCCGTCGAGGAGCCGGCGCACGAGGGCTGACCCGACGATGACGCCGTCCGCGACCTCGGCCACCTCGGCAGCCTGCGCGGCGTTCGACACCCCGACACCGATCAGCACCGGCTTGTCGGTGGTCGCCTTGAGGCGACGGGCGATCTCGAGGGCGCTGCTCGCCAGCGCGGCGCGCTCCCCGGTGACGCCGAGCAGGCCGACGCCGTAGACCCAGCCGCGGCTGCGCGCGCAGATGCGGGCCAGGCGCTCGTCCGAGCCGGTGAGCGCGGCGAGCAGCACCGTCTCGACGTCGGCGGCATCCGCCGCCTCGGCCCACGGCCCGACCTCCTCGTAGGGCAGGTCGGGCACGATGGCACCCCCCACCCCCGCCTTGGCCAGCGACGAGGCGAAGCGCTCGTGGCCGTTGCGGTAGACGACGTTGTAGTAGGTCATCACGACCAGCGGCACCCCGCCCGTGTCGAGATCACCGATGGCGGCGACGACGTCCTGCGGGGTGGCGCCGGCGGCGAGCGCTCGCTCCGAGGCCTCCTGGATGGTGGGACCGTCCATCACCGGGTCGGAGAACGGGATGCCCACCTCGATGGCGTCGGCTCCGGCCTGAGCGCAGGCCTCGACCGTGCGTTCCCACCCCGGGAACCCGCCGGTCAGGTACGGCACGAGCAGCTTGCGCCCGGCATCGCGCGCGGCGCGGAGCCGGGCTTCGATCGGGCCCACCTCGAGGGCGCTCACGACGCCTCCCCGCCGAGGATCTGCGCGACCTGCTCGACGTCCTTGTCGCCCCGGCCGTACAGGTTGACGACCACGACCCTGCCCTCCCAGCGCTCGCGCTCGCGGCTGAGCAGAGCCAGCGCGTGCGCCGACTCGAGCGCGGGGATGATCCCCTCGGTGCGGGCCAGCAGCTCGACGGCGGCGAGCACCTCGGCGTCGGTCACCCGCTCGTACCGGGCCCGGCCCAGCGCGGCCAGGTGGGCGTGCTCGGGCCCGACGCCCGGATAGTCGAGACCGGCGGAGATCGACTCGGCTTCGAGCACCTGCCCCTCCTCGTCCTGGAGCAGGTACGACTTCGACCCGTGCACGACCCCGGGGACGCCGTGGCCGACCGCCGCCCCGCCCGCCGGCTCGGCGCCGAGCAGGGTCACGTCGGGCAGCTCCGCGAAGCCGGAGAAGATGCCGATCGCGTTCGACCCGCCGCCGACGCACGCCACCACGAGGTCGGGGTCGCCGCCCGTGATCGCCCGGCACTGCTCGCGGGCCTCGTCGCCGATCACGCGGTGCAGCTCGCGCACCATGTACGGGTACGGGTGCGGCCCCATGGCGGAGCCGAGGCAGTAGTGCGTGCCCTCGACCGTGGCCACCCAGTCGCGCAGGGCCTCGTTCACCGCGTCCTTGAGCGTGCGGCTGCCCGACGACGCGGGCTTGACCT
>CAYUXB010000112.1:0-11116 GCA_964448525.1 uncultured Acidimicrobiaceae bacterium
TCGACGACCGCAGCCAGCCGACGGGCGATCTCGGCGAACGCCTCGTCCCAGGTGGCGGGAACGAACCTGCCGTTGCGCTTCACCATCGGCCCGCGCAGCCAGTCGGCGTCTTCGTGCAGGTGCTTCAGCGCAGAGCCCTTGGGGCAGATGAAGCCGTGGCTGAACACGTCCGCCCGATCGCCCCGGATGCGGGTGACCGTCTCGTCGCCGTTGCGGCCGGCGACGCCGATCTCGAGGCCGCAGCCGGCCTCGCAGAGCGGGCAGGTCCGGAACGCCGTTCGGGTGGCGGTCATGCTCATCTCGTCCCCTCCGGACGGGCCGCCGCCCTCCCCGGGTGCGCCGCCGCGTTGTCGTGTCGCCGTCCATGCTGTCACGTAACGACCGCCGGGGGCGTCTCGCGCCGGTGCTCAGGTCAGCCAGACATGGGCGCCGGCCCGGCGATCCGGCGGGAGCAGCTCGTCGCGCCCGAGCTCGACCGGCGTGTCGGCGCGGTAGCGCTCGACGACGAACTGGTCGAGCACGAAGCGCTCGTCGAGCTGGAACCGGGCCGCGACCGCGTCGGGCAGCGGCCCACCGAGGAACACGAAGCCGCATGCCCGTCCCACGAGGAGGTTGCACGGCGCACCTGCGGACCGCGCCACGAGCACGTCGATCTGGTCGACCAGGACGGTCTGGTCACCCTCGAGGAGCCCGGCCCCGTCCAGGTAGCGGTGCAGCGGGCTGCTCTGCCCGCCGTTGGTGTCCACCACCAGGACGCGACGGGACGACCCGCCGTCGGCCACCTCGGCGACCGACCTCCAGTCCGACCGGTGCAGGCGCGGGTTGGTCGCGACCGCGATGTCGGCGACGATCCACGCGGCGACCACGACGAGCAGCGCTGCCCCGCCCACCCGCGCCCGCGGCGCGCTCAGCAGCATTGCGGCCCCGACGGCCAGCGGCGCCGCGGCCGCGAGCACGTAGCGGCCGAGGAAGACATCCGTGCCGACGAGCGCCGGCAGCATGGGCAGAACGACGGCCGAGGCCGCGAGGGCGAGGAGCGCCGCGATGATCCTCCGGTCGCGGCCCGCCAGCCGGCGCGCCGCGATCGCGGCGCCGACGACGAGTGCCAGCGCGGGCACGACCCACTGCCGGTCCCAGGCTGGGCTCGGCCCGACGAGAGCGCTGCGGCCCGCCTCTTCGATCCGGGCGGTGAGCGCGAACCGCGAGATCCAGTCACGGTTGGTTGCGCGCGAGTGCTGCTCGAGGGCCACCGGGGCGAGCACGAGGAGCACCGCCGCCACCGGCGCGAACGCGACCACCAGCCGACGCGGCGGCAGACGCCGTCGCACCGCCAGCGCGACGCCTTCCCCCACCACCAGGAACACGGCGAAGTAGTGCACCGCCACCGCGCCGGCAGCCACGAGGCCCCACACCACCACGTCGCGGTGTCGGCCCGACCGGTCGAGTCGGACGGTGGCGAGCAGCGTCGCGGCACCGACGAACGCGAGCAGGCTGTACGGCCGGGCCTCCTGTGAGTACCAGATGAGCATCGGGTTCACCGCCACCAGCAGGGCCGCTGCTCGGGCCACCCGACGTTGCTGGCCGAGCTCGCGGGCGATCGCGTAGGCCAGGGGGACCGTGGCGACGCCCACCACCACGGAGAACGACCGCAGCGCCGCCTCACCATCACCGAACAGTCGGGCCCACACCCACATCACGGCGAAGTAGGGCGGGGTGATGCCCTCGCGCGTGGCGACGTGCCGGACGAGGTCGCGCACGCCGCCCGAGGTCGCCTCGGCGGTCAGCCACTCGTCGTACCAGAGGCTCTGCGCTCCCAGGCGCCAGGAGCGCAGCACCGCACCCAGGGCGACGACGGCGACCAGTGCTGCGTCGAGCCGCTCGACCCGCTCGACCCGGAAGGCGGACCCACGGCGGGCGCGCCTCGCCGTGTCGTTCGGGACGTCGCCCGACGCCGCGTCAGCTGATTCGACCTCCAGCACGAGACCCCACTCCCCCGGCCCGCCGGCTCAGAGAGTAGCGGAGGGCTGGCGGGGGGTGGGGGTGAATCAGGGGCCGGCGAGCGCCCGCTTCAGGTCGTCGAGGACGGCGATCGGGCCCGGGTCGATGCCCTCCTGCGCGGCCAGGTGCAGCGACACGAAGTCGCCCACCAGCGTGAGGTCGAACAGCTGGGCGAGCAGGCCCTCGCCCTCGGCGCGCACCTCGATCACCTCGTGCACCACCTCGGCCATCAGGTCGCGCACCAGCTCGAACCGGCGGAGCTCCTGCGGGTGCTCCTCGTCGTGACGCAGCTCGACCAGCGTGAACACCTGGCGGGTGACATCGCCGTTCTGCCCCCAACCGACGATCTCGTTGTGGCACAGCTCGGGGAAGGCGGCGGTGAAGGCCGGGGCCTTGGCGTTCTCGTTGACCTGGGCCTTCCAGCGCGCCCCCGCCACGGCGCCGAGCGGCCCCGCCCCGAACACCAGCGGGATCGTTCGGCCGACCGTCCGTGCGATGCGCTGCGCCTGGTCGCCGGCCACGAGGGCGTCGCGACGGGCCTCGAGCTGGGTGACCGCGGCGTCGACCCACGCGCGAGCGCCCGGGAACAGCCCGATCTGCTCGAGCAGGAGGATGAGCGGCACCGACAGCGCCCCCAGGCCGGCGCGGGGCATCGGGATGTCGAGCGGCAGCGGCACGTGCGGCGCCTGCCAGCTCGGCGCGATGTCCGCCAGCTCGCCACCGGATGTGACGGCGACCATGCGGGCCCCGGCCGCGGCAGCGGCCTGGGCGGCCTCGAGCGTCTCCTCGGTGTTGCCCGAGAACGACACCGCGAAGCACAGCGTGCCCGGCCCGACGAACGACGGTGGGGCGTAGCCCTTGGCCACGACGATCGGCACCGGCACGAACGGCCCGCCGACGGCCGCGAGCACGTCGCCGGCGATGCCGCTGCCCCCCATACCGAGCACGACCACGTTGTCGACCTCGTCCGCGGCGGGCAGGCCCTCGACGCCCGCAGCGACCCGGGCGGCCTCGGCCACCTGCTCGGGGAAGGCGGCTGTCACCCCGAACATGTCGAGGCTGTCGAGCACCTGGCCGTCCACGCTGGTCATCACGCGTCGAACGTCGGTGTGATGCCCTGCTCGGCCGCCTTGGCCTCGAGCCGGGCGTGCTCCTCGTCGTCGACCGTGGTGGCCTCGTCGATCAGCATGATCGGGATGTCCTCGCGGATCGAGTACCGCCGCTTGAGGCGGGGGTTGTAGAGCGCGTCTTCGTCCGCGAAGTAGAGGAGCGGGCCCTTGTCCTCCGGGCAGGCGAGGATCTCGAGGAGCTGTGTGTCGAGTGCCATGGCGAGTCAACCCTTGTCGGTGAAGAGGGCCCGCACCTCGGCGACGTGCGCGTCACACGCCTCGCGGGTCTGGGCCTCGAGGTTCAGCCGCAGCAGCGGCTCGGTGTTGGACGGCCGGAGGTTAAACCACCAGTCGCCGTTGTCGACGGTGAGACCGTCGACCCTGTCCTGGGCGGCGTCCGGGAACGCCGCCGCCACCCGCTCGATGACCGCCGCCGCGTCGTCGACGGTCGTGTTGATCTCCCCCGATGCCGCGTAGCGGTCGAACGGCTTGCGCAGCGTCGACAGCGGCACGCCCGCCTTGCTGATCTGCTCCAGGACGACGAGCGCGGCGATGCTGCCCGAGTCGGCCCGGTAGTTGTCGCGGAAGTAGTAGTGCGCCGAGTGCTCGCCCCCGAAGGCGGCCCCCGTCTCGGCCATGACCGCCTTGATGAAGCTGTGCCCCACCCGGGTACGCACCGGGGTGCCGCCGTTCTCCCGGATGACCTCGGGCACCGCCTTGGAGCAGATGAGGTTGTGGAGGATCGTCGAGCCCGGCTCCTTCTCGAGGATGCCCTTCGCCACGATGGCCGTCGTGGTCGACCCCGACAGCGGCTCGCCCTCGTCGTCGACGAGGAACACGCGGTCGGCGTCGCCGTCGAACGCCAGCCCCACGTCGGCCCCGACGGCGAGCACGCGGGCCTGCAGATCGCGCAGGTTCTCGGGCTGGATCGGGTCGGCCGGGTGGTTCGGGAAGGTGCCGTCGAGCTCGCCGTAGAGGATCTCGAGGTCGAAGGGCAGGGTCTCGAACACCCGCGGGACGACCAGCCCGCCCATGCCGTTGGCGGTGTCGGCCACGACCTTGAGCGGGGAGAGGACGCCGGTGTCGACGAAGCTGCGGACGTGCTCGGCGAACTCGCCGAGCAGATCCATCGATTCGATGCGGCCCGGCGTGGTCGGCGGTGTGTCGACCCCGACGAGCGACAGGCGCTTGATCTCCGCCAGGCCGGTGTCCTCGCCGATGGGCCGGGCCCCCGCCAGGCACATCTTGATGCCGTTGTACTGGGCCGGGTTGTGGGAGGCCGTGAACATCGCGCCCGGAGCGCCGAGCCGGCCCGAGGCGAAGTAGACGAGGTCGGTCGACGCCAAGCCCAGGTCGACGACGTCGAGGCCCTGGCGCTGCACCCCGGCGGCGAACGCGGAGGCAAGATCGACACCGCTCGGCCGCATGTCGCGAGCCACGAGCACCTGATCGACGGAGCTGCCGTCCTCGCCGACGACGAAGCGGGCGAAGGCCGCGCCGATGCGCTCGCACAAGTCGGCATCGAGCTGGTCGGGAACCGTGCCCCGCACGTCGTAGGCCTTGAATATCGCGTCGAGGGATTCGAGTGCCGCCATGGGTGACCAAACCTAGTGCGCCCCGGACGAACGCACGTGCACGGAGGTCACGGCCTCGTCGCCACCCGCGCCGGGCTGGGTCACCCGACCATGCCGTCGACCGGCTCGTCGACCACCGGCGGGAGGTCGTCGCCCGCCTCGTAGGCGCCCTCGGCCGACCACTGCCGGATGCGGACCAGATCGACCACCAGACGGCCCGCGTCACGGAGCGCGGACACGGTCGACCGCGACGAGTTGACCACCTCGACCGGCACCTCGATCAGCGACAGCTGGTGCCGCTCGACGAGGTGCAGCACCTCGATGTCGAACGCGAAGCCGTCGACCCGGGTTCGGGTGAACACGAACCGGGCCACGTCCGACCGGAACGCTTTGAGCCCGCTCTGGGTGTCGCGGTAGCTCCCGAGCAGCACCGCGTAGCCGAGCCAGTTGATCACCCGGCTGCCCCAGGCACGCACGCGGGAGGGGGCCACGAGCGTGCGCGTCTCCGGGTGCCGGCGGTCGCCGATCGCCACGTCCCACCCGTCCTCCACCGCCGTGACCGCCCGGGCCACCTGGTCGGGCCCGTAGGCGAGGTCCGCGTCCGTGAACGTCACGGTCCGCCCCCGGGCGGCGAGCACCCCGAGCCGCACCGCAGCGCCCTTGCCGCGGTTGCGCGGCTGCACCACCACCTGGGCGGCGCCGGCGGCGAGCGCCGCTTCGGCCGTGCTGTCGGAGGACCCGTCGTCGACGACGACGATCTCGACCTCGTCACCGGCGAGATCCCCCATCGCGTCCCCGATTCCGGCCCGGAGCCGGCGGACCGTGTCGCCGATGCGGTCGGCCTCGCCGTAGGCGGGAACGACGACGCTCACCCGGCACGCACCCGGAGCCGGTGGGCGCGCCCAGCGCACCCGCCGCGCCCAGGTCAGCTCGCCGAGCAGCACCCAGCGGTACCCGACGAGGCGCACCGCTCCGGCGGCGAGCAGCGCGACGACCTTGGCCTCGACGAGCGCGGTCGTCGACACGAAGCCCGTGCCGGCGAACACGGCGCGGAGGACGATGACGTCGACGATCGCCGCCAGCGCGGCGACGCCCACGAACGCCGGTGGGATCTCGACCCAACGCACGTACGGGTCGCTGCGGAACGTGACCGACCGGTGCAACAGGTAGGAGAGCACGCTGGCGACGGCGATCGCGGCCAGGTCGGCCACCACCAGGATCCATCCGAGGCGCTGCCGGAACAGCACCAGCAGCCCGATGTCGACCAGGGTCGGCACCAGGGCCACGACCGCCAGCCGGCGGAGTCGGCCGGTCAGCCCGGAGCCTCCCGGTCGGCCTCCCCGCCGTCACCGTGCTCGGTCTCGTCCTCCGCCCGTCCCTCGTCGGGGAGACTGGTCTCCGCCATCCCGCCGGCCGGCGCACCCCGGTCGTCACCGTCGTCACCGAGCTCGTCCTCACCGTCGTCACCGAGCTCGTCCCGGCGACGGGCCCCGCGCCCCGAGAACACCATCTGAGGACGGCGTGCCAGGAGGACGAGGCCCACGATCCCGAGCAGGGTCGCGGCGTAGGAGCCGTACTCGATCGGGGTCCGACCGTAGGTGAGCTCGACGTGGGTGTCGGTCGGTATCACGACCATGAAGTTCGGGGCGACCCGGTAGGGGCCCTCCGCACCGCTCACCCGCCAGTTCGGGAAGTACGACATCTTCACCACGACCGGCACGCCGACCTGGTCGACATCGAAGGAGATGCTGTCGTCGCCCACCTCGATGTCGCTGACCTCGACCGGGTCGAGCGGCTGGGTCTCGGGGCCCTCGCCGACCTCGACGCGCTGCCAGTCGACCGGGCCCGACGAGGCCAGCGGCACCTCCCACTGTGCCGGGTCGTTGAACCAGCGGATGGCGGGACCGCCGAACCGGCCGGACTCGTCGTGCGGCTCCTCCACCCAGTTGAGCTGGCTGTCGTCGATGCCCACGACCACCGCGGGCTGGTTCTCGAGCGGGGCGACGATCTCGCTGCCGGCCACTTCGAAGACCACCCACGGCCCCGACGTCGCCACCTCGGTGAGGTCGGGGCTCGTGCGGGCCTGGGCGATCGCGTTGTCGGAGGTCGCCATGTAGTACTTGACGCCCAACATCTGGAGGTGGTCGACCCCCTTGGTGATGTCGAACCCGCTCGCGTAGGGCAGGTCGCGCTGCGCGGCACTGGGCGACGTCGACAGCTCGACCTGCGTGAGGAAGTGGAACGGCGTGGTCGCCGAGGCCTCGAAGTACAGGCCCTCCATCGAGCCGATGCAGCCGTCGGTCCAGTGCGGCAGGAGCATCAGCGCCATGGGCGTGCCGTACCGGTCGAGCTCCTTCTCGTACTCCCAGAAGGCGCGGCCGCACCCCTCCTGCTCGCCGACCTCGGCCATGCGCGAGACCACGTCGTAGTACTCGCGGTAGGCCTCCTTGCCCTCGTACCCGCTGTAGTTCCACCGGGCCCAGGAGGGGATGAAGCTGGCGGGCTCGGCCCTCACCTGCCACGGTGAGATCCGGGGCCAGGCATAGCCGTTCTCGATCGTGTCGGTGAAGGGCAGCTGACCGAGCGGAACGCCGACGACCACGATCACCGCCGCGAGCACGACGCCCGCGATCGGCGCGCCCGCACCCGCCGGTTGGGGCCGCCTGTCGCGCACGAGCAGCATGATGACGCGGGCGAGCTCGGAGACGGCGAGGGCCGCGAGCATCATCGTGGTCAGGTAGTAGAAGGGCAGGAGGCGCCCGTTCCACAACCGGCCCTCGGGGATGAAGATGAACACGATGCCCACGCCGATCGTGGTCAGCGTGAGGAAGATGCCGAGGCGCATCTTCAAGGCGATCGTCAGGGCGGCGCCGAGTATCGCCAGACCGAAGATCCACTTGAGGTCGACGTCGGCGGTCTCGGACGGCAACAGGTGCTGCATCCACTCCGCGAACCGGGACTTCTCCGCGTCCTCGTAGGGCAGCTTCTCCCAGCCCATGTCGTTGAGGTAATCGCTGCGCAGGTAGAACGGGCCGACCCACCAGGCCCCCAGCAGGCCGGCGACCACGCCGGTCGGCAGGAGCCAGCGCACGCTGTCCGACACCAGCCACAGACCCGCGACCAGTGCCAGCGCGCCGATGGCGGCGAGTGCGATGCCCGCGGTGGCCGCCGCCCCGCCGAGCGCGAAGGCGGCGCCGGCCCCGACCGTCACCGCGGCCAACCCGCCGATGAGTGTGGGCAGGCCCGTCTCGAGGCGCTCACGGGTGAAGTTGAACCGCACCGCCACGGCGACCGCGGTGGCCCCCAACGCCCAGAAGACCGGGATGATGTGGCACAGGCCGGTGAGCGCCAGCAACCCGGCCGCGAGCGCCCGGTGGCGGCCTGTCTCGAGCCCCTTGAACACCACACCCAGGTAGACCACGGCGAGGCTGAGCGAGATCGAGAAGGCGAACTCCCCCGCGAGCGTCGACGGGATGTTGCCGCCGTAGATCGTGTAGCCGCGGTAGAAGAGGAACGGCAACGTCGCCACCGCCAGCACGGCTGGCGACGGGAACGTGGCACCCGCCAGGCGACCGAACACGTACGCCGCGATCGGCAGGGTGGCGATGCCGCTGACCGTGACGAGCTTGAACGCCACGCCGTAGGGAAGACCCACGAGGGCGAAGCCGACGACGGCCACCGCCAGCGCCCACCGACGGATGCGCCGATCGTGCCAGCGACGCGCCGCCCAGGCGAGGCCACCGACACCGACCGCGGCCAGGACGAAGGCGAGCCAGCCGTGCACCCCGGCGTTGAGCGCGACGATCAGCAGCGACGGGACCACCATGTAGAACTGGTAGGCGGGAAAGCCTGCGTACCAGGCACCGGACCACCCGGCGACCTGGCCGTTGGGGAGGAGGTGGTCGCGCAGGTAGGCGGGACCCCAGACGTGGGCGCCCATGTCGCCGCCGGCGGGGGTGGTGTCGCGCAGCAGGAGGTGCGGCTGGAGGTGCCAGATGGCGAACACCACGCACGCGCCCACGACCACCACGTCGACGATCGTGCGGATGGTGCGTCGGCGCTGCTCGAACCGGGCGAGCGCCTCCTCGTCGACCTCGTCCGGTTCCTCGGCATCGGGGGTGGCCCCGCTGTCGATCCAGGCAGCGGACCAGGGACCGCCCGGAGTCCACGGACCGCCAGCCGGCACCGGGTCGGCCGCGGGCGCATCGTCGGTGTGAACGGTCGCGCCGGCCCCACGGTCGGCGTCGGTCGAGTCGAAGTCGGTGCCGTCGGTGGCGTCGGTGGCGTCGTCGGACGCGTCGGGTCCCACTGCTCAGCTCCCGGACAGCAGCACGACCACCGCCGTCATGTTGAAGACGACGTGCGCCACGATCGCAGGCCCCAGGCGTCGCGACCGGTGAGCGAGGACACCGAAGAGCACACCGGCGAGCGCCAGCGCCGGGAACTGCAGCACCTGGAAGTGGACGATCCCGAAGACCACGGACGCGATGCCGATGCCCCAGACCGGGCCCAGCCGGCGCACGAGCGACCCCTGGAGCAACCCGCGGTAGAAGATCTCCTCGATGATCGGCGCCCCCACGCCCACGATCAGCACGAGGAGCACGACCCCGACGGGGCTGGTGGCCTTGTCGGCCATGTTCTGCGCGGGCTCGCTGAACTCCTCCTGGGTGATGTCGGTGAACCACATCAGGGGCAGGTAGACGAGCGGGAAGATCACGAGCTGGCCGAGCACCCCCCACAGGGCCCCCACCGGCAGATCCGGCCAGCGGACCGTCAGGCCGAACTCGCGACGCATGCCGTCGCCGAACAAGCGCGCCGCCAGGTACGGGACGCCGAGCAACCCGAACCACAGGCCCATCTGAGCGACCGCCACCAGGCCGAGGCTCAGCTCGTCGAAGTCGTCGACGCCGCTGGCGGCGAGCACGATCGCGCCGGCGATCGCCCCGCCGAACATCCCGACGAACCAGCCGATCCAGGCGGCCGTCACGCCGAGGACCCAACCGTTCGCGGGGTCGTCCAGGCGCCGACCCGCCGGCGTGTCGACCGTGGGTGGAGCGAGCGGAAGCTTCGGCTCGGGCGCGCTCAGCGGGACGTCGGGCTCGGGCACCCGCCCCAGCGTAGGCGGCTCGCCGCGGGGGGCCGCAGACGTGGCGGAAGTGAGCTCCTGCTCACCGTCGGGCGTGATGTCCACCAGCGAGCCGGCCCTGCTCTACGACGCCAGGACGCCGTCGAACGACATCGAGGTGCGTCCGTCGACGAGCTGCCAACCCCGCGGGACCGAGAACGAGTCGGCGTGCCCGCCGCACAGGTCGTACGCCATCGGGTGCCGCTCGCCCGCCAGAGGTCGGAGCCAGGTCGTGCGGGCCTCGTAGTCGTACACGAACGTCGCGGTGGCGAAGTCGCCGCAGCCGGGACGGACGCAGACGCGAGTCATGGCCGGACAAACTAGTTCGGCGCCGCTACGCAGCGTGGACCCTTCCGGTGTCGTGATGGTCGGTCGTCCGCGATCCACCCGTATCCTGTGACACATGAGCCAGCAGTCGCCCCCTCCCCCGCCGCCGCCCCCGCCTCCGGGGCGTTCGCCGCGGGGAGGCTCGGGCAGCGGAGGCACCCAGATGCCCCGCTGGGCCATCTGGGTGCTCGCCGGCGTGATCGTCTCGATGTTCTTGCTGTCCCCGCTCTTCTCGAGCGACGACCGCACCGACATCGCCTACTCCGACCTCCGCACCAAGGTGGCCGCGGACGAGGTCAGCGAGATCACCTGGTCGAACGACGGCGGCTCGATCAGCGGCACGCTCGAGGACGGCACCGAGTTCTCCTCCAACGGGCCGACCGAGCCGCCCGAGGACGACCTGGCACTGTTCCGCGAGCACGACGTGAACGTCGAGTTCACCAACCCGCAGCCGTCGTGGTTCGCGAGCCTGCTCCCCATCTTCGTCATGGTCGGTCTGTTCGTCGGCATCTTCTGGCTGCTGCAGCGCCGGGCGCAGAGCCAGATGGGCGGCATCATGTCCATCGGCCGCTCCAAGGCCAAGACGTACTCCACCGAACGGCCGGGTACCACGTTCGCGGACGTGGCGGGATACGACGGCGTCAAGCAGGAGATCAAGGAGGTCGTCGACTTCCTCAAGCATCCCGAGCGCTTCGCCGAGATCGGCGCCCGCATCCCGAAGGGCGTGCTGCTCGTCGGTCCTCCCGGCACCGGTAAGACCCTCATCGCCCGGGCCGTGGCGGGCGAGGCCGGCGTGCCGTTCCTGTCGGTGACCGGCTCCGACTTCATGGAGATGTTCGTGGGCGTGGGCGCCAGCCGTGTGCGCGACCTGTTCCAGAACGCCCGCAAGATGGGCCGCGCCATCATCTTCGTCGACGAGATCGACTCGATCGGCCGCAAGCGCGGCGCCGGCCTGGGCGGCGGCCACGACGAGCGCGAGCAGA
>CAYUXB010000113.1:0-11077 GCA_964448525.1 uncultured Acidimicrobiaceae bacterium
ATGACGATGCCGGGTGTGTCGGCGGGCACGAGGAACATCGACATGCCCTTGTACGGGCTCACGTCGGGGTTGGTCACCGCCATGACGATGAGGAAGGTCGACGTCCGGGCGTTGGACGAGAAGAACTTCCACCCCTCGATCACCCACTCGTCGCCGTCCTTGGTGGCGCGGGTGGTGAACATCGTCGGGTCGGATCCGGCGTGGGGCTCGGTCATCGAGTAGCACGAGAAGATCTCGCCCTCGAGCAGCGGGCGCAGGTAGCGCTCCTTCTGCTCCGGCGTGCCGTAGTGGGCGATGATCTCGGCGTTGCCGGTGTCGGGCGCCTGGCAGCCGAAGACGATCGGCGCCCATGACGAGCGGCCGAGGATCTCGTTCAGCAGCGACAGCTTGAGCTGCCCGTACCCCTCACCCCCGAGCTCGGGGCCGAGGTGGGTGGCCCACAGCTTCTGCCGGCGGACCTCCTGCTTGAGCGGCTCGACGACCTTGCGACGCGTGTCGTCGAGCGGCGTGAACTCCAGCCCCGGCCACAGCAGGTCGAGCGGCTCGACCTCGGTGCGGACGAACGTGTCGGCCCAGTCCAGCTTGGCCTGGAACTCGGGGTCGGTCTCGAAATCCCACATGGCGCTCCCCTCTCCGCCAAGAATATGATTCTTCCTGATGCGGAATGCAATTCCTGATTCGAGCTCCGTGACAGCGCGGGTCGCCCGCCAGTGGGTCGAGCGGCGCGGCGTCGACCACGAGGGCGAGGTGCGCCGGCTGCTCGACGCCGCGCTCGACGTGGTGCGGCGGTGCGGCACGACGTCCCGGCCCCGGGTCGCCGACATCGTGGCCGCGGCGGGGGTGTCGAACGACGCCTTCTACCGCTACTTCCCCTCGAAGGACGCCCTGTTCGCGGCCGTCCTCGAGGACGGCACCGAGCGCCTTCGGAGCTACCTCGCCCACCAGATGGCCAAGGAGCCCACCGCCGAGGGCCAGGTCCGGCGCTGGGTCGCGGGCGTACTGGCCCAGGCCGCCGACGACGACATCGCCGCGACCACGCTCGCCGTGCTGTGGAACGGGGGCAGCGTGGGGGAGGGGTTGCCCTCCGGCCGGCCGTCGGCCAGCAGGCCGCTGGCCGTGCTGCTGCGCGGGCCGTTCGCCGAGCTGGGCAGCGTCGACCCGGACGCCGACGCGGTGCTGGCCGCCCACGCCGTGGTCGGCGTGCTGTCCGACCACCTGTGGGACCGGCGCCGTCCGACCCGGGCCGTGATCGACCACGTCGCGGACGTCTGCCTCGCGATGGCGACAGCGGCCTCCTCCTCGGCATCGACCAGGATGCACCGATGAGCTTCCACCTCTTCCTGCCCCAGATGCGCATGTCGCTCGACGCCATCGTCGAGCGCGCGCAGGTCGCCGAGGCCGCCGGCTTCGAGGGCATCGCCCTCATGGACCACCTGGCCCCGCCGCTCGCCACCCAACACGACATGTGGGAGGCGATGGCGGCGGCGACCTGGCTGCTGGCCCGCACCGACACCCTCGTCGTCGGCCATCTCGTGCTGTGCGACGCGCTGCGCCACCCCGCGGTGCTCGCCCGGCAGGCGGCGACGCTCGACCACGCCTCCGGCGGGCGGTTCGAGCTGGGCATCGGGTGGGGCTCCGTCCCCGACGAGCTCGACACGTTCGGCGTGGAGATGGCGCCGCCCCGCGAGCGTGTGGCCCGCCTCGGCGAGACGCTCGAGGTGGTGCGGGCGCTGTGGACCGGCGAGCCGGTGACCTACGACGGCACGTTCTTCCAGCTCCGCGACGCCCAGCAGCGGCCCACGCCGACGGGCCGCATCCCGATCGTGGTGGGCGGAGTGGGTAAGCGGACGCTCGCACTGGTCCGCACCCACGCCGACTGGTGGAACGTGCCGATGCACGAGATCGACCGGCTCGACGACCGCAAGGAGCTCGCGGGCGACGCCCGCGTGTCGGTGCAGACGATGGTGGCGCTGGTGCCGTCCGAGTCCGAGCGGGAGGCCGTCACCGCCACCGTCGCCCGCCGCTTCGGCACGGTGGGCATGGGCCGGTCGGTCGTGGTGGGCACCGCGGACGAGCTGGCGGACCACTTCGCCAAGCTCGGCGCGCGGGGCGTCGAGCGGCACTACGTCTGGTTCGCCGACTTCGCCCCGCCCGAGACGCTCCGGGGTTTCGCCGAGGTGATCGCAGCCGGGACCTGACCGGGCTCTCGTACAGCGAGCGCGATTCGCACCCGAACGCGCTCGCCCGGCCGTACGGCACCCTGGCACGCTGCCGTCATGGGACGAACCGACGCGACCACCCGACTGGCGACGCCGGATGATGCGGACGAGATCGCCCGGATGCTGCACGACTTCAACACCGAGTTCGAGACGCCCTCGCCCGGGCCGGAGGTGCTCGCCCCGCGCCTGCGGGCCCTGCTGGCGACCGACCACACGGTCGCCGTCCTCGCCGACCTCGCCGCCCAACCGGCGGTGGGCGTCGCGCTCGTGACGCTGCGGCCGAACGTCTGGTACGCCGGGCCGGTCGCCCTGCTCGACGAGCTGTACGTCGTGCCCCACCTCCGGGACCGCGGCATCGGCTCGGCCATCATGACGGAGCTGATGGCGATGGCCCGCGACCGGCAGGTCGGCCTGATCGAGATCAACGTCGACGAGGCGGACGTCGACACGCAACGCTTCTACGACCACCACGGGTTCTCGGGCCTCGACCCGGCGACGCGAGAGCGGGCCTTCTACTACTCCCTCGAACTGGAGTCCTGAGCCGGCCCGGAGCCACCCGAGCGATAACGCGGTTCGCGCAGGTCGCGAACGACGTGCGCGGCGACGGGTACGATCCTCGCATGGCCCGTCCCCGCACTCCTCAGCCCCCGGTGCACCTGCGCAGCGCCCGCATGCTCGACGTCGACGCCGGGGAGCTGGTCGAGCCTGGCGACCTGCTCGTGGACGGCGGCCGGATCGTCGCGGTGCAGCCGACCGACGTCCCCGACGGCGCGGTCGAGATCGACCTCGGCGACCTGACGCTGCTCCCGGGCCTCATGGACATGGAGGTCAACCTGTTGATGGGCGGGCCCGACCACGGCCTGCTCGCCGGCCTGCAGGACGACCCCGCGGTCAAGACCCTCCGCGCCGTCGCCAACGCCCGACGCACCCTGCGGGCCGGGTTCACGACCGTGCGCAACCTCGGCCTGTTCGTGCAGACCGGCGGCATCCTGCTCGACGTCGCCCTGCGCAAGGCCGTCGACCTCGGCTGGATCCCGGGCCCGCGGATCGTCCCCGCCGGCCACGCCATCTCGCCCACCGGCGGGCACCTCGACCCGACCATGTTCCAGAACCTCGGTCCGCACGTGCTGCCCATCACGCTCCAGGAGGGCATCGCGGACGGCGTCGACGAGGTCCGCAAGGCCGTCCGCTACCAGATCAAGCACGGGGCGCAGGTCATCAAGATGGTCGGCTCCGGCGGCGTCATGTCGCACACGGGGCCCGCCGGCGCGCAGCAGTACTCGACCGAGGAGATGGCGGCGGTCGCGGACGAGGCCCACCGCGCCGGGCTCAAGGTGGCGACGCACGCCCACGGCGACGCGGCGATCCGCTCCGCGATCGAGGTCGGCATCGACTGCATCGAGCACGGCTCGCTGATGTCGGACGAGACGCTCGACCTGATGGTCGAGCGCGGCACGTTCCTCGTGCCGACCACCTACCTCGCGGACGGCATGGACGTCTCGCACGCCCCGCCGGAGCTACAGGCCAAGGCCGCCGAGGTGTTCCCCCGGGCCAAGGCGACCATCAGCCGGGCGATCGAGCGGGGCGCCCGCATCGCCACCGGCTCCGACGCCCCCGCCATCCCGCACGGGCGCAACGCCAAGGAGCTGATCGCCCTCGTCGACCGAGGCATGACGCCCGTGCAGGCGATCCGGGCGTCCACCGTCGTGGCCGCCGAGCTGATCGACGCGGACGACCGTGGCCGCCTCGCACCGGGGCTGCTGGCAGACGTGATCGCGGTGGAGGGCGACCCGACCGCCGACATCACCGCCACCGAGCGGGTGGCGTTCGTGATGAAGGGCGGCGACGTGTTCCGCCACGACGCGGCCGGCATCACCGGCCGGTAGGGATCAGGCGGTGCCGTTGGCGCCGATGCCGCCGAGGATGAAGTCCCACATCTCCTCGGCGTCCGCGTTGCCGTCGGGCCCGAGCGGCGTGCGGCTGATCGTGGCCGCGAAGGCGTTGAACATGATGGCCTGGAGCGCCACGCCGGCGATGGTGCGGTGGTTGAGACCGGGGCGCAGCTTCCCGGCCGTTGCGGCCTCGTCGAACAGCTTCTCGAACAGCGTGACCACCGGGATGAAGGCCCGTGAGGCCTCCTTCGGGTGCTCGGTCAGCAGCTTCTGACCGAACTCCGCCATCGCCGCCGGGGTGGGCCCGCCGCTCTTGCGCTGCGTCTTCGACGGGGCGGGGCGGCACACCAGGTAGTGCTCGATGGCGACGCGGTGGAGCCGTTCGAGCGGGTCGTCCTCTTCCGCCGCGACCTTCTCGAGGTACTCGGCGGTGGAGCGGACCGACTCCTCGAAGAGTGCCAGCAGCAGCTCGTGCTTGCCGGCGAAGTACTGGTAGAAGCTGCGCAGCGACTGGCCGGACCGCTCGACGACGTCCTGGACCGTGAAGTCCTTGCCCGAGTCGGTCTGCATGAGCTCGATCGCCGCGTCGAGGAAGCGCTGCACGCGCTCTTCCGCCCGGGCGCGGGCCGGGTCGAGCGACCGCGCGACCGCCAGCTCGCGCCACGTGCCGGGACGGTCGGTCGCAGCGGCGTCGGCCGCCGATCGGTTCTTGGCCATGGGGGCAGGTTACCCCTGCAAGAACGCCGGTCCAAGGATCCGGAGAGCTGTGGTTTCCCCGCGCCCGCCGCTACTCATCGGTAACTAGAGAACGGCGCTCTTGAACGGGTGCTCAGGTGTTTCGGCCACCGTTGACGCCGATGACCTGCCCCGTGACGTAGTCGGCCTCGTCGCGCACGAGGAACGAGCACGCCGCCGCGATGTCCTCCGGCCGGCCGACGCGGCGCACGGGCGTGAGCGACGCGTGGTGCTCGACGCCGTCGCCGAGCAGGCCGCGGCTCTCGGACTTGCGCAGCATCGGCGTGTCGATGAACCCGGGCGGGATCGTGTTGACGGTGATGCCCTTCGGCCCCAGCTCGAGGGCGAGCGCCTTGGTGAAGCCGATCACGCCCGCCTTCGACGCCACGTAGTGCGTCATGAGCGGCTGGCCGCCCTGGGCGCTCGACGAGGAGATGTTCACGATGCGGCCCCAGCCGGCGGCGATCATGTCGGGCACGACGAGCTGGCAGCAGTTGAACGTGCCGGTGAGGTTGACCTCGAGCAGGCGCGCCCACTTCTCAGGGGTGATCTTGAGGAACGGGGTGAACCCGTCGAGGCCCGCGTTGTTCACGAGGACCGTCGGGGCGCCGAGCCGCTCGCGCACGTCGGTGAGGGCGGCGTCGAGCGCGGCGCGATCGGTCACGTCCGCGGTGACGCCGATGGCGGTGCCGCCGTCGGCGGTGATCTTGGCGGCGGCGGTGTCCGCGGCGGCGTCGTCGAGGTCGAGGACGGCGACGGCGAGGCCGTCGGCGGCGAGCCGCTCGGCGATGGCGAGGCCGATGCCCGAGCCGGCGCCGGTGACGACGGCGACGCGGTCGGGCGTGGTGTCGGGCGTGGTGCCGGGGGTGGTGTCGCTCACTGGATCGGCTCGTCCCCGGCGAAGGTGGTGCGGTGCATGTCGCGGGCCGACGACGGGTCGTACGGGCAGGCCCGGTGGAGCACGCCGCGGTTGTCCCAGATGACGACGTCGCCGACGCTCCACTCGTGCCGGTAGACGCGATCGGGGGTGGTCGAGCGGGCCAGCAGGTCGTCGAGCAGGGCCCGGCCCTCGTCGGGCTCCATGCCGACCACGCCGTCGGTGGTGGCGCCGAGCACCAGCGACTTGCGGCCCGACCGGTGCGTCCACACGAGGGGGTGCACCTTGGCGGGCCGCGAGCGCCAGATCTTCACCTCTTCGGGCGTGGGGTTCGGGTTGTGCAGCCGCTGGGACGCCTCGATCGTGTGGGTGACCCGCACCGACTCGAAGCGCTCCTTCTCCTCGTCGGTGAGGTTGTCGTAGGCCCCGTAGGTGCTGGCGAACTCGGTCTCGCCGCCCGACGCCGCCACCGCGTGGGCGCTGAGCATCGTCGCCATGATCGGGATGTCGTCGGTGCAGCCGTCGATGTGCCAGTCGAACGTGCCGCGCAGGTAGACCGCGGACGGATTCTTCTTCGGGTCGAGGGTCACCCGGAAGATCTCGGGGTTTTCGCCCTTGCCGAAGATCTCGACGTCGCCGAGCCTCTTGCTGAAGGCGACCTGGGTGGCGTCGTCGAGGTGGAGGTCGCGGAACACGAGGGCGCCGTGCTCCTCGAGCGCCTCGAGGACGGCTCCGGGGAGGTCGTCGTCGGCGAGCAGGCGCTCCTTGTCGACGTCGGTGACCTCGGCCCCCACCGTGGCGCCGAGCTTCTTCGTGGTGATCACAGCCATGCGCTCCTCCGCGTGGTCACCGGGGACGCCCTTGCGCGCGGCCCCCGGTCCGTCAGAGTCGCACTCTAGCGATCGGAGAACGTGGTTTCCAGGGCGCGATCCCGCAGCTGCTGGCGCAGGCGGAACTTCTGGACCTTGCCCGACGGCGTGCGGGGCAGATCGGCGACCACGTGCAGCGACTCCGGCCACTTCTGGCGTGCGAGGCCGGCGCCGGCCAGGTGGGCGCGCACGTCGGCGAGCGACGGCGCGTCCGACCCGGGTCGCAGGCGCAGCACCGCGGCCGCCCGCTCGCCGAACCGGTCGTCGGGCACCCCGACGACGCTGACCTCGGCGACGCCGTCGACGCCGAGCACGAGCTCCTCGACCTCCTGGGCGCTGATGTTCTCGCCGCCCCGGATGATGATGTCGGACACCCGGTCGGTGATGGTCAGGTAGCCCTCGTCGTCGAGCACGCCGACATCGCCCGTCCGGTACCAGCCGTCCGCGTCGAACACCGACGCGGTGAGCGCCGGGTCGGTGTAGCCGAGGCAGCAGTCCGGGCCCCGGCTCACGATCTCGCCGGTGTCGGGATCGAGCCGCAGCTCGACGCCCGGTAGCACCCGGCCATCGGTCGTCAGGCGCTTGACCTCCGGATCGTCGATCAGGCACGCCGTGATCGACGGGTGCTCGGTGCTGCCGTAGGAGCGGAACACCTTGATGCCGAGCTTCGTCGCCCGCTCGGTCACAGCGACCGGCACGGTCGACCCGCCGAGGCCCGCGTACGGCATCAGCGCCAGGTGCTCGGGGGTGAAGTCGGGATGGTCGAGGAGGCTGGTCAGGAAGAAGGTCGCGCCGCCCCCCATGCCGAGGCCCTCCGTGCGCATCAGGCGCAGCACCTCGCCCGGGTCCCACACGTCGACGAGGTTGACCGGGCGCAGCCGCAGCATCGGCACGAGGAAGGCGTTGAGCATGCCGATGAAGTGGCCCACCGGCGCGCCCGTGATCTGCGGCGGGCCGCCGGACGGGAAGAAGTGGTCGAGCTGGCGGGCCTCGCAGCCGATCGTGCGGTGCGAGTGCACGACGCCCTTCGGGTCGCGCGTCGTGCCGGAGGTGAACCCGATGATGGCGGGGGCGTCGGGATCGACCGCGGCCGGGCCGGCGATCGGCTCGCCGTCGAGCAGGTCCGCGAATGGCGTCGCCGCCGCGGGCAGGTCGGGCCGGGGCGTGTCGCCGACGACGAGCCAGTGGGGGACCGGGTGGGCGGCGAGCACCTCGCCCCAGGTCGCCAGGTGGTCGCTGTGGCCGAACCGGTCGGCGGTGACCACGACGTCGGGCTCGGTCGCCCGCACGATGTAGCCGACCTCCTTGGCCCCGTAGAAGTGGACGATCGGCACGACGACCGCGCCGAGGTAGGCGGCGGCCCAGAAGGCGATGCCCGCCTCGACCCAGTTGGGGAGCTGGAGGACGACGACGCTGCCCGGCCCGACGCCGCGAGCCCGCAGCCCGCCGGCGAGCGAGCGGGCCGCCCGGTCGACGTCCGCGAAGGTGCCCGAGAAGGGGCGCACGGCGGAGTGTACGCGGAACCCGACGTCGCCCATGCTGCCGAGCCCGTCGGCCACGACCTGGCCGAGGCTGGCGTCGGTCCACCAGCCGGCGTCGTGGTACTGCTGTGCCAAGTCGGTCGGCACGGTGCGCAGGCGCCAGGTGTCCCGGCCGATGCTGGGTTGGGTGATGTCCCGTGTCATGTCCCCTCCACGTTCCCCTCTGGCGGCGCGCCCGTTCCCCCGTTGCTGACACGCACATTGTCGATCTGAGAGAACTCTATTACCGTACGCCGCCATGGCCACGCCGGCGGCACGCACCACCCAACGCGGTGCCCGGGACCACGGGTTCCATCCCATGCCAATACGCCGCGTCGTGCACGAGACGGCCGAGTCCGCCTCGTTCGTCCTCGACGTGCCGGACGACCTGCGGGACGCGTTCGCGTACGAGGCCGGCCAGTTCCTCACCTTCCGGGTGGAGGTCGGGGGCGAGCCGCACCTGCGGTGCTACTCGATGTCGTCGTCGCCGGCCGTCGACGACGAGCTCGCCGTGACGGTCAAGCGCGTGCCTGGTGGCGCGGTCTCGAACCGGATGATCGACGATCTGGGCCCCGGAGCCATCGTGGAGGTCACCCGGCCCGCCGGGGTGTTCTGCCTCGGTGACGGCCGCGGGGACATCGTCGCCTTCGGCGCCGGCAGCGGCATCACCCCGATCTTCTCGCTGCTGAAGACGGCTCTCGCCACCACCGACCGCCGCGTCCGGCTCCTCTACGCCAACCGCGACCGCGACGCCGTCATCTTCGCTGCCGCCCTCGACGCCCTGGTCGCCGAACACCCCGGGCGCCTGGAGGTCGTCCACCACCTCGACGTGGAGCACGGGTACGTCGACGCCGACGCGCTGGCCCCGTTCACCGCCTCGGCGGGCGACGCGGCCGACTACTTCGTGTGCGGGCCCGGGCCGTTCATGGACATCGTCGAGACGGCGCTGCTCGACGGCGGCGTCGACGCCGACCACATCCACATCGAGCGCTTCAGCCCCGCCACCGAGGTCGAGCCGGACGCCCCCGCGGACGAGCCGGCCACCGAGACCGTGGTGACCATCGAGCTGGACGGGCGCACCGACTCGGTCGCGCACCACGCCGGCACGACGATCCTGCAGACCGCCCGGCAGATGGGCATGGCGCCGCCCTACTCGTGCGAATCGGGCAGCTGCGCCACCTGCATGGCCCGCCTGGTCGAGGGGACCGCGACCATGCACGTGAACAATGCCCTGGACGACGACGAGATCGACGAGGGCTGGGTGCTCACCTGCCAGGCCGTGCCGACCTCCAGCGTGCACGTCGTCTACGGAGACGAGGAGTGACCGAGGAATGACCATGGACATCGCCCACATCGCCGACATCGCCGAGATCACCCAGGTGCTCGCCCGGTACGCCGTCGGCATGACGAAGGACGACATCGAGGCCGTCATCGACGTGTTCACGCCCGACGGCACCTACAGCGCCTTCGGATCGACCTACACGCTGGCCGACTTCCCCACGCTGGTGGCCGCGGCGCCGAAGGGGCTGTTCCTCACCGGCGAGCCCGCCATCGAACTCGACGGCGACACCGCCACCGGCGAGCAGCCGCTGTGCTTCGTCGACCAGACCGACCACGCCATGCGCATCGGTTGGTACACCGACACCTACCGTCGCACCGAGCGGGGCTGGAAGCTGCACACCCGCTCGATGACCTTCCTGCGGCGCAGCGGCGCCAAGGACTCCGGCAAGCCGCACGATCCCACCCGCCCGGAACCGACCACCGCGTCGGCCGGGTAGCGCGGTGGACCTGCACGAGTTCCGGGCCGCGCTCGATCGCTGGCTCGACGACGACGCCGCCGACCTCGCGCCGACCGACGAGGACCGCGCGACGCTCGACGCGCAGATGGCACACCTGTCCGAGGTCAAGCGACGTGCCTACGACGCCGGGTGGATGCGCTGGGGCTGGCCGGAGCAGGTCGGCGGGCTCGGCGGCACGAACCTGCTGCGCGCCTACCTGGGCGAGGCCCTGACCGCCCGCAACCTGGTCGAACCCGGCATCTACTCGATGACCGAGGTGCTGGCGCCGACGATGATCGATTACGCCCGTCCCGAACTGGCCGCCGAGATGGTGCCCCGGCTGCTGCGCGGCGACGAGACCTGGTGCCAGGGCTTCTCCGAGCCGGGCACGGGCAGCAACCTCGCCTCCCTCGCCTGCCGGGCGACCCGCACCGGCGACGGGTGGCTGGTCAACGGCCAGAAGGTGTGGACGAGCCTCGCCCAGTACGCCCAGCGCTGCGTGCTGCTCACCCGCACCGGCACGCCCGAGTCCGCCCACCGGGGCATCACCGCCCTGTTCGTCGACATGGACACGCCCGGCATCACGGTGCGGCCGATCGAGACGATGCACGGCCTCGCCGAGTTCTCCGAGGTGTTCTTCGACGACGTGGTGGTGCCGTTCGACCGCACGCTCGGCGACGAGGGCCAGGGGTGGGCGGTCGCGATGGACCTCCTCCCGTACGAGCGCAGCACCGCCCTGTGGCACCGCGGGGCCTACCTGTACCGGCGCCTCGAGCAGTTCCTCGCCGACGCCCCGCCCGACGCGGTCACCCCGGCGGCGGTCGGCGAGGTGTTCCAGCAGCTCTACGCCTTCCGGGCCCGGTCACGGGCGACGCAGCGTCGCCTGGCGGCCGGCGAGAAGCTCGGCGCCGAGACGTCGATCGACAAGATCCTGCTGGCCACGGCCGAGCAGGCGGTGTTCGATCTGATCACCGACGGGCTGGCCGAAGACGTGCTGCTCGGCGACGACCCGCGCAGCGCGCGTCTGCGGTCGGAGGCCCTCTACTCTCGGGCGGCGACGATCTACGGGGGCAGCTCCGAGATCCAGCGCAACATCGTCGCCCGCCGCCTGCTCGACCTGGGGGCCGATCGCTGATGGACGCCGAAGAGCGCGAGCTGTTCGCGAAGAGCATCGAGCACGCGACCGC
>CAYUXB010000114.1:0-10995 GCA_964448525.1 uncultured Acidimicrobiaceae bacterium
GGCCGAGCACGTTGTTGATCTTGTGCGAGCCGGTGTGGTTCAGGTCCTCGCGCTTGAGCAGGACCCGGCACCCCAGCTCGGCCGAGAGGTTGGCGCACTCGGTCAGCAGCGACGGACGGCCCGCGTAGTCGCGCAGCAGACGGTCGAGCTCGCCCCGGAAGCCCGGATCCGCCCACGCCTCCCGGAACGCTGTCTCGAGCTCCTGGCACGCCGGGACCAGCGTCTCGGGGACGAACAGCCCGCCGAACTCGCCGAAGCGACCGGTCGGACCGGGATCGCCCATCACGGGGGTGGATGTCATGTCGGTCATCTGCGGGTCCAGGGGGGCGGGGGGCAGGGGCAGGGGCGTGAGCGCGCGGATCACAGGCGCTCGTCGAGCATCCAGTCGAACGGCCGCTCCTCGCGGTCGCCCTGGTCGGGTGACGGGGGCGGCTCCGCGGCCTTGGCCGCCTCGACGAACGCCCGGATCTTGAGGGCGTCCTTGCGGCCGGGCGACGACTCGACGCCGGTCGACACGTCGACCCCCCACGGCCGCACGGTGCGCACCGCGTCGGCCACGTTGTCCGGGGTGAGGCCACCGGCGAGGATGATCCGGCGGTTCGACGGCGCGCCCTCGGCCAGCGACCAGTCGAACACCACCCCCGAGCCGGGCGTGGCGTTGTCGAGGTGGAACGCGTCGGCCGCGTAGTCGTCGGAGTCGTCGAGCCGCGGATCACCTGCCGCGAACGCCATGATCAGCAACCGCACCCGTTGGCGGATCCAGTGCGTGTCGGCCGAGGACATCCGCCCGTGGAGCTGCACCGCCCGCAGGCGGGCCTTGTGGGCGATGTCGACCACCCGCTGCCGGGACTCGTCGCTGAAGACGCCGACCGTGACGATCTCCGCGGGCAGCCGCTTGACGATGTCGGCCGCCTTCTGCGGGGCGATCTGGCGGGAGGACGGCGCGAAGACGAAGCCGACGGCGTCGGCGCCCATCGCGACCGCCAGCAGGGCGTCTTCCTCCGTCGTGATCCCGCACACCTTGACGAACACCGCGGGCAGGCTATCCACCAGGGACGGCGGGGCCGCAGCGAGATCCATGCCAACCGGGAGACGATCCGCGGGATCAGCCGGCGGCGCGCAGGGCCGCGACCGCACCCTCGGGGTCGCCGGAGGTCACCAGCAGCTCACCGACGAGCACGGCGTCGAACCCCGCCGCAGCGAGGACGGCGGCGTCGTCCGCACCGCGGACGCCCGACTCCGCCACCCGGACGACCGAGCCCGGCATGGCCCGCCCGACACGGACCGCCCGCTCGTTGTCGACGGCGAAGGTGACCAGGTCACGTTGGTTGACTCCGATGAGCTGGGCCCCCGCCGCGAGCGCCCGGTCGAGCTCGGCCTCGTCGTGCACCTCGACGAGGGCGTCGAGGCCGATGTCGACGGCCAGGGTGTGCAGCTCGCCCAGCTCGTCGTCGTCGAGGGCCGCCGCGATCAGCAGCACGGCGTCGGCCCCCATGATGCGGGCGTCGCACACGTCGGCGGCCCCCACCGTGAAGTCCTTGCGGAGCACCGGCAGCGCGGTGGCCGCCCGGGCGGCACGCAGGTCGTCGGGTGAGCCACCGAAGAACTCGGCGTCGGTGAGCACCGACAGGCACGTGGCCCCACCCCGCTCGTAGGCCCGGGCGAGCGACGCCGGGTCGAGCCCCGCCGCCAGGTCGCCCTTGGACGGCGAGCGGCGCTTCACCTCGGCGATCACCCCGAGGCCGGATGCGGCGCGCAGCGCGGCGGAGAAGCCCCGCGGCGCCGGCTGCGCCCGGGCCTCGGCCACCAGCGGTGCGATGTCGCGGGCGTCGGCCGTGACCCGCGCCCGGTGGGCGGCCAGGATGCGGTCGAGGTAGGTGGCCACGTGTCGCCGGGCCGTCAGGCGGGTGCGCCCTTGGCCCGGACGATCTCGAGCTGGCGCATGTCGGCCGGACCGTCGAGCAGGCCGCCGAGCGACCCCATGACCTCGGCCATGGTCGGGCTCCCGATGTGGGTCTCGAACGCCGCCTGGTCCGCGTAGAGCTCGTAGAACCAGATGACGTTCGGGTCGTTCGCCTCTGTGTGCATCCGGTACTCCAGGGTGCCCGGCTCGTCCTCGGTGGCGACGACGAGCTTGCCGAGCGCCGCCAGGGCCTCCTCGCGCTTGCCCTCGGCGGTGGTCAGCTTGACGACATAGGCGATCTGCGACATCGCGGCGACACTAGTGCCCGGCGCGGTCACGGGCCCTTCCTGCTCATCGCCCGCAGCGGTGCCAGCACGAACAGGCCGAGGGCGAGCACGAACAGCCCGCCCGACAGGGCGAACAGACCCGGCGCCATGAACACGAACGCACCGAGGAACGACCCGATCGCCGCCATCAGCGTGGCGGGCGGGAACATCGCCCACCAGCCCTCGAGCGACCGGATCGGTCGGATCGGGTCGGTGTCGACGATGTCGGTGAGGTCGGCCCACTCGGCCGCCAGGTCGCCGTCGTCGCTCTCCCGGGGCGCCGCCGCGGGTGCCGCGGCCGGCCGGCGCGCGAGCAGCCGGTCGTAGGTGGCCCGCCGCCCGGGGTCGCGCAACACGTGCCAGGCGGCGTTCAGCTCGGTCATCGCGCGGGCGTCGCCACCGGCGTCCGGATGACGGGTGCGTGCGGCTCGCCTGTACGCGGCCCGCACCTCCTCCGGGGTCGCCCGCACGCTGATCCCCAGGACCTCGTAGTGCGTGCGCTCCCCCATCCGCGGACCTTTCGCTCAGCTCGGGAACGGCAGCTCGACGACGGTGGCCGCGACCGCCCCGCCGTGCTCGTCGACCCGCACCTCCGCCGCGGCCGGCGGCGTGACCGCCCGGCCGATCACGGCGAGGGCCACCACCCCGTCGTGCCCCGCGCGGGGAGCCACGGAGGTGACCCGTCCGACCTCGGCGCCGTCGACGAGCACGGCGGCGCCGACCGGCGGCGCGACGAGGCCGCCGATGTCGAGGCCCCGGAGGTGGCGGGGCACGTTGCCGCCCCGGCTGTCGATGCGGGCCACGAGCTCCTGGCCCGTGAAGCAGCCCTTGGTGAAGCTCACCGACGCGTCGATGACCCATTGGCCCACCTCGGCCGGGATCGTGGCCTCGGTCAGCTCGGCGCCCATCGCCGGCACGCCGCTGCGGATCCGCGCCGACTCGTAGGCGGCGACATCGGCCTCCGGCACCGCCAGCGGCGGCCGCACGTGCGGTCCGAGGAGGTCGACGCCATCGAGCCCTGGCCAGCCCGCGGGCACCGCCAGCTCGGCCATCGCCTCGGTCGCCGCCGACTGGGCGCCTGGTCCCCGCAGGGCGATCACCTGCCGGTCGAGCGGCTCGACCTCGGCCTTGGTCCGGAGCAGGAACCGCCGCAGCCGGGCGACCAGCGCCTCGCCGTGGCCGGGGTCGACGTCGAGGATCAGCTCGTCGTCGCCGGTGCGGGTGACCCGCAGCCAGGCGTCGACCTTCCCGGCCGGCTGGAGCACGAAGGACCGGGCCGACGCCCCGACGCCCAGCCCCGCGACGTCCTGGCTGGCCTGGCCCTGCACGTAGGTGACCGCGTCGGGGCCGGAGACCCGCACGACGTCGCGGGCGATGGCGGCCGCGGCCAAGGTGGTGCGCAGGTCGACGACCTCGGTGGTGGTGCGTTCGGGGTCGGCGCTCATGCCCGCCAGTGTGGCAGTCGCACCCGGGGATGCCTCGCCGGACCATGCGCGGAGGGGGCCCATCGGGTAGGTATGGCGGCATGGATGCACCCGTGCTGCTCGCCGACCCTCCCGTCACCGACCTGGCCGACCACGAGGCGCGGGGCGGTCTCACCGGGCTCCGCCGGGCTTATGAGCTCGGGCCGGGGGCGACGATCCAGGAGGTCATCCTGTCCGGACTGCGCGGCCGGGGCGGCGGCGGGTTCCCGACCGGGCGCAAGTGGCAGTCGGTGCGCGACGCCGTCGACACCGACGTCGAGGACGGCGGCGCCGACCGGGCGTTCGTCGTCTGCAACGGCGCCGAGGGCGAACCGGCGACCTTCAAGGACCGGGCCATCATCCGCGCCGACCCGTACTCGGTCGTCGAGGGGGTGGCGATCGCCGCCTTCGCGGTCGGCGCCGAGCGGGCCTTCATCGGCATCAAGGAGCGCTTCGGCCCCGAGGCCGAGCGCTTGGCCGCCGCCGTCGACGAGTTCGCCGCCGCCGGCCTGCTCGGCGAGACACCGGTGCAGGTGGTGCTCGGCCCCGATCACTACCTGTACGGCGAGGAGACGGGGCTGCTGCAGGTGATCGAGGGCGAGGCGCCGCTGCCCCGCAACGTGCCGCCCTACATCCACGGCCTGTTCGCCACCGTGCCCCAGAGCGGGTGGAGCGCGTCGCCGGGAGGTGTCGTCACCGACTTCTCGGCGTCCAACCCGACCGTCGTCAACAACGTGGAGACGCTCGCCACCGTCACCCACGTCCTTGCCCGCGGCCCCGAGTGGCACCGCTCGCTCGGCACCGAGCGCTCCCCCGGCCTCGTCGTCGCCACCGTCGTCGGCGATGTCGTCCGCCCCGGCGTCGGCGAGGTCGAACTGGGCACGCCGCTGCGGGAGGTCATCGACCGCATCGGCGGCGGGCTGCCCGCCGGCCGCACGGTCAAGGCCGTGCTGTCGGGCTCCGCCAACCCGGTCGTCACCGGCGACCGGCTCGACGTCCCGGTCAGCTACGAAGGCTTCGAGGCGATCGGCGCCGGGATGGGTGCCGCCGGGTTCCTGGTGCTCGACGACACCGCATCGATGGTCGAGGTCGCCCAGGTGATCTCCCGGTTCCTCTACGTCGAGTCGTGCGGCCAGTGCCCCGCCTGCAAGCTCGGCTGCGGGGCCGTCACCGAGGGGCTCGACCGGCTCGCCGGTGGCGGCGCCGTGCCCGAGGACGTCGAGACGATCGCCTACCGGCTGCGCACGGTCACCGACGGCAACCGCTGCTACCTGCCCGTGCAGGAGCAGCGGGTCATCGGCAGCATCACCACCGCCTTCGCGGACGAGGTGAACCTCGCGCTCGACGGCGCACCGCTGCCGTCGCGGGGGTTCGCCCTGCCCAAGCTGACCGACCTGGCCGACGGCGTCGCCACCTACGACGAGCGCCAGGCCCTCAAGCAGCCGGACTGGACCTACGTCGACCCGCCCGCCTGACGGCGGGCCGCGGTCATCCGGCGTGCGGCCGGCACCGCGGCCAGCAGGGCGCGGGCCTTGTTGCGGCACTCCAGGTCCTCGTGCTCGGGGACGGAGTCGGCGACGATGCCCGCGCCCGCCTGGACGGACGCCCGTCCGGCGTCGTCGACCACCATCGTGCGGATGGCGATGGCCGTGTCGACGTTGCCCGAGAAGTCGATGTAGCCGACCACGCCCGCGTACGGGCCGCGCTTCGTCGGTTCGAGCTCGTCGATGATCTCCATGGCCCGCACCTTGGGCGCCCCCGACACGGTGCCCGCCGGCAGCGTGGCCCGCAGCACGTCGATGGCGCTGCGCCCCTCGGCCAGCTCGCCGGCCACCTGCGAGGTCAGGTGCATGACGTGGCTGTAGCGCTCGAGCGTGAGGTACTCCTCGACCTGCTCGGTGCCGAACCGCACCACACGACCCACGTCGTTGCGGGCGAGATCCACGAGCATGACGTGCTCGGCGATCTCCTTCGGGTGCTCGCGCAGCTCGCCGGCCAGACGGGCGTCCTCCTCGTCGGTGGCCCCCCGGCGGCGCGTCCCGGCGATCGGTCGTGACACGACCCGGTCGTCGGTCACCCGCACCATCGGCTCCGGTGACGCGCCCACCAGCGTCAGCCCCGGCTGGCGCACGAAGTACATGTACGGGCTCGGGTTCACCTGGCGCAGCACGCGGTACAGGTCGAACGGCTCGGCGTCGAGGTCGAAGTCGAACCGCTGCGACAGCACCACCTGGAAGATGTCGCCGGCCAGGATGTGCTCACGGGCGACCTCGACCGCTCGGGAGTACAGGTCGGTGCCCATGGTCGAGCGCACGTCAGGCAGCGGGTCGTCGCCGCTCGGCGGCTCGACCAGCATCTCGTCCACCGGCCGGGCGCCGTCCGCGGCCAGGTCGTCGAGCCGCGCCACCGCGGAGCGGTACAGGTCGTCCAGCTCGTCGTCGGTCGCCCCCGCGGGCGCGACCACGTTCTCGATGAGCACGACCCGCTGGCGCCAGTGGTCGTACGCGGCGAGCTGTCCGATGACGGACACGACGGCGTCGGCATGCCCCTGGTCGTCCTTGGGCACATCCGGCAGGTGCTCGACCTCGCGCACCACGTCGTAGCCGAGGTAGCCGAGGACGCCGCCGTGCAGGGGAGGCAGGTCGGGCAGCGACGGGGCGTGCCATTCGGCCAGCAACGCCTCGAGTGCGGCGAGGATGCCCTGGTCGCGCGGCACGGACTCGGGAACCGCGCCGGTGATCTCCACGTCGTCGCCCCGGGCCGTGAGCGTGGCGAGCGGGTTGCGCCCGACGAAGCTCCACCGGCTCCAGCGAGCTTCGCCGTGCTCGACCGACTCGAGGAGGAAGCCCGTGCCGTCGCCGACCAGGCGACTGAACGCGGCGACGGGGGTCGTCAGGTCGGCCAGAAGCTCGCGCCACACCGGGATGACCGTGTGCGTGCGCGCCAGGCCGCGGAAGTCGTCCAGCGTCGGCCGGATCATCGCGGGGCGCCGCTCAGGTGGTGCCGTCCGGCCCGAAGGACCGGAAGAAGCACGAGCGGTTGCCGGTGTGGCAGGCGCCGTCACCCTGCTGCTCCACCACGAAGAGCAGGGTGTCGCCGTCGCAGTCGTAGTGCGCGCTGCGCACGAACTGGACCTCGCCGGAGGTGTCGCCCTTGCGCCACACCTCCTGGCGGCTGCGGCTCCAGAACACCGTGCGCCCCTCCTCGAGGGTGAGGCGCAGCGTCTCGGCGTTCATCCACGCCATCATCAGGATGGTCCCGTCGGCCTCGTCCTGGACGATGGCGGGCACGAGGCCGTCGGCATTGTAGGCGACCTGAGCGAGTTGGTCGTCGACGATGGGGATGGGGGTCGGGGTCGGGGCCGGCACCCCGCCATGCTACGGGCGTGGAGCCCCCGCCAGGAATCGGATTCACCGCACAGGCGGGCGCCGGGGCGACCGGCGTGACGGGGCTAAGTTCGCCCGCGCCGTGGACCCCGCCCCCATCCTGCGCTACCTCGCCGACATCGCCGCCGCCACGTCGGGCACGACCAAGCCGGGGGTGCCCGAGGGCACGCGGCCGGAGGCCCTCGACCTGACGCGCACGCAGGTCCTCCCGCAGTGGCTGGGCACCTCGCTCGCCCTGCCCCTCGGTGACGACGGCGGCAACGTCACCGGCGCGACCGCAGGCGGACGAACGCCCTGCGGAGCCTGGCCGCGCTCGACGCCCTCCAACCCGCGGAGCACCTGCTCCGCCTGGGCTGGGTGGCGATCAGCGGCACGGTCGCCATCGACGGTCGCAAGGTCCGCTACCTCTTCCCGCTCATCTCCCAGCCCGTGCGGGTGTCGGTCTCGGTGCTGCGCCAGATCACGATCGTGCCCGCCGGGGCGCCGGAGCTGACCCCGCTGGTGACCGACCCGGACGTGGCCGGAGGCCTGGAACAGGCGGTGGAGCACGACGTGGCGACGCCGGCGCCACTCGAAGGGTGGATCCGCGAGGTCGTCGCCGCCGCGGGTCTCCCGCCCGTCACCGCCGTCCTGCCCCCGAGCGCGGATCCGCTGCGTCATCGCACCGACGACGGCCTCGTCGCGGTCGTGGGCGCGCTCGTGTACGTCGCCCGGGACGTGTACCGGCCGAGTGCGGAGGCGGCCCTGCGCTCGTGGGCCGGCGTGCCCGGCATCGACGACACCGCCCTCGCCCACCTGTACGAACGGCCCGCGACCGGGCACCCCGTCAGCGAGACCGCCTCTCCGGAGCCCCCGGTGTGCACGCCGCTGCGCCTCTCGCCGACGCAGACCGAGGCGGTGGTGCGGGCCCGCCACGACCGCATCTCGGTGATCTCCGGCCCGCCCGGCAGCGGCAAGAGCCACACGGTGGCGGCCATCGCCACCGACACGGTGGCGCACGGCGGCTCGGTTCTGATCGCCACCCGCTCCGAGCACGCGGCCGACGTCGTGGCCTCGCTGCTGGCACGGCGGACGGGGCCCGACCCGGTGCGCTTCGCCGGCACCCAGAACGACGACCTCGTGCGCCGCTCGACCGAACGCGGCACGAGCGACGACGACGCCGCCACCGCCGCGCGGGCCCTCGCGCACGCCCGTGCGCAGCAACGCCTGGCCACCGCCCTGCGTGCGGGGCGACACACGCGGCGACGCCTGCTCCGCCAGCTCGACGGCAGCCGCATCGTGGCCGCTCTCCCGTTGTGGGTCGGGACGCTGCGGGACGTGGAGGACCTCCTACCCGACACCCCGGGCCTGTTCGACCTGGTCGTGCTCGACGAGGCGAGCCAGATCGACCAGGTGAGCGCAGCCGGCGCCCTGCTCCGGGCGCGGCGAGCCGTCGTCGTCGGCGACCCTCACCAGCTCCGGCACGTGTCGTTCGTGTCCGAGGCGCTCGTGGCGCGCACGACAGCAGACCACGGGCTGTCGGCGCTGGCCGCCCGCCTCGACGTCCGGCGGGCGTCCGCGCTCGACGTGGCGGCCGGCGCTGCGCCGATGACCTGGCTCGACGAGCACCACCGGTCGGTCCCCCACCTGATCGACTTCTCCGCCCGCCGGTTCTACGACGGCCGGTTGACGGTCGTGACCCGCCACCCCGCCAACGAGTCGACCGACGCCATCGCGGTGCGGCGCGTGCCGCCGGGCGACACCGCCGAACTGGACGCAGCCCTGGCCGAGGTGGCCCGCCAGGCCGACACCGGCCGCACCGACATCGCCATCGTGTCCCCCTTCCGGGCCCTGGCGGACGCCGCCCAGGCCGAGTTGCTCGCCGCCTACCAGGTGGAAGATGTCGAGCGGCTGCGGCTGCGGGTCGGCACCGTCCACGAGTTCCAGGGTGCGGAGGCCGACCACGTCGTGCTGCTGTTGGGGCTGGCCCCGTCCGACGGGGCCGGGCGGCGCCGGTTCGTCGAGGACCCGCACCTGTTCAACGTCATGGTGACGCGTGCCCGGCGGACGCTCACCGTCGTCACCGCCCTCCCTCCGGTGGACACCTCGTCCTCGTCAGGCCTGGTCGAGCAGTACCTCGCCCATGCCGACCGCCCGCCGCGCCCGCCGGGTGACGGGGTTCCGCCCAGCGCCTGGGCTGCGGCGGTGGCCCGGGAGCTCACTGGCTTCGGCGTCGCGGTCCGCACCGCCTACCCGGTCGGACGCTGGACGGTCGACCTGTGCGTGGGCTCCGAGCACCCGGCCGCGGTCGACACGGGCGTCCATCCCGACGGTCCGGCCGCGCACATCGCCCGCCACCGCACGCTGGCGGCCGCGGGATGGCGCCACGCCGACGGCTTTGCCTCCCGGTGGGACGGCGAGCCGACGAGAGCCGCCGTCGAGCTGGCCAGGGCCGCCGACCCGGCCGATGCGGACTACAGGTAGAGCCCCGTCGACGCCTCACCCAGGCGGCTGGCCGCCACGGCGTGGATGTCGCGCTCGCGCAGGATGATGTAGTCGTCGCCCCGGACCTCGACCTCGTAGCGGTCCTCCGGGTTGAAGAGCACGTGGTCGCCGACCTGCATGGCCCGCACGTTCGGGCCGACGGCGACGACTTCGGCCCACGCCAGGCGCTTGGACATCTGGGCGGTCGCCGGGATGAGGATGCCGCCGGACGAGGTGCGCTCGCCCTCGGCGCCGTCGAGCCGGACGAGCACCCGATCGTTCAGCATCTTGATGGCGAGCTTGTCGCCGCTGCGGCGACCGTTGTCGGCAGCGGTGGTTGCGGTGTCGGGCACGTCATCGACGCTACCGTCCTCCCTTCGTGACCCACGACTCCGCCGACGAGATGTCGCTGCTCACCGCCGACGGGCACACCCTCGTCGGCGACCTGCGCGTGCCCGTGGACACCGCAGCCGGGGCCGTGCTGTGCCACCCCCACCCCGCGCACGGCGGCGACCGGCACAACGCCGTGATCGACGCCCTGTTCCGGGTGCTGCCGGCTGCGGGTGTGGCCGTCCTGCGCTTCGACTTCCGACCGCTCGGCGCCCGGACGGCCACCGGCGAGGGCACCGCCGAGCGGGCCGACGTCGTGGCTGCGCTCCACCGCCTCGCGACCGAGGTCGACGACTCGGTGCCCCTGTTCCTCGCCGGCTACTCGTTCGGGGCGGACGTCGCCCTCGCCGTCGGCGACGAACGCCACGCGGGCTGGGCGGCCGTCGCGCCCCCGTTCAGGTTCTCGGGCCCGGCCCGACCGGGTTCGGGCGACACGCGCCCCGTCCTCGTGATGGCGCCGGAGCACGACCAGTTCGCCCCGCCGTCCTGGGTGGACAAGGCCACCCGCGGCTGGCCGGAGGTGGCCGTCGAACCCGTTCCCATGGCCGACCACTTCCTCGCCGGCGCCACCGCCCAGGTGGCCCGGTCGGTGGCCCTGTGGATCCTCGACCGGGCGTCCGGCTGAGGGCGCTGCCGGCTCAGCTCTGCTGCACCGGCCGGACGATGACGCCGGCCCGCTCCAACTCGTTCTTCGCGTCGGCCACCGTGTGCTCGCCGAAGTGGAAGATCGAGGCGGCCAGCACCGCGTCGGCCCCGCCCTCGATCACCCCGTCGACCAGGTGGGCGAGCGTGCCCACGCCCCCGCTGGCGATGACCGGCACCCCGACGGCGTCGGTGACCGCCCGGGTGAGCTCGATGTCGAAGCCCTCCTTGGTGCCGTCGCGGTCCATCGAGGTGAGCAGGATCTCGCCGGCGCCCAGGGCCTCGGCCCGGCGCGCCCACTCGATCGCGTCCACGCCCGTCGGCGTGCGCCCGCCGTGCGTGTAGACCTCGAACCCGCCCCCGTCGCGGCGGCGGGCGTCGATGGCCACGACCACGCACTGGGCGCCGAACGTGGCCGCCAG
>CAYUXB010000115.1:0-5641 GCA_964448525.1 uncultured Acidimicrobiaceae bacterium
GTGACCAGGTCGGTGAGCGAGTCGAAGAGGCGCTGGCTCGGTTCGGTCGCCTCGATCGCCGCGGCGCTCCTCGCCCCCTACGTCCGCGAGGAGGTGGCGTGGATGATCGCCGTGCACCAGGACGTCCAGGGCCGCCACTACTACGAGTACCTGGGGAAGAACCCCGACGCCCGGGACCAGCACCGGTGCCACCCGGCGTGCGACCTGGCCGAGCGGTTCGCCGACGAGTGGGACCAAGCCGCCTTCGACCCTGCCTACGACACGCTGCCGCTGGACCACTTCGAGCCCCTCGTCTGTCGAACCTTCGCCGCTCCTCGCCGGATCTGACCGCTCGGCCGGCCGCCGGAGGCTAGCCGGCTACGCCGCGTTGACCGCTGGGGGAGTCGGCCCGCGCACCCCCGTCAGGAGAGGATGTCGACCGCCTCGCCGTAGGCAAGGGTGATGTAGCGGTCCGGCCCGAGGACGTCGCGGAGGCGCTGTTCGGCCTCTGCGACGTCGAGGGCGGGCATCAGGGGCGGCAGCAAGGGGTCGTGGTGGCACAGGATCACCCGGGGGCGGCCCAGCAACTCGGCCTGCCCGACGAGGAAGTCGGCGAGCGAACCCTGGTGCGGCTCGCCGTCGACGTTGGGACGACCGGCGGCGGCGAGGATCGCCACATCCGGACGCAGATCTTCGAAGATGCCCGTCCAGTAGCCCGAGCTGGCGCTGACCAGCAGCGACCCGTCGGGCGACTCGAGCAGGTACGCGAGCTGCCCGCCGTCGCGGGCCGATGCGTGGGCGCGGGCGCCGTCGAAGAACTCCTGGAGCGGCCCGGACAGCGCCGGGATCAGGTCGAAGATGGCGGAGGTCCGGTCCCGGCGCTCGCGGGCGTGCACCCCGAGGTCGCCGAGGCACGCCGAGCCGCTGTCGGGTGACGACGAGGCGAACAGGCACGAGTGCAGCGCCGGCAGCACCCTGACCGTGACGCCGTCGCCGCAGTCGACCGTCTCTCCCCCCGACACCGGGATCACCTGGTCGGGCGGCACGCCGTTGCCCTCGACGAGGTGAGCGGTCTCGTGGTTGCCGACCACGGTCGCCCCCGTCGCGAGGGCGATCGTGTCCGCGCCGAGGACGTGGTCGAAGTGGGCGTGAGAGATGAACAGGTGGTCGGCCTCGTCGACGTCCGCAGCCGACAGCCCGACCGGCGGAACCCCGGGCGCCTTGTCGAGGTAGGTGTCGAAGAACAGCGTCGACGATCCGGTGCGCACACGGAACGTCGCGCAGCCGAACCACTCCAGCGAAAGCGTCATGCCGAGATCATGGACGGTGGGTGCTCGACCGGTTCGCCGCACGGCTGGCACCGGTCTTCGTCGTCGACGGCCATCGGACGATCATGGCCGATCGCCATGACCGGACGCGTGACCGCCGATGAGTTCGCCCGGCGCCCGGGGTCGGCACTGCATGCTGATCATCGCTGGACACCTCGTCGTCGATCCCGTCGAGCGCGACGGCTACGTCGCCGACTGCCGGCCGGTCGTGGAGGCGGCCCGAAAGACGCCCGGCTGCCTGGCCTTCTCGATCAGCGCCGACAGCGTCGACCCCGCACGGGTGTGGGTGTTCGAGCGCTGGGAGGACGAGGAGCAGCTGCTCGCGTTCCGCGGCTCCGGTCCGGGTGGCGAGCAGCAGGCGGCGATCCTCGATGCCGACGTGAAGCGCTACGGGGTCTCGTCTGTCGGCGATCCCTGACGCTCGGTCACCGTGACGCAGCACGGGTCGAGCTGTCCTCCAAGGCCCGCAGGCCTGAGGGCGGGAGAGCCATCCCTGGCCGACCGCGAAGAGTTGTGGTCGTCGGGCGACCACAACTCTTCGAAGATCGACCCATCCCCGGTGGACCGTGGCGTGTGGACCCGCGGAGGGACCGGGATGTCAGGCCCCGGGCAGCTGCCAGACCGAGACGTGGGACGTGCTGTCGCCGGTGAACGGCGAACGGTCCCATCCCGACCAGCGGCTCCGCAGCGTCAGGCCGGCGAGCCGGGCCATCAGGTCGAGCTCGGACGGCCACACGAAGCGGAACGGCGTCCGCGTCTCGTGGACGTCGGTCCCCGTGGCGACGAAGTGGTGCGACACCGCCTGCTGGGCGACGAGGTCGGTGTAGCGGTCGTAGCCCACGTACCCGGGGGCGTGCGCGAACACGCGGGCGTCGTCACCGGGTGGCAGCCGCCGCAGGTCGGGGACGCCGACCTCCACGAGGAAGTGGCCGCCGGGCTCCAGGTGGGATGCGGCGTTGGCGAAGCACGCCACCTGGCGGTCCTGGGTCATCACCTCGGCGACGTCGTCGTCGTATCGGTCGGCGACGTCCGCGAAGTGGTCCTCGAAGTGGTCTTCGACCATGCGGGCACCCTCGCACCACCGCCGCCCGAACGGCCAGCGAGTTCGGGTTGCCTGACGCCGGGGTCGCCCGAGGCGATGAGGGGCGGTCAGGGTCCGGGCCGTCGGCCGGTCACACACAGCAGGTGATGGCCGGGGCCTCTGGTCGTCGTCGTCTCGAAGCCGTCCCCGGCGAGGCAGGCGGCGACTCGTCCGGCCAGGTCGCGGCCCGGGTCGGTTGGGTCGCCCGGCGTCTCGTAGACGAGGTGGACCGCGCCGCCGGGCGCGAGGACGTCGGCCAGCACCCGGCACTCCGCGTCGGCGGGGCCGGTCCAGAACAGGTTGACGTTGACGCCGAAGGCGACGTCGAACACCCGGTCCGTCGGCATGTCGGCGAGGGCGACCCGCGCCAGCTCCACACGCCCGGCGGTGACGTGCGCGGCCGTGCGGGCCGCTGCCCGGGCGATGGCCGTCGCCGAGCGGTCGATCGCGACGACGGAGCCCTCGGGCACCCGGTCGGCGACCAGCGATGCCGCCACGCCGGGCCCGCACCCGAACTCGAGGACGCGGTCCGTCGGCGCGAGGTCGAGCCGATCGACGGCCCAGGCGATGCGCTCCGGGATCGTGGGGCGACGCGCTGCCATCCCTTCAGAACAACTCGTGGCCCGTCCGGCGATGCGGGTCCGGGAAGTCGCGGTAGAGCGACGCCTGGAAGTTGGTCACGAGCGAGTTCACGCCGTGGTGAGCGCCCTCGATGTCGGCGCCCCGGCTCGACACCAGCTCGAAGGCGGCGTCGAGCTGGGCCAGGTCACGCGTCTCGAGGAGCACCTTGAACTCGGCGCCGTGACCGAGCCCGAGCTTGCGGCGCAGGAGCCGCCACGACTCGATCCGACCCTGGTCGACGAGCGCCCCGAGGTAGGTCTCGAGCGCAGCAGCGAAGTCGAGGTCGCGGACCCCCGGACGCAGGTCCACGCTGATCTCGTACACGTCCAACGGCGGTCTCCTCGGGCCGAGCGGTTGTCAGCTGCGCCGGGTCAGCGGAAGGAGTAGCTGACCGGCAGGTGCTTCACACCCGACACGAAGTGCGACTGCGACCACGACGGATCGCCGGCCAGCTCGATGTGGTCGAGCTGCTGGCTGAGCCGACCGAGCATGGTGCGCAGCTCGCGCCGGGCGAACTGGGCGCCCAGGCAGAAGTGGGCACCGCCGCCGAACGAGAGGAGCTTGTCGGCGTCGGTGCGCCGCACGTCGAAGGTCATCGGGTCGACGAACACGTCCTCGTCGCGGTTGGCGGAGGGGTACGAGAGCAGGACCCGTCCGCCCGCGGGCACGGTGGTGCCGCCGACGGTCATCTCCTCGGTGGCTTCACGCATGAAGTGGCGCACCGGCGATGTCCACCGGATGCACTCGTCCGCCGCGCCGACCACCAGGTCGGGGTCGTCGCGCAGGGCGGTGAGCTGGCCGGGTGCGCGCAGCATCGCCTCCATCCCGCCGGACAGGGCGTAGGAGGTCGTGTCGTGCCCCGCCGTGGCGACGATCACGTAGTACCAGAACCGGTGGACGTCATCCATCGGGCACCCGTCGACCTCGCCGTTGGCGATCACGCTGGCCAGGTCGTCCTGGGGGCAGGCCCGCCGGTCGACGGTGATCTCGTTGAAGTACTGCATGAACTGCATGGCGCTCGCCATCATGCGGACGCCCGGGTCCTCGGCGTCGCCCAGGAACTCGGGATCCGACGCGCCGAAGATGCCCTGGGTGAGGTCGAGCATCAGGGCCTCGTCCTCCTCGGGCACGCCGTAGATGTCCATGATCACGCGGAGCGTGTAGGGCTGGGCGATGTCCTTCGCGAAGTCGCAGGAGCCTCCGAGGTCGCGCATGCGCTGCACGAACAGGTCGGCGATCTCGTCGATGCGGGCCTGGCGCTGGCCGACCGCGGCCGGCTTGAACCAGTCGTTGGTGACCGCCCGGTGATCGCGGTGGTCCTGGCCGTCGAGGTGGACCAGCGAGGCGGGCAGCGGCATGCCCGAGTCGAGCATCCGCTGGGCGTCGGCGTCGGAGCCCTGGACCGACCGCGCCGTGTTGAGCCAGCGCCTGTTGTCGCGCGCCACCGCGTTGACGTCGGCGTGCCGGGTGAGCACCCAGAACGGGGCGTAGCCGGGCAGGTCGTCGACGACGAGCACGGGTGAGGTACGGCGGATCTCGGCGACCTCGGCGTGCCAGGCGTCCATGTCGGCCCAGCGGGACGGGTCGCAGAACAGCGCCCCGGCCCCGGCGTGAACATCGGTGCCCATCGTCATCGCTGGCCCCCCCACGGTCTGTACGTCGGGACGGCATCGCCCCATCGGCCAACCGTAGCGGCGGGCGCAGGGCCGGGGTCGGCTACGCCCCCGGCAGGATCAGGACGGGAGCCGGGCTGCGGTGGATCAGCTTCGCCGCCTTGCTGCCGAGCGCGAGCCGGGCGAGCCGCCGGCGGATGTGCGAGGTGGCGACGACGAGCGAGGCCGGATGCGTGTCGAGGTGCGCGCCCAGGCTCACGTGGGGAGCGGCCGAGCTCCACAGCACGTGGACGTCGGTCGCCAGCGCGGACAGCTCCGGTCGCTGCGCCAGATCGCTGAGGTAGGTCTGCGGGTCGTGGGAGGCGCCGTAGTGGTCGCCGTGGCGCGATCCGTCCTCCTGGCTGACGAGGAGGGGGTCGGCGCTCGTGACGAGCGACAGCCGCACCCCGAGGCGCTGCGCCCACTCGGCGGCCGGCCGGATGGCTCGCTCGGCCGCACGCCAACCATCGAGCGTCACGACCACCCTTCCGGCGGACAGACTCGCCGAGCGCACGCGGGGACCGACGGCGACCAGGGGGGCGGCCAACTCGGTCGCCACCCGTACGGTCGTCGAGCCGAGGAAGGCGGCCGTGCGCGACCGCCCGTGCGTCGACATGCACACGAGGCACGGGTCCAGCTCGCGCGTGAGCGACACGATGGCGGCGCCGGCGTCGCTGATCTCCGACAGGTGCAGGGTCGCACGGGGGACACGTGCCTGGTGCGCCTCGAGGCTGCCGATGTGCGCGTCGCGGGTCGCCGGGGTCGCGCCGGCCGACACCAGATGCACGCCGGCGCCGAGGCGATCGGCCAGCCAGCGGGCGGTGGGGAGGGCCCGGGCCGCCAGGTCGGAGCCGTCGAGCGGCACGAGAACCGAGGTGTAGGCGGGCACGGTCGGGCTCGAATCGGTGGCCGGGGCGGGCTCTGCCGGTGTCACGCCCTCAGCATCGCCGGTCGGGGCAGCCCGCCACCAGGGCCGAACG
>CAYUXB010000115.1:5741-10973 GCA_964448525.1 uncultured Acidimicrobiaceae bacterium
CGTACGCCGGTACGGTCAGTGCACGCGATTGCGCGGGAAGGAGCATGCCGTGGACGTCCTGCTGCCGAGAAGAGCGAGGGGTGCCGGTCCCACCGATCCGGGGACCCCGCCGCCGATCGAGACCGGCCAGACCCTCGTCGACGTCTTCCTCGACCGCGTCGAACGCTGGCCCGATCGCGTCGCTCTGCGCCACGTGCAGGACGGCGAGTGGGCGACCGTCTCCTGGGCGGAGTACGGCGTCGCGGCGCGCGAGGTCGCCGCGGGGCTCGTCGCCCTCCGCATCGCCCCCGAGGACCGGGTCGGCATCCTGGCCGGCAACCAGCCGAGCTGGCACATGGCCGACGTCGGGATCCTGGCGGCGGGCGGCATCTCGGTGCCCGCCTACCCGACCGGTGTGGCGAGCCAGGTGGCGCACGTGTTCGGCCACAGCGGGTGCCGGGTGTGCTTCGTCGGTGACGACGCCCAGCTCGCGAAGGTGCTGTTGGCGCGCACGTCGTTGCCCGACCTCGAGCGGATCGTCACCTTCGACCCGCCACCGGACGGACTCGACGACGACGTGCTGCTGACGTTCGACGAGCTGCGCGAGGCGGGGCGCGCTCACCTCGCCGAGCACCCGGCCGCGGTCGACGAGCGCACGGCGGGCCTGCACCCCGACACGATCGCGACCCTCGTCTACACGAGCGGCACCACCGGCGCGCCCAAGGGCACGATGATCACGCACCGGAACGTGTCGGAGACCGTGCGCAGCATCACCCAGGTCGTCAGCGTCGGGCCCACCGACCGCTTCCTCTCGTTCCTGCCGCTCTCGCACATCGCCGAGCGTTGCGTCAGCCACATGGGCCAGATCATCTCGGGGGGCGAGACGTGGTTCGCCCGCAGCATCGCCACGGTGCCGGAGGACCTCCAGGCCTGTCGGCCGACGGTCGTGTTCGCGGTGCCCCGGGTGTGGGAGAAGTTCGAGCAGGGCGTGCAGCAGGCCGTCGCCGCGCTGCCCGGTGTGGTGCGACGGGGGGTGGAGCGCCTGGTCGAACTGGGGCGGGCGTCGGTGGACGCCGCCGAGGGAAATCGCCACCCGCTCAGCCGGCGCGACCGCGTGGCGCACGCCGCGCTCGACCGCACGCTCGGCGCGGTGCTGCGGCGCCGGATGGGGCTCGACGCGGGGCGCATCTTCGTGTCCGCCGCCGCCCCGATCGACGCCGAGCTCCTGCGGTGGTTCGCCGCGATCGGCGTGCCGATCGGCGAGGTGTACGGCCAGACCGAGGACTGCGGTCCGACGACGATGAACCGTCCCGGCCGCATCCGCATCGGCACGGTGGGCGAGCCGCTCCCCGGGGTCGAGGTGCGGATCGCCGAGGACGGCGAGGTGCTGGTGCGCGGGCCCAACGTGTGCGCCGGCTACTGGGACGACCCGGCCGCGACCGCCGAGCTCATCCAGGACGGCTGGATGCACTCCGGCGACACCGGGGTGATGGAGGACGGGTACCTGCGCATCACCGGCCGCAAGAAGGACCTGATCGTCACGTCGTCGGGCAAGAACATCGCGCCGCAGGACATGGAGACCGAGCTGCGGTCGCACCCGCTCATCTCGCAGGCGATCGTGGTCGGTGACGGGCGCAAGTTCCTGAGCGCGCTGGTGAGCCTGGACGTCGAGGCGGCGGAGGAGCTGGTCGGCGCGCCCGTCGACGTCGAGATGCTGACCGGCCACCCGGCGATCCAGGCGGGGGTCGACGATGCGGTCGAGCAGCTCAACGCCGGCCGGGCCCGGGCGGAACGCATCAAGACCTGGCGCATCCTGCCCCGCGATCTCACGATCGAGGAGGGGGAGCTCACCCCGACGCTCAAGGTCCGCCGGGCGGTCGTGATCGACCGCAACGCCGAGCTCGTCGACGAGATCTACACGATCTGACACGTCGTCTACGGGCCCCGCCTCCGCAGCCGGGTCGGCCGCCGAGGCCGGCCTCCGGGGCGGTCGCCGTCGGGTCGCTCTCACCGACCGCATGTTTGAATGGCCGGATGACGAACGGGACTGTTCGGCGGTACCGCCGGATCGCAGGGGCGGTGCTCACCGGAGCTGTGCTGGCCGCGTGCTCGGGGACCGACAGCGGTGGGGACGGCGGTGACGGTGGCGTCGACCAGCAGGGCGGGAGCGCGCCGCAGCAGGAGGTGCCGGGTGCCGAGTGGCTCGTCGAGGATCCGGCCGACCACGGGATGGACGCGGCGCGGCTCGACGATGCCCGCGACTACGCGTTCGCGGCGGGGATGAACACCCAGGGCGTCGTGGTCGTGCGGGACGGGGTCATCGTGGCGGAGTGGTACGCGGACGGCAGCGACCAGGATTCCTGGACGGCGAGTTGGTCGGTGGCCAAGAGCTTCACCAGCGCGCTCGTCGGCATCGCCATCGAGCAGGGGAAGATCCCTGGCGTCGACGAGCCGATGACGACCTACTTCCCGGAGTGGGCGGGGACGCCGCGCGAGGAGATGACGGTGCGGGACGTCCTGCAGATGTCGTCCGGCCTCGACTGGGTCGAGGACTACGACCCGTCCGCGCTGGACGGCTCCGACATCATCCAGATCGTCCTGAACCACCCGGACCAGCTCGCCTATGCGGCCGCTCGCCCCACCCTCGCCGAGCCGGGTACCCGCTGGAGCTACTCGAGCGGCGACACGCTGCTGCTGTCGGAGGTGATCGCCCAGGCCACCGGGATGCCCGCCCACGAGTACGCCGCCGCCGAGCTGTTCGAGCCGCTGGATGTCGAGCAGGCCGAGTGGTGGCGCGACGCCGCCGGCCACACCCTCACCTACTGCTGCCTCGACACGACCAGCCGGGGGTTCGCCCGGTTCGGTCTGCTCTACCTGCGTGACGGCGAGTGGGGGAGCGAGCGCGTCGTGCCCCGGTCCTGGGTCGAGGACTCCCTGGAGGTTGCGCCCGCCTCGCCGGAGGGGGAGTACGGCTACCAGTGGTGGTTGGGGGACGTCGATGGGGTGCCCGCCGACATGTTCTCCGCCCGCGGGCACGACGGGCAGTACATCTACGTGATCCCCAGCCTCGACCTCGTCGTCGTGCGCAACGGCAGCTACGTGAAGGACCCGGGCGAGCCGGTGGCAGAGCCGAACCTGTTCGGGCGGTACCCGTCGGACGGACTGGTGCCGGGCGCCGGCACGACGCCGCCCGAGGACTGGTCCGACGCCGCGTTCCTGGGGCCGATCGTCGAGTCGATCACCGAGGCCGGGTAGGCGGTGCCACAGCGTCGACGGGCGGTGCCACGGCCCCCCGAGCGTGATCGCAGGGTCGTGACGCCGCGTTAGATTCGGCGGCGCGCGGCCGCGGCCCACGGGCTCCCCGTTGGCGAAGCGGCCCCGCGCTTCGCCCGCGACGTCGACAGCACAGGGGAACGCACGATGGCCGACGGACCGACGCTGACCTCGGCCCGGGTGCTCGTGATCGGCGCGTCCGCCGGCATCGGGCGGGCGTTCGCCCGCCACGCGGTCGGCCTCGGCGCCCAGGTCTGCGTGGCGGCCCGTCGCCGCGACGCGCTCGAGGCGCTCTGCCGGGAGGCCGGCGGCGGGCATCCCGTCGTCGCCGACGTGACCGACGCCGGCTCGTGCCGCCGCATGGTCGAGGAGGCCGTCGACCACCTCGGTGGTCTCGACCTCGTGCTCCACACCGCGGGCGCCGGTGCGCTCGGCCCCATCGCCGAGGCCGACCCGGACGTGTGGCGGCGCGTGTACGACGTCAACGTCGTCGGACCGACCCTCGTGTGCGGCGCGGCGCTACCGGCCCTCGCTCCGGACGGACTCATGGCCTTCATGTCCTCCGAGGCGACGGGGGAGACGCGTTGGGGCATGAGCGCGTACGCCGCGTCCAAGGCCGCGCTGGACAGCACGATCCGCTTCTGGCGCCACGAGCATCCGGAGCGGCGCTTCCAGCGCATCGTCATGGGCCCCGCCCAACCCACCGACTTCGCGGACGGGTGGGACGTCGAGATGGTGACGTCGTGCCTCGACCACTGGGTCCGCGCCGGCATCTCGATGACGATGATGGAGACCGACGACGTCGGCCGCCAGCTCGCGGAGGTGCTGGGCGTCGTCCTCGCCCATCCGGGCATCGACGTGCCCGACCTGCGTCTCGCGCCCCGGGGCGAGGCCGCGGGCTGAGCGCCCCGGCGTGCGGATCCGGCCTCGTCCCGACGCGCCCGGTCCGCGGCGCCACGCACCATCGGAGAACGCCACTCGCTCCCAGACAGAACGTGCGTGCAGCGTTCGGGCACTAGTGTCGCCGTCGTGAGCGATCTCGACGCGGTCAACCTCGCCCTCCTCGTGCTGCGCTGTGGCATCGGCGCGGTGATGCTGGCGCACGGCCTCAACCACATCTACGGCGGCGGCAAGATCGCCGGCACCGCCGGGTGGTTCCAGAGCCTGGGCATGCGGCCCGGCAAGGTGCACGCCTGGCTGGCGAGCCTCGCCGAGGTGGCGGGCGGCATCGCCCTCGTGCTCGGCCTGCTCACACCGCTCGGCGGCGCCGCCGTCGTCGGTGTGATGGTCGTGGCCTGGATCACCAACCATCGGGGCAACGGCTTCTTCATCTTCCGGCCGGGCGAGGGGTGGGAGTACGTGATGACGCTCACCCTCGTCGGGTTCGCCATCGCCGTGGTCGGTCCCGGGGAGTGGTCGCTCGACGAGGTGCTCGACATCCGCACCGACCTGGCCGGCACCACCGGCCTGCTCATCGCCCTTCTCGCCGGCGGGGGCGGCGCCGCCCTGCTGCTCGCCACCTGCTGGCGGCCGGAGCGTCCCAGCGTCGCGGCCGATGCCGATGCCGGGGACGGGCCGTCCGCCTCCGATGCCGATGCCGAGCCCGGGGCGAGCACCGACGCCGATGTGATGTGATGTGACCATGCCGGCCGCTACGCGGCAGCATGGTCGACCGTGACCCTCCAAGAGGCCCACCCCGCCCGGACGCTGGCGCAGTCGAGCAAGCTGCAGAACGTCGTCTACGAGATCCGCGGGCCGGCCAACGCGCACGCCGCCCGGCTCGAGACCGAGGGCCACCGCATCCTCAAGCTCAACATCGGCAACCCGGCACCGTTCGGGTTCGAGGCGCCCGACACGATCCTGCGCGACATGATCGCGGCGCTGCCCGACGCGCAGGGCTACTCCGACTCGCGCGGCATCACGTCGGCGCGTCGCGCCGTGGTGGCCCGGTACGAGGACGTGCCCGGGTTCCCACCGCTC
>CAYUXB010000116.1:0-6042 GCA_964448525.1 uncultured Acidimicrobiaceae bacterium
CTGTGCACTGCTGGGTTAACAACATGTACTCAAGCGTGTACGTTGTTCGATGTCGTCGCGGGAGCGGCGGCGGCACAGCGCTGGTGGAGCCCCGGGGGGAGGTTCGGATGTCATCGATGGAGCCCGACGCCGCCACTGCGGGTCTGGCGGCCGCCGTCCTCGACGCCGAGGCGGAACGGCAGGCGGCGAGCGATGCCGAGCGTGATCCCGTCTTCGCCGACGACCTCCTGCCCGGGGTGGGCGGGGAACGGCTGTCGCTCGCCGAGGGTGTGCGCACCGGCGGGCTGTTCACCTTCGTCGTCCTCGTCCTCCTCCAGTCCCTCGACGAGCTCGAGAGTGCGACGCTGCAGGTGCTGGCGCCCGACATCCGCGACACGTTCGGGATCAGCGACGGCGTGATCGTCTTCATCAGCGCCGCGTCGGGTGCGTTCCTGGTGCTCGGGGCCATCCCGATGGGGGTGCTGGCGGACCGGTTCCGCCGCGGCCCGATCATCGGCGCGGCGGCCCTGGTGTTCACGGCGATGGTGTTTCTGTGCGGCCTGGCCGTGAACGCCTTCACGCTGTTCTGCGCCCGGTTCGGGGTGGGCATCGCCAAGTCCGGCAACCTGCCGGTGCAGGGCTCGCTGATCGCGGACACCTACCCCATCGGCATCCGGGCCCGTGCGAGCGCGACGATCTTCGGCGCCGCGCGGCTCGCGGCGGTGCTGAGCCCCGCGCTGGTCGGCGGCATCGCCGCCCTCGCCGGCGGCACCGAGGGGTGGCGGTGGTCGTACCTGCTCCTCGGCCTGCCGGTCATCCCCCTGGCGCTGCTGGCGTTCCGGCTGCCCGAGCCGCCCCGGGGGCAGCACGAGATGCTCGACGTCCTCGGCACGGTCGTCGAGGGCCCGCCCGCGGCGCGGATCTCGATGGAGGCGGCGTTCGCCCGCCTGAATCGCATCGCCACGTTCAAAGCGATGATGGTGGCCTTCGCGGCTCTCGGCTTCGGGCTCTTCACCGGGCCGGTGCTGCAGAACCTCTACCTGGAGGACCGCTTCGGCCTCGACGCCTTCGGCCGGGGCCTCGTCGGCACCGCCAACGGCATCGGCGTGCTGGTCGTGCTGCCGTTCGCCGCCCGGCGCTACGACGCGGAGTTCCGGCGCGACCCCGCCAAGGCGCTGCGGCTGCTCGGGCTGCTGATCGCGCCGGTGGGCGTGCTGCTGCCGATCCAGTACTCGATGCCGAGCCCCGTGGCGTTCACGGTCGTGGGGGTCCTGCCGTCGATCCTGCTCATGACGGCGTTCACGATGGTCAGCCCCGTGCTCCAGTCGATCGTCCCCTACCGCCTGCGGGGCATGGGTTCGGCGCTCGGTTCGATCTACATCTTCTTCTTCGGGGCGACCGCGGGCGCGCTGCTGTCGGCCTTCTTCACCGATGCGTGGGGGCCGCGCACCGCGGTCCTCGTCCTCACGGTGCCGTCGACGATCATCGGCGGCCTGCTGGTGGTGCGCAGCTCGCTGTCGATCAAGCGGGACCTGTCCCTCGTGGTGGACGACCTGCGCGAGGAGCTCGACGAGAGCGAGCGCCGGCGAGCCGACCCCGACCACGTGCCCGCCCTGCACGTGCACGGCGTCGACTTCTCGTACGGGTCGGTCCAGGTGCTGTTCGACGTGGGCTTCGAGGTGCGGCGGGGCGAGGTGCTGGCGCTCCTCGGCACGAACGGGGCGGGCAAGTCGACCGTGCTGCGGGCGATCGCCGGCCTGGGCACGCCGTCGCGGGGCGTCATCCGGCTGCACGGCCAGGCGGTGACGTTCGTGGCGCCCGAGGACAGGGTGGCCCTCGGCATCCGCCTGCTGCAGGGCGGCAAGGGCGTCTTCCCGCAGATGACGGTGCGGGAGAACCTGGAGATGGCGGCCTACGCCTACCGGGCCGACCCCCGCGACCAGGAGCGCCGCATCGCCCGGGCCGTCGAGCTCTTCCCGTCGCTCGGCGCACGGGCGCGCGAGCGCGCCGCCGCGATGTCCGGCGGCCAGCAGCAGATGCTGGCGCTGGCGATGACGCTGGTGCACGACTGCGACGTGCTGCTCGTCGACGAGCTGTCGCTCGGCCTGTCACCGATCGTCGTGCAGGAGCTGCTCGGCGTGGTCGAGCAGCTCCGGGCGGACGGCATGACGATGGTGATCGTCGAGCAGTCGCTCAACGTGGCCCTGTCGATCTCCGACCGGGCGATCTTCATGGAGAAGGGGCAGGTCCGGTTCGACGGGCCGTCCGCCGAGCTGGCCGAGCGCGACGACCTCGCCCGGGCGGTCTTCCTCGGGCGGAACGGGGCGTGACGGTGCTCGCCACGTGGATCACCGGCCAGCTCGTGGTCGACGGCGTCGTCACCGGGCTCGTCTTCGGCCTGCTCGCGGTAGGCGTCGTGCTCGTCTACCGGTCGACCCGGGTCATCAACTTCGCCGTGGGCAACATGGGCGCCGTCGGGGCGGGCCTGTTCGCCCTGCTGGTCGTCCAGTACCGCGTGCCGTTCTGGCTCGCCGCCGTCATCTCCCTCGCGGCCGGCACGCTCTACGGGGCGGCGCTCGAGGTGGCCGTCGTCCGCCGGCTGTTCGACGCCCCCCGGGTGATCGTGGTCGTGGCCACGATCGGCATCGCTCAGCTGTCGCTGGCCCTGCTCGTCGCGCTGCCCGCGATCGACGCAGCCGGCCAACCGTTCCCGCGCCCGATCACGAGCGCTCTCGACCTCGGGGCGGTCACGATCCGGGGGCCGCAGCTCACGATCCTGCTGGCGGTGCCGGTGCTGGTGGCCGCGCTGGCGTGGGCGCTCACCCGCACGGCGTTCGGCAAGAGCGTGAAGGCGGCCGCCGAGAACCGCGACCTCGCCCGCCTGAACGGCATCAGCCCCAAGCGGGTGTCGCTGTTCGTCTGGGCGGTCGCGGGCGGCCTGTCGACGATCTCCCTGGCGCTCGTCGCCGGCCAGAACGGCTCCGCCGTCGCGCTGGCGCAGCTGGGCCCGAGCACCCTGTCGCGGGCGCTGGTCGCCGCGGTCGTGGGCGGGATGGTGTCGTTCGGCCGGGCGTTCGGCGCCGGCATCGCCATCGGCGTCGCCGAGGCCGTGATCGGGTTCAACTTTCCCGACCAGAGCGGCCTGGTCGACTTCGTGCTGCTGGCCGCGGTGCTGGTCGCGGTGTTCCTGCAGAGCCGCGGGGAGCCCGAGACCCAGACGTTCTCGTTCGTGCCGAAGCGCCGGCCGGTGCCCGACGCGCTCCTCGACCGGTGGTGGGTGCGCCACCTCGACCGCCTCGGTCTGGCGGTGCTGGCCGTGCTCGCCGTCGTGGCGCCGCTGCTCGTCGAGCAGACCTCTCGCCATCTGCTCTACACCACGATCCTCGTCTTCGCCCTCTGCGGCCTGTCGCTGACCGTGCTGACCGGATGGGCGGGCCAGCTCTCGCTCGGCCAGATGGCCTTCGCCGGCATCGGCGCCCTGCTGGCCGCGGCGCTGGAGCGGGGGATCGTGTGGGACGTCGGCCTCGGTGACCTCCGCCTGCGGGGCGGCATCGTCGCGTTGCCGCTCGGGGTCTCGATCCTGGTCGCCGCGCTCGTCACGGCCGCACTCGCCTGCGCGATCGGCGTCGGCGCGCTGCGGGTCCGCGGCCAGCTTCTGGCGGTCAGCACGTTCGTCTTCGGCCTGGCGGCGATGCAGTACCTCTACCGGCGGCCCCTGCTGACCGGGGACTACACGACGTCGATCCCGCTGCGGCGCTCCGACGTGTTCGGCGTCGACGTCACCGACCAGCGCACCTACTACTACGTGGTCCTCGCCGTCCTCGCGGTGGCCGTCGCCGTGGTCGGCCGGTTGCGCCGCACCGGAGTGGGCCGCTCGATCATCGGGGTGCGCGACAACCCGTCGGGCGCGGCTGCCTACACGGTCCGCCCCACGGCGGCGAAGCTGCGCGCCTTCGCCCTCGCCGGTGGGCTGGCCGGCCTCGGCGGGGCGCTGCTGGCAGCGAACCTGCAGAACGTCCCCACCACGCGGTTCTTCACCGTCACCGACAGCCTGATGCTCGTCTCGATCGTCGTGATCGGCGGCCTCGGGTCGGTGACGGGCCCCCTCCTCGGGGCGCTGTGGGTGGTGGGGCTGCCCGCCTTCTTCCCCGACAACGACCTCGTTCCGCTGCTGAGCTCGAGCGTCGGCCTGTTGGTGCTGCTGCTGTACTTCCCCGGGGGCCTGGTCCAGCTCGGGCACCTGGCCCACGACGCGATCGTCGGCGTGCTGGAGCGACGGCTGCCCGCGCCGGAGGCGGCGACGCCCCGCCCGGCGCAGGCGGGGCCCGCGTCGCCGACCCCGGTGACGCCTGCCCCGGCGACCCCGGCGACGACGTCCTCGGCGACGCCCGCCGCGGCAACGACGCCCTCGGCGACGCCTGCCCTGGCGACGACGCCCCCGGCGACGCCCGCCGCGGCGGATGACCGAGGGCCCGACACCGTGCTCTCGGCGCGCGACGTGTCGGTCCGCTTCGGCGGCATCGTCTCGGTCGACGGTGTGTCCGTCCACGTCGACGCCGGCGAGGTGGTCGGCCTGATCGGCACCAACGGCGCCGGCAAGACGACGCTGATGAACGCCGTCTGCGGCCTCGTCCGCAGCACCGGTGCGGTCGAGGTGCTCGGCGCCGACCTCACGGGCCTGTCCCCGGCGACCCGGGCCCGCCACGGGCTGGGACGCACCTTCCAGGCCGCCCCGCTCTTCGCCGAGCTCACCGTGCGCGAGACCGTGCAGCTCGCGCTGGAGGCCCGCCGCCGCACCCGGTTCCTCGGGGCCGCCCTGGCGTCGCCGGGGTCGGTGCGGCTCGAGCGTGCCCGCCGCCGGCAGGCCGACGACCTGCTCGACCTCCTCGGCCTCGGTCGCTACGCCACCACCTACATCTCGGAGCTGTCGACGGGCACACGGCGCATCGTCGAGCTCGCCGGCCTGCTGGCGCTCGACGCCCGTGTCCTGCTGCTCGACGAGCCGACGGGCGGCCTGGCGCAGCGCGAGACCGAGGCGTTCGGGCCGCTCATCGTGCACATCCGCGCCCAGCTCGGCGCCTCGATCCTCGTGATCGAGCACGACATGCCGCTGATCATGGGCATCAGCGACCGCGTGTACTGCCTGGAGACCGGCCGCGTCATCGCGGAGGGGCGGCCGGAGGCCGTGCGGCACGACCCGGTGGTCGTGGCGAGCTACCTGGGCACCGACGAGCGGGCGATCGCCCGGAGCGGGCGGACGTGACCGCCGCGAGAACGATCGGGTCGCCGACCCGGAACAGGAGGGAACCCGTGATGAAGGTGCGCGACATGGTGGCGATGGGAGCGGTCGGGGCGTTGCTGCTCGCGGCGGCGTGCACGTCGAACGACCCGGACGCCGACGCGGAGGACGACGCCCCGGCCAGCGCCGACGGCGGCGCGACCGCCGACGATCGGGCGCCGGGGGTCACGGACGACGCGGTCAGGATCGGGGTCAACTACGTCGACGCCGAGACCCTGCGGACGAGCGGCATCGAGCTCGATCTCGGCGACTTCGAGGCGGCGTACCAGGCGATCGCCGACGACATCAACGACGGGGGTGGCATCCACGGTCGGGCGCTCGAGCTGGTGTTCTCGCCGATCAGCCCGGCCGACCCGTCCGCGACGGAGGCCGAGTGCACCCGCCTCACCGAGGACGAGGAGGTGTTCCTCGTGACCGGCTTCTTCCTCGGCGAGAACGTCATGTGCCCGCTCGAGCTCCACGACACCGCGGTGGTGGGCGGCGAGCAGTCGCCGGCGCTCCTCGACCGGGCCCGGGCGCCGTGGGCGACACCGCTGATCGACACCGACTTCCCGGCCTCGGTGGTGCGCAGCCTCGCGGAGGAGGGGCTGCTCGACGGCACCGTCGCGATCTTCACGAACGCCCGCAGCCAAGCCGACCTCGACGCGGTCACCGCCGCGCTCGACGACCTCGACATCACCGTCGCCGAGACCGGCGTCGTCGACGCGCCGGCCGATGACGTCGCCGCCATCGCCAGCGACGTCCAGGTGCTCGAGCAGCGCTTC
>CAYUXB010000116.1:6142-7340 GCA_964448525.1 uncultured Acidimicrobiaceae bacterium
GACTGCGTCGAGGTGATCGAGGCGAGTGGCCTCGACCTTCCCTCGCCGGACGAGGCGGCCGCCACCGATTCGCAGGCCTTCCAGAGCGCGTTCATCCCCTGCACGCACCTGCCGCTCGTCGCGGCCTGGCTCGACGCGGCCGGGCCGACCCTCGACTACGGCTCGCTGACCGCGGCGCTGGAGGACGGCTTCGAGGTGCAGCTGCCGGGCGACGTCAACCCGCGCAACTACGGGCCCGCACCGGCGTCCGACGGCGACCCCGCCGTGTACCTCTACACCTGGGACGAGGCCGACCAGGTGTTCGTTCGGGCCGATTGAGGCACCACCCGGTGGACGATCACGCTGTGGCCTTGGCGCCGTCGGGCTCGGCGGCCAGCCGGGCGTGGACCCCGTCGATCAGCGCGCGGACGATCAGCTCGAAGTCGGCCTCGCGGTCGCGCGCCTGGCCGAAGGCCAGGCGGGCGTTCGGTGCCCAGGTGAGCGCGGCCTCCTTCGGGGCCTGCATGCGGCTCATCACCAGCTCCTGCTCCACCACCCCGGTGATGGCCAGGCTCGACGTGACACCGGCGCGGATCGCCACCTCGAGCGGCAGGCCGCTCTGCGCCCAGATGCTCATCCATCGCTCGGTCAGGGGGAGCACCGTCGCGGTCCACACCTGGTTGCTGCGCGGGCGCAGCTCGCTCACCGCCGGATGGGAGTTGGTCATGGCGCGCATCGCCCGGGCCATCTGCCACAGGTCCTCCCGCCAATCGCCGGTGGGGGCGGGCAGCGAGTGCTCGGAGACGACGGCGTCGACCATCAGGGAGATGAGGGCCGCCTTGTCTTCCACGTGGCGGTACAGCGCGGTCGGCGTCACCCCGAGCTCGTCGGCGACGGCCCGCATGGTGAGGCCCTCGGGCCCGTCGCGCTCGGCGATGGCGAGGGCCGCCTGCACGATGCGGTTCGCGTCCAGTTCAGCCACGGCACCTGCTCGGCTCAGTCACCAGAACACTGTACACACCCACGTTTAGGCCGTTAACGACGCCCGGATGCGGCACGGCCCGCCGTGCGACCGGGACGGAAGAGGGGGAGAGATGCCCACCACACATGCGCCCACCGGCTCGAAGGACCCGGCGTTCGGGGAGCCGTTCGTCGACGCCGACGAGTGGCGCGACGCGCCGGTGCGCCACCGCTACGTCCACGGGGGCTTCCACGGCGG
>CAYUXB010000116.1:7440-10934 GCA_964448525.1 uncultured Acidimicrobiaceae bacterium
GGCGATCGTCGACGCCACCGAGCCCGGGGGAAGCGGCGACATCTACGCGGGGCTCACGGTCGAGGAGCGGCAGGTGCTCGCCGAGGTGACCCGCCTCGGCTTCCCGCCGAGGTCGTGGTTCGACGCCGACCGCCTCGCCCAGGGCTACACGGGTGTGTGGGCGGTGCTCGCCGACAACATCCTGCGCTTCGACCCCGGCTACTTCGAGGACTTCTGGACGGTGCCCGGCTACCTCGGCGTCGACGCGCCGCCGTCCCTGCTCGACGCCCGCGTGCAGCACCGCACGACGGTGACCGAGGTGATCTTCGGCGAGCAGGCACGCGAGCTGGGCCTGCCGTTGCCGATGGCCATGCCGCGGGGCACCGCCACCGAGCTGCCCGCCGCCATCCGCGTCGCGGAGGCGGTCCCGGGCAACGCGCTCGGGGCGACGGTCGAGCTGCTCAGCGGCAAGGCCGCGGGACACGCCATGTACCTGACCGGTACCCGGCACGACATCGTGATCGTCGGCATGGGGGAGGCTCACGTCGAGGAGCTGGCCGACGTGGCCGCAGGCGACGAGATCTCCATCGACAACTCGGTGTACCTGGCGTTCCAGACGATGCACCGGCACCAGGTCGACCCCGACTTCGAGCCCTGGCAGCAGTTCACCGAGGGCGGCCGGCCGATCTACCCGCAGCGCGCGCGGCGCATCGGCCCGATCATGGCGCGGCAGGGCTCCGGCGTCAGCCAGTCCGGCCGGTTCGCCGGCAAGATGATCGTGGTGCAGACCCTGATGGACGAGGCCGCCTATCCCTGGCAGGCGCTCTGGTACCGCAAGAAGGTCGAGGCCCAGCTCGGCGACCGCATCGACGACCAGTACCGCCTCTGGTTCGTGGAGCACGCCATGCACACCGGCGGCGCCGAGCCCGTCGTCGGGCTCGGCCTGCCCGACGTCGTGCCGTCGCGCAAGACGCGGATGGTCTCCTACCTCGGCGTGTTGCAGCAGGCGCTGCGCGACGTGGCGGCGTGGGTCGAGCACGGCATCGCCCCGCCGCCGAGCACCGCCTGCAGCTACGTCGACGGCCAGGTGCACGTGCCCGCCACCGCCGCGGCCCGGCGCGGCCCGCAGGCGGTGGTGCGGGCGACCGCGAACGGCGCCGAACGGGCCGAGGTCGCGGTCGGCGAGACCGTCCGGTTCGAGGCGCACATCGAGGTGCCGGTCGGTGCCGGCGGCGTGGTCGGCGTGGAGTGGGACTTCGCGGGCACCGGCGACTATCCCGTCGTGGACGACGATCTCGACCCGGCGCTGGCGCGCGTCACGTCGTCGGTCACCCACGCGTTCGCCGAGCCGGGCACCTACTTCCCGGCCGTGCGGGTCGCCAACCAGCGATCGGTCGACGCCGGCACCCCGCACTGCCGCATCCTGAACCTCGGGCGGGTGCGCGTCGTCGTGCGGTGACGCGCAACTCTTCGAGGGATGGTCAGGTGGTTCGGACCACGTCGGTGCGGACCGCCTGGCCTCGTGCCGGCGGCACCGACGCGCTCAGGCGTCGCGGCGCTCGGCGATCTCCCCGACGATCTCCTGGAAACGCGCCTCGCTGAGCGGGTAGCGGATCATGACCACGGCCCCGAGGAGGATGAAGATCGCGGGCACCCCGCCGGCCGCGAACTTGATGGCGTCCATCGCCTCGCTCGACTGCACGTCCGCGCTCGCGACGTAGCCGCCGATTCCGATCGTCCAGGCCGCGGCCGCGCCGCCCATCGCCTGGCTGAGCTTGCGGGTGAACGAGAACACGGAGTAGCTGGCGCCCTCGGTGCGGGTGCCGGTCTTCCACTCGCCGTACTCGACGGTGTCGGCCTCGAGCGCCCACATCAGGGTGGTGACGACGCCGATGCCCAGGCCGAGCACGGCGAAGAAGGCGATGGGCACGGCGATGTTCGAGGTCGGCACGAGGGCCACCCCGGTGCCGCCGAGCACGGCGACGCCGGCGAACGCGATGTAGCCGACCTTCTTGCCGAACCGGGACACGAGCCAGGGGACGATGGCCGCGGCGACGAGGGCGCCCGCCGTCTGCACCGCGATGATGGCGGTGAAGTAGGTGGCGTTGCCCAGCACGTCGCGGGCGTAGTACGTGCCGACGGTCTGCAGGCAGAACAGACCGGTCAGGGCGAGCATGCTCGACAGGCACAGGCGGAGCAGCGGGCCGTTCTGCTTGAGGGTCTTGACGACATCACCCAGGCTGGGCCTGGCCTCCTTGCGGTGGACCTGCTCCTTGGCGGTGAAGAACGTGAACAGGTACAGGGCCATGCCGACGACGACGAGCAGGCTCGTGGTGATCGTGAGCGACCGCTGCAGGTCGCTCGACCCTTCGATCTGCGGCGAGACGACGAGGACGAGCAGGAGGATGGCGAGGTTGGTACCGGTCACCCGGAAGCTGGCGAGCTTGGCGCGCTCGTCCGGTTCCTGGGTCATCGCGGTGGCGAGTGAGCCGTAGGGGATGTTCACCAGGCTGTAGGTGAGGCCGAACAGCGCGTACGTGGCGTAGGCGTAGACGAGGCTCGCGCCCTCGCTCATGTCCGGCACGGAGAACAGGGCCACCGTCAGCAGCAGCAGCGGCAGCGACCCGAACAGGATGAACGGACGGAACTTGCCCCACCGCGTCTGGGTGCGGTCGACCATGCGGCCGGCGAAGATGTCGGCGAAGGCGTCGAAGACGCGCACCACCAGGAACAGGGTGCCCACCGCCCCGGCCGCGAGGCCGACGACGTCGGTGTAGTAGACGAGCAGGAACATCCCGGCCATCGAGAAGGCGAGGTTGTTGGCGGCGTCTCCTGCCGCGTAGCCGAGGTACTGGATGCGACCCAGCTTCGGGGTGGTCGCCCGGGGCTCCTCGACCCGTTCCGCGTCGTCGAGCTGCGTCATCGAGGTCCGCCCCACCGGCGTCGCAGCTCGTGCACCACGGCCTTCGGCCGCCGGTCGCGGGTGAACACGCCCTTCTTGTTGCCGTCGACGCGCATGATGCCCGGCCCGGTGGCGAAGTCGGCGAAGTTCCAGATCTGCTCGCCGACGACCGCGTCGACGCGGTCGAACACCCGGTGCGACATGGCGAGCAGCTCGACCTGGTACTCCTCGGTCCACGGCATCGGCACGACGCTGTGCAGCCCGGCGACCGTGTCGCCGCCGTACTCGGTCATGATGATCGGCTTGCCGTGCTTGGCCACCCAGGCGTTCAGCTCGGCCTCGAGCGCCCGCTCGGCGTTGGCGAGATCACCCGTGTTCACGTACCAGCCGTAGTAGCGGTTGAGCATGAGCACGTCGAACAGGTCGGAGATCTGGTCGCGGTCCGCCGGCGCGAGCATCACGTTCACGAATCCCACCGGGCGGGACGGGTCGAGCCGCCGGGCCTCCTCGGCCAGGGGGGCGAAGTAGTCGCGCGACGCCGGGGTGTCGGACTCCGGCTCGTTGGTGATGCTCCACAGCACGACGCACGGGTGGTTCTTGTCGCGGGCGATCA
>CAYUXB010000117.1:0-10915 GCA_964448525.1 uncultured Acidimicrobiaceae bacterium
GGGGCGCCGGAGGGTTCGAGTTCCACTGGTGGTGCACCGACGCCCCCGACGCCTTCACCGGCGGGCGGCCGGTGTACGTCGAGCTGCGTGACGAGATCGTCGAACTGGTGGGTGCCTGGGCCTACGCGCAGCTGGTCCAGCACGTCGAGACGATCGGCCGCGCGCGGCGCGACGGCACGTTCCTCCCGCACCCGGCCGTGCGCCGGTGATCACCGGGGAACGGACGCGCCGGCCCGGTCTCGAGGCGCGCTGGTGCAGCGTGCTCGCTCGTCCTGCACTCGTGCGCGGCATCGCGCCGCGCCGTCGGGTCGACCTACAGGAGCCTGCTACCGCGCACGTCGTGTGCTAGTCGTCGTCATCGGTGTCGGCCATGCACCACGATGCATGGTCGTCGCCGGGCTTCGCACCGCACTCGGCGCAAGGCTCGGCATCTGCCGAAGCGAAGATCTCTGAGATGTCGAGGTCGTTGCTGCGCTTCAGCGCGCGCGCTTCCTCGAATCGTCGATGTCGACCCTTCTTCACGGGCCAGCTCCCACGTAGTCGCGTTCGGGCGGGAAGTGTATCGCCGCTCGGACCTGTCTCGTCCTCGGTGGCCTGCCACTCAAGGCGTCCCGGCCACTTTCCTAGCACGTCCGCAGAGGAAAGCGAACCTCATGGGCGGACGAGTGACCGCACCATAGCCCCGCCGACGACGAGATCCGCTCGTCGCGGCGGGCGGCCGGACCCCATACGATCGGCGACCATGACTGCACCCTGGTGGCGATCGGCCGTGTTCTACCAGATCTATCCCCGCTCGTTCGCCACCGATGCCGGGGCCCCGACGGGCGACCTGGCGGGCATCGAAGCCCACCTCGACCACCTCACGTGGCTCGGCGTGGACGCCATCTGGATCTCGCCCTTCTACCCGTCGCCCCAGGCCGACTTCGGCTACGACGTGGCCGATTTCTGCGACGTCGACCCCACCTACGGCGACCTCGCCGCGTTCGACCGCCTGCTCGGGGCGTGCCACGACCGGGGCCTCCGGCTCCTGGTCGACCTCGTGCCCAACCACACCTCCGACCAGCACCCGTGGTTCACGGCGGCTCGATCGAGCCGGGACAACCCGAAGCGTGACTGGTACATCTGGCGCGACGGCACCCCCGACACCCCGCCCAACAACTGGATCGCCGCCTTCAACCCGCAGCCCGCCTGGACGTGGGACGAGGCGACCGGGCAGTGGTACCTCCACCAGTTCCTGCCCCAGCAGCCGGACCTCAACTGGGCCAACCCCGAGGTGGTCGAGGCGATGCACGACGTCATCCGGTTCTGGCTCGACCGGGGGGTCGACGGGTTCCGCATCGATGTCATCCACGGCATCGGGAAGGACCCGGCGCTCCCCGACGACCCGCCCGAGATGGCGGGCATCCCGCACGCCACCCTCAACGACGTGCCCGAGACCCATGAGCTCATCCGGGGCATGCGCACCCTCGTCGATGCCTACCCGGGCGACCGCCTGCTGCTCGGCGAGGTGTACCTGCTGTCCACCGCCCAGGTCGCCACCTACTACGGCGACGGCGACGAACTGCACCTCGCCTTCAACTTCCCGCCCCTCTACACGCCGTGGCGGGCGAAGCGCTGGCGCCGGCAGATCGCCGACACGCACCAACTGATCGGCGAGCGGCCGGGCGCCTGGCCCACCTGGGTGCTCTCGAACCACGACAACGCGCGCCACCGCACCCGCTACGGCAGCGAGGAGCGTGCCCGCGCCGCCCTCTTCCTGCTGCTCGGGCTGCACGGCTCACCCGTGCTGTACGCGGGGGAGGAACTGGGCCTCGAGGACGCCGTCATCCCGCCGGAGCGGGTGGTCGACCCCGGCGGGCGCGACGGCTGCCGCGCCCCCGTTCCCTGGACACCTGCCCCCGATCACGGTTGGGGCGTCACGGACCCCTGGCTGCCGTGGCCCCCGGACCCGGAGCAGCGCAACGTCGAGACGCTGGTGGCCGACGGTGCGTCGATCGTGCACCTGTACCGGCGGCTGCTCGCCGCCCGCAAGGCGTCGCCCGCCCTGCAGCTGGGCGGGTTCGTGCAGCTCGACGCGCCCGACGACGTCGTCGCCTGGCGACGGACGGCGCCGGAGGTGTCGGCGACGGGCGCGCCCGGCGGTGATCGCCAGGGTGCGTCGGGCGACCCCGCGGACCCCGCCGACCCCGATCAGTCGGGCGACATCGGCGACACCGGCGACCCCGACCGGTCGGGCGATACCGGCGACACCGGCGACCGCATCGTGGCGGTCAACATGGGTGCGACTCCAGCGTCGCTCGAGGTGCGGGGCACGGTTCTCCTGTCGAGCGACGGCACCGGCGACGGCGCGCCGTTCTCCGGCCGCCTCGCTCCCGATCAGGCGGTCCTGCTCGCCCCGGATTGACCCCCAGCGCCGTCCTGCTCGCCCCTGCCTGATCGACAGCCCGCGTGTTGCTCGGCCCGGCCTGATCCCCAGCGCCGTCCTGCTCTACCCGCACTGACCCACGGCCCGTCCTGCTCGGCCGGCCTGTTCCACGGCCGGGGCGGGAAGGTCAGTCGTCAGCGCCGGGCGGCGGCTGGTGCGAGCGCGCCTCGAGCACCAGGGAACCCTCGCCGTCGAACGCCAGGGCGGCGTTGCCTTCCAGCAGCCGCTTGACGGGGATGCCTGCGACATCCGCCCGCCAGCCCGACAGCAGGCGCGAGGACGCATCGCCCCGCACCAGCGCCTCGATGTCCGCACGGGTGGCCACGAGCGAGGCGTCCAGATCGGCGTTGCGGGACAGTTGGCTGACCCAGGCCGACGCCAGCGTCACCGCCGGGCGGAACGTGGAGTCGACACCGTCGCGGGGAGGCATGCGGAGCTCGCCGTCACGCATGTCGGCCCCGGCCTTCACCGCGACCATCAACTCGTCGCCCGCACCGCTCTTGAGGTGTCGTCCGTCGAGGCCCCGCACCTTGCCCAGATCGGCTCGGGTGCGGGGCGGGCGCTCGGCGATCGCGACCACCGCGAGGTCGGGCAGGACGTGACGCACCGGCCGGTCGAGCTCGCGGGCCCGACGTTCCCTCCAGGCGGCAACGGACTGGGCGACACCGCGCGCCTTGCCCTTCAGCCGGCGGGCCTCCTTGATGCGCCACCACGCCACCTCGGGATCGGCCGGCACACGGTGGCGGTCGCGTATCCCGTCGCACTCGTCGATCACCCAGTCCAGCCGCTCACGCTCCTCGAGCTCCGACCGCAGGGAGGCCCACAGATCGTCGAGGTGGGCGACGTCCGCCGCCGCGTACGACATGGCGTCGTCGCTGAGCGGACGGCGCAACCAGTCGGTGAGCCGGTCGGCCTTGGGCAGGTGGAGACCGAGGCGCCGCTGGAGCAGCACGCCGAGGCCCGGAGCACCCAGGCCGACGAAGCCGGCGGCCACCTGCGTGTCGACGAGGTGCCGCGGACCGACGCCGCAGGACCGTTCGAGGATCTCGAGGTCCTGGCTGGCGGCGTGCATGATGCACACGACCTCGCTGTCGAGCAGCGCCCGGAGCGGGGCGACGTCGACCGCGAGGGGGTCGACGACGACGATGTCGCTTCCGGCCGCGAGCTGGAGCAGCGCCAGATGCGCGTAGTAGGTGCGCTCCCGGTGGAACTCGGTGTCGAGCGCGAACGCGTCGGCGGAGGCCGCCGCCTCCAGGAAGGCGTCGAACTCCCGCTGATCCGAGATCCAGCGGTAGGCCGGTGGGCCGGACGGGACCGTTACGGCTCCATCCCCGTGGAGACGGGCCGGCCGGCATCGACCCAGGCCGAGGTGCCGCCCGCGACGTTCACCGCGTCGATGCCCTTGGCCCGGTAGAACTCGGCGGCCTTCAGGCTGCGGCCGCCTTTGGCGCAGATCACGTAGACCGTGCCCTCGGTCGGTACCTGGTCGAGCTCATCGGGCACGGTGGCGAGGGGCACGAGGACGGCGCCCGGCACGTGGGCTGCCGTGTACTCGTCCGGCTCGCGGACGTCGATGAGCGCGACACCATCGGTGTGCAGCCGGGCCAGCTCGGCGGTGTCGATCTCCGGGACATCCATGCGGCGAGGCTATCCGGTGCACCACACCCGTCCGCCACCCGGTGCGGTAGCGCGAACCCCGATCGGCGGGCGAGCGCCTGCGCCGGCGTCAGACCGTCGATCCTCGTGACCGTCCGGCAGCGGGCTCCAGGTCGCCGGTCGTCCGGCGGGTCGATGCTCGCGAGCACCCGCGGTGGGGCTCCAGGTCGCCGGTCATTGCGGCGGGAGGTCGCTCGGGGCGTCTGCATCGGCAACGCTCGACCGCGCGACCTCGACCTCCACCATCCGCAAACCGCTCGCCGCCACCGCGGCATGGACGGCGCGCTCGCCCGCGTCGAACGCGACGGCAAGGGCGGCCGCGGCCCCACGCCGCCAGGCCGTGTGCATCCACTGGCGTCGGCCGTCCACGACGGGGACCGCCACATCGGCGCCCGGTGAGTCGATCAGGGCGCGCACCGTGCCGGCGATCGCGGTGCTCGACGGTGCGATCAGGTCGCAGGCGCCGACGAAGACGACCTCGGCGGCGGCGTGGTGGGCCAGTGCGCCGAGGATGCCACCCAGCGGACCGGCACCAGGCTCGCGATCGGCCACCACGGTGAGCCCCTCGGCCGCCAGCGCCCGTGCGTCACCGCCCACCGCGACGACCGAATCCGCCCCTGCTTCCCCGATGGCGTCGGCCACACGCCCCGCGAGCGAACGGCCTCCGATCGCGATGACGGCCTTGTCCCGGCCCATGCGCCGGCTGGCACCACCGCACAGGACCGCACCGGAGAAGGGGATCAGCTCGGTGCTCACCGCCGTGGCGGGCCCGGGGGCACGGGTCAGCTCACCCCGCCGTAGCGCGCCTCGACGCCCCGGCTCTCGCCCCGCGAGGCCACCGCCTCGGCAAGATCGGCCAGGAACGCGTCCGCCACCTCGACGTGGGACGGCGAGATGATGGCGTGGAGCCCGCCCTGCTGACGGTCGAGGTGCCAGCCGCGGTCCTCCATCACGTCCGCGACCGCACCGATGTCGAGGCCGGAGGAGGGGTCGGTCGCGATCTCCATCACCCCGGGCACCGGATCGCCGGTCACGTGCAGGCCCTCGATCGCCTCGACCCCCGCACGCAGCGCCGACGCCGCGACCCGCACCTGGTCGGCCAATCGCAGGTAGCCGTCGAGGCCGAGGTGGCTGATCGTGGCCCAGGCCGCGGCGATCGGCGCGGCGGGCCGGGTGCCGGCCGTGGTCGCCGAGCCGTAGAGCCCGCCCGGCCAGCCGTCGTAGAGGAAGTACTGCAGCGCGAGCAGGTCGGGGTCGCTGTGGAGCAGCAGCGAGGCGCCCTTGAAGCACCAGCCGTACTTGTGGATGTCGGCCGACAGCGACGTCACGCCCTCGACCCGGAAGTCCCACGGCGGGATCGGCTCGCCGAGCCGTTCGAGAAACGGCAGCAGCCAGCCGCCGAGGCAGGCGTCGACGTGGCACAGCGCCCCGCGTTCGGCCGCGAGCGCCGCCAGCTCGGGGATCGGGTCGACCACCCCGTACGGGTAGCAGGGCGCCGAGCCGACCACGAGGGCGGTCCGCTCGTCGACCGCGGCCGTGGTGGCGGCCAGGTCGGCCCGTCCGTCGGCGCCGACGGGTACCCGCACCTCAGCCATGTCGAGGTAGTGGCACGCCTTGGCGAACGCCGGGTGAGCCGTCGCCGGCACCACGATCGCCGGCTCGTCGATGCCCCGCTCACGACGGGCGTGGTCGCGGGCGACCTGCACGGCGAGGAAGAGGCTCTCGGTGCCGCCGCTCGTGAGCTTGCCGCCCCGCGGGTTGCCGTGCACCAGGTCGGCGCCCATCGCGGCGACCTGGCGCTCCATGCGCATGAGGCTCGGGAACGCGAACGGGTTGAGGTAGTTCTCGTGCAGGTACTCGTGAGCGACGGCCTCGTGGAGCCGTTCGAGCTCCGGGTCGACCGGGTTGTAGACGAGGCTGAACGTGCGGCCGGCCCGCCAGTCGGCGTCGTCGCCGCGACCGCCGCGGATCTCGACGATCAGGTCGTCGACCGGACGGCCGGCGGCGGGGAACGTCGGATCGACGTCGGACATGGCGGTTCAGCCCCCATAGCTCATGCGGGTGTCCTCCATGCGGAGCACGGGCGTGTCCTCGGCGCCGGTGAAGGCACAGTCGACGATCTCCCCGATGAAGAACGTGTGCCCGCCGCAGTCGACCGGGTTGCGCACCTCGCAGTCGAACCAGCCGGCGGCCTGGGACAGGATCGGCGCCCCGGTCGGCCCGTCGTGGAACGCGAAGCCGTTGAGCGTGCCGGCCGCCGGGTCGTGCTCGACGGGCTTCGTGAACTTGCGCACGATCGCGCGGTCCTCGCGGGCCACCGTGTTGAGCGTGAAGCTGCCGCCCTCGGCGATGAGCTGGTGGGTGAGCGCCGTCTTCTCGACGCCGATGCCGAGCAGCTTCGGCTCGAAGCTCACCTGGGTGGCCCAGTTGAGGGTCATGAGGTTGCGCCGCTCCCCCGCCCTGCTGCCGACGACGTACAGGCCCGACGGCATCGTCCACAGCAGGCGCCGCCGCAGCCTGTCGTAGTCCTCCTCCGCGTCGTCGCCCGCGACGCGGGCGGGGAAGGGTCCGATCGGTCCTGTGCCACCGGGAGCAGCCATGCGGCGGACCTTACGCCTCCGCGATCCCGAGCTGAGCAACGATGGCGGCGGCGACCCGCCGAGGCGCGCCGGGCGCGACGGGCAGGAAGAGCGAGGGCTCGATCAGCTCGAGCTCCATCAGCATCGGGCCGTCCGGCCCCGGCACCAGGTCGACACGGGCGTAGAGCAGGTCGTCGCGCGACCACCCGGGGGCGACGGCCCCGACGGCGTCGAGCACCGCCTCCGCCACTTCCCGTTCGTCCGCGGAGGCCGTCCGGGCCGTGATGTCCTCCTCCCGGTAGAGGCCCTCCACGAACTCCCCTCCCGACCGCAGGATCGGCCCCTTGCGGAAGGCGTGGGAGAAGGCGTCGCCGACGAAGACCATGCCGGTCTCGCCCGCCTCGTCGATGCCCTTCACGTACGGCTGCACCAACACCGACCGGCCGGCGTCGAGCAGCCCGGCCGCATGGGCGGTCGCCGCCACGGCATCGCCGGGTGCGTAGCGCTCCGTGTCTCGCCCCCCGGCCGACACGGTGGGCTTGATCACGTAGGGCACCTCGTCGGGGAGCCGGATGTCGCCGCCGGGCTCGATCACCTCGGTGGGCACGACCGGCACCCCCGCGGCGGCGAGCCGCGACAGATAGCGCTTGTCCGCGTTGGCCCGCACGACCGGGAGCGGGTTGCGCAGTGTCGTCGCCGAGGCGATGGCCTCCAGCCGTTCGAGGAAGTGGTCCAGTCGGGAGGTGTAGTCCCAGGTCGAGCGGATGACGGCCAGATCGACCGCGGACCACTCCAGGCTTTCGTCGTGCCAGTCGACCGTCACGGCGTCGACCCCCGCCTCGTCGAGTGCGTCCGCCAGCAGCGGCAGGTCGTCGTCCAGGTGGCCGAACGCACCGGTGGTCAGCAGGGCCACCCGCGGGCGGGCACGGTCACGTCCTTCTGCCGCACCGTGGGCGACGTCGAGGGGGCGCCGCATCGGCACGCCGTCGACGATGGCCCCGTCGGGAGCAGCCATGCGGCGGACCTTAGAACAGGCGCAGATCCCCGACGACATGCGAGCCCGCATCCTCGCCGTTGCCGACGAGCTGGGCTACCCCGGGCCCGACCCGGTCGCCCGCGGGCTGCGCCGCGGGCGGACGGGCGTGGTGGGTCTCGTCGACGACGAGCCGCTCTCCCACATGTTCACCGACCCTGCGGCCGCGATGTTCGTGACCGGGCTGGCGGGCGTGTTCGACGATGCCGCCGTGGGCACCGCCGCTTGGCGGTGGCCGCGTTCCCCCGGCACCAGACGGCCGACGACGGCCCCGCCGACCGGGGCCGGCTGCGCCCTGCCCGGCTGGCCGGCATCCGCGACGCGGTCCACGAGGCCGGTCGCGACTGGGACACCGTCGTCGTCGAGGACGCCGTCGACCACGGGGCCCGCCGTGCCGCCGGCCATCGCCTGGGGGCCGCGCTGCTCGACCGCGCACCGCGCCCCACCGCGGTCGTGGCGATGAGCGACGAACTGGCGGCCGGCGTCATCGACGCCGGCGTGCCGGTCCGCGGCCGGCGGATCACCTCACGGGCACCCGCGGCGCCGGCGGTGTCAGCCTGGGGTCGGGGGCCAGTCGGGGTCGAGCTGGCGGAGGAAGTGGGCGCAGCGCTCGGCCTCGTCGTGCTCGCCGATGGCGTCGGCTCCGGCCCGCAGCCCGTCGAGCGCCCGCAGGAAGCCCCGGTTCGACTCGTGGCGCCAGCGCACGTAGCCCGACCCGCGCCAGCCGTTCGCCCGCAGGCGGTCGAGACCCCGGTGGTAGCCGACGCGGTGGTAGGCGTAGCACTCGACGTCGTCGCGCCCTAGCTGGCCGAGCTGCGCCCAGGCGTCGATGAAGCGCGGCCAGCGGGCCACGACCTCTGCCACCGCGGCACGCTGCTGGTCGACGGGTCGGGCGAGCGCGTCGTCGAGGGCGGCCAGCGCCTCGGCGGGTTCGTCGTCGAGCACCGTCTCGGGCGGGCCGCTCGGGGTCAGGTTCACGGGCGAGTCAGTCATCGCCGTCAGTCTGGTCGTTCGGAACGTCGTGCCCTCCGTCCGCCCCGGCCGGCTCCGCCGGCATCGAGCCCCCGTCGCCGCCGACCACACCGATCGGCGCCTCCTCACCGGCGGGCATCTCGGGACGGGCGGGCCGGCCCGCCAGGTAGTCGCCGGACGCCTCGTAGGAGGCGGCGATCAGTTCGGCCGAACGGGTGAAGTCGTTGTAGCGCATGGACGGCGTCTGCCCCGTGGGCAGCAAGTGCACGATCACGTCCTCGGGGATCGCGGCCAGGTCGGTCTTGAACCGGTGGTGGCGGGCGATCCAGTACGACTGCACAGCGACGTCGAGGGGGCGCCGCGGCTCCGGGCGCGGGCGCGAGAACGCCCCCACCTGCAGCACGTAGAGCGTGCGGGCGCCCAGCTCGACCGCCCGACGCATCGGCACGTCGTCGACGATGGCCCCGTCGAGGTAGCGCACGCCGTCGATCTCGACCGCCGGGTAGACGGCCGGCAGGGCGGCCGAGGCCAGGATCGGCTCGATCAACGGACCGGTGCGGAACCACACCTCCTGCACCCCCACCACGTCGGTGGCGACGCACTGGAACGGCACCACCAGATCCTCGAACGTGCGGGCCGTGAGCTTGTCGGTCAGCACGCTGCGCAGGCCCTCGTTGTCGTGGATCGCCTCGCCCTTGCGGGCCAACCCGACCGCCCGGGGCAGGAGCCCGTTCGGCATCAGCTCCTTGCCGTCGAGCTCACGCCACAGCTGCTCGAGCCGGGCCACACCGACGACCGTCGGGTCCTCCGCCAGGCCGGCGCCGTTGATGGCCCCGACGGAGCAGCCCACGATCAGGTCGGGGCGGATGTCCCGCTCGACCAGCGCCCGCAGCATCCCGATCTGCAGGGCGCCGAGGTTGCCGCCGCCGGACAGCACGAAGGCCACCGGGCCCTCGCGCCGGCGCCGCAGCCACTTCCGCATGATCGCCATCGTTCGTCTCCCCCGGCGACGCCTCTACGTCGCCTCGTCAGCCAACTCGATCGCGCGCCGCACCAGCGCGGCGAACTCCTCCGGGTGCGACAGGTGGGCCCCGTGGGACGCTCCGGCGACGACGGCGAGCTCGCCTCGGGGCGCGAGCTCGGCCAGGGCCTCTGTCGCCCGGACGTGGTGCGGCCGCGTCTCGGTGCCGTGCGCCGCCAGCACGGGCACGGTGATCGCCCGGGGGTCGAAGGGCACGGGGGCCGGCGGGCGCACCGACCGCATCTCGGCGACGAGCGTCGGACCCTCGGCGCGCCGCTCGGCCCGCATGCTGGCTGGCAGCCGCTCCCAGAGCTTGTCGCCCAGCATGCGCCGCAGGAACCACTCGGCCGCGTCGTGGTCGTCCCCGCCACCGGGGTCGATGGTCTCGGGTCCGTCGTCAGCCACCGCCACGGGCATCCGCCCCGGGCCCGAGCCGTCGCGGCCGCCGAGGGCGGCGGGCACACCTCGCGAGGCGGACCGGCCCCCCGGCCACCACGGGGCCCACGTCATCGGCGCCTCGAAGGCGAGGACGGCCCGGGCCAGCTCAGGCTGCCGCTCGGCGAGTGCCAGGCAGACCAGCCCCCCGAAGCTGTGCCCCGCCAGCACCGCAGGTCGGCCGTTCAGCACCTCGGCCAGGTCGTCCACCTGCTGCGTGAACGACGTCGGCGGGCCGGCGTCGAGCGAACGGGCGTAGCCCCGCCGGTCGTAGCGCACCACGCAGCACGTCGACTGCAGGATGCGGCGCACGCGCAGCATCCCGCCCGAGCGGTCCATCGCGCCGTGAACGAGGACGACCAGCGGCCCCTCGCCCACCTCCTGCACCCAGATGCCCTCACCGATCGTTCGGCTGCCCTGGCGCACCGTCATCGTGCCCGATCCGCCTGGCCCCGGCCGGACCGTCTCCCGTGACCCGTCATGGACAGGGCACTACTCGACGTTGACGACACGGAGCACGTCGGTGGTGTGGGACACCGCGTCCGGCGCCCCGGCGAGGACCGCTATCGATTCACCGTGGTGCACGAGCCCGGCCTCGACCGCCGCCTCGACGACGCACCACACGAGCTCGTCGGTGGAGGCGTACTCCTCGACCTCGATCGGCTCGACGCCCCACGACAGCGCGAGCTGCCGGGCGGTCGCCCGGGACGGGCTGGCGCCGATGAGCCGGCAGTCCGGCCGCAGCGCGGCCATCGCCTGGGCCGTGGAGCCCTCGCGCGTGCAGCACACGATGG
>CAYUXB010000118.1:0-10837 GCA_964448525.1 uncultured Acidimicrobiaceae bacterium
CCACCATCGACGGCGCATCACCGCAGCCGTCGCCCCCAGCCTGTCCGTCGGCTGAGCAGCGGGATCGGCAGCGGGCCCGGCCGGGTCGCCGCCTGGTCGCCGGCGGGAGCGCGCCGGGTCGCCGCCCGGTTTGGCCGCGGTGAGGACGGGTAGCCCCAGGCCCGACCGATCGAGGAGGGACCATGCGGTTGCGACCGTGGCGTGACGACGTGCAGACAGAACGAACCGACGAGAGCGGGACGAGCGGCGGTGCCGGCCGGAACGACATCGGTGCCGGTGACCGTGCCCGTCGGCCCGACGCCGACGACCGTGTCGCCCGCAGCGAGCGGGTCGACCGCGATCGTGCGAGCCGGGATCGTTCCCCGTCCCGGTCCGAGCAGAGCCGGGACCAGGAGGTCGGCCGCGACGAGGTGATCGAGACGACCAAGCCGCACTTCGACCTCGGCTCGGTGCTGGCCACCGCGGCGGGCGTGGCCCTGACGCTCGTCGGCGTCCTGGCCCTCGTGCGCACCGGTGTCGACAGCACGTGGTACGAGCCGGTCGAACAGATCGCCTCGGTGGACCACACCGCCATGCTCGGCGCCGTCGAACTTGGTGTCGGCGTGCTGCTGATCCTGGCCGGCCTGGCCGGCGCCCGGATGGTCGCCGCCCTGGTGGCGCTGGTGGCCGGCATCGCCGCCGCCGTCGTCGCCATCGAGCCCAGCCTCGTCGCCGACGAGCTGGCCCTCGAGCGAGGGTGGGCCGCGCTTCTCGCCGTCGGTGGCCTGGTGCTCGCCCTCGTGCTGATCATGACGCGGGAGCGTCGCGAGGAACGGCGCGTCGAGCGCCGCACGTTCCGGCACGCCTGACCCCGCGCCGATCGACGGACGTCCGTCGGGAGCCGGGCCGCGGGGAGACCCTGGCCCGGCTCCCGCCGCGTCCGGTGGGCCACGGACCGCGATCCGGCCGGGGTCCGGCGGGCGCTACGTTGGCCCGCTGGTGCAGATCGTCTACATCGACGGCGACCGCCGTCGCGAGCTGGATGTCCGGGTGAACAGCCCGTCGGCGACGATCGACGACCTGGCGCGTGCGCTCGACCCCACCCGGGCGGCGCGCACCCTGTTCGTCGAGGGCCAGCCGGTCGACCCCGACTTCGACCTGGTGGAGGCCGGGCTGCACGAGGGCGCGGAGGTGCGCTTCGGCGGCCACGCGGCCGGCTTTTCGGCACCGGTCGACGGCGTCGCCCGCTCGTCGGGGGATGCGCCCACCGGGCCGCGTGCGGGCGGGGGATCGGGGCTCGTCGACGCCTTCGCGGCCGCGCCGTGGGACGCGCCCGTCCCCGGCTCGTTCGGTGCGCCCGTGGCCGGGCACGCGCTCGAGGTGGTGGTGGTGAACGGGCTCGACGCCGGGCGTCGCTTCCCGCTGTCCCCGGGCACGGTGGTCGTCGGTCGCGCCCCGGGCTGCGAGATCGTGCTGGACGACGGCACCCTGTCGCGCCGGCACGCCACGCTGACGGTGACCGCCGAGGGCGAGGTCACGGTCGAGGACCTGGAGTCGCACAACGGCTCGTGGGTGGCCGGCGAGCCGGTCGTCGAACCGGTGCGTCTCGACCGGCGGGTGCCCCTGCGTCTCGGAGCGCTCGAGCTCGAGGTGCGGCGGGTCGTCACCGACGACCGCCCCCTCGCCTTCGATCCTCGCCGGCACACGGGCGCGGCGGGCACGATCCCGTTCAACCGGCCACCGCGGCCGGCGCCGCCCCCTCCGCCCGACGACGTGACCCCGCCGAAGGCGCCGGACACGGGACGGGCCAAGGTGCCCATCTCTCTCATCGGGATCATCACGCCCCTGCTGTTCGCGGGGATCATGTTCCAGGTGATGGGCAGCGCCCACTTCCTGCTGTTCGCCCTCCTCAGCCCCGTGATGGGCCTCGCCAACGCCATCGACGGCAAGCGCAAGGGCAAGAAGTCCGATCGCAGCGAGCGTGAGCGCTTCGCCCGCGAGATGCGCGACTTCCGCGTCCGCCTCGTCGAGCTGGGCGATGCCGAGCGGCGCCGCCGGGAGGCCGCGGCGCCGGACCCGGCCGAGATCATGCGCCGGGTCTCGTTGCCGAGCGTCACGCTGTGGGAGCGACGGCCGGCCCACGGGGACTTCCTGCGGCTCCGGGCCGGGGTGGGCAGCGTGCCGTGGCCGCTGCCCGTCGCCCAGAAGGTCGCGCTGTCCGAACCGCCGGAGGAGCTGACGGCGACCCTCGCGGAGGTCGCCCTGCTGGAGGGCAGCCCGGTGCCCGTCGACCTCTCGGGGGGCGGCGTCGTCGGCATCGTCGGCGACCGCGACGCCGCCCTCGGACTGGCCCGCTCGCTGCTGTGCCAGGCCGCGGCGCTGCACGGACCGGCCGATCTGCCGGTGATGGTGCTGGCCCACGCGGAGGCCGCGCGGGACTGGGACTGGGCGAAGTGGCTGCCCCACACCCGCGACGCCAGCGGCTCCGGCCGGCTGCTCTCCGCCGACCCGGACCTGTCGTCCCGCATGGCCGATGCGCGCCTGAAAGCGGTCGACCCGCGCGACCGCCCGTCGAGCTCGGGAGCGAGCGGTGCCCGCCCGACCGGGCCCACCCTGTTGGTGGTCGTCGACGACGAGACCCTCACCGACGGGCGCAAGGCGCCGACGCGGGGCCTGCTGCGCGGCGACGGGGGCCTCGTCGCCGGCATCGTCATCGCCTCGAACTTCGACCGCCTGCCGGCGGTCTGCACGACGGTCGTCGACATGACCGATCCGGACGGGGGCGCCGACCTGTTCCTCCCCCAGGTGGGTCAGCGCATCGAGGGCTTCCTGCCGGCGGGCATGGCCGACGACGTGGCCCGTGACTGCGCCCGCGCGCTCGCCTGCTTCGAGGATCCCGAGCTCGACCTCGTCGGGGCGGGCCTCCCGACCTCGATCCGCCTGCTGCCGCTGCTCGACATGGACGACTGCACGCCCGAGGCGGTGCTCGCCCGCTGGAAGGCGGCGGGCGTCGACCCGCGCCCGGCCACGCCGGTGGGGATGGCCGAGGGCGGGGTCTTCACCGTCGACTTCGTCGCCGACGGCCCCCACGCCCTCGTCGGCGGCACCACGGGATCGGGTAAGTCCGAGCTGCTGCGCTCGATGGTCGCCGGCCTCGCCGCGGGCGTCGACCCCGAGCACCTGACCTTCGTGCTCGTCGACTTCAAGGGCGGCAGCGCCTTCGACGAGTGCGCCAAGCTGCCCCACACGGTGGGGATGGTCACCGACCTCGACGAGCACCTCGCCGAGCGGGCGCTGCGCTGTCTCGAAGCCGAGCTGAAGTACCGCGAGCGCCGCCTGCGCGACGCGGGGGCGACCGATCTGCCCGACTACCTGCGCAAGGGTCTCCCGGAACCGATGCCGCGGCTGCTCGTCATCATCGACGAGTTCGCCACCCTGAAGGCCGAGCTGCCCCAGTTCATCGATGCGCTCGTCGGCGTCGCCCAGCGAGGGCGAAGCCTCGGCGTGCACATGCTGCTGGCCACGCAGCGGCCGCAGGGCGCGATCAGCGAGAACATCCGGGCCAACACCAACATGCGGATCGCGCTGCGGGTGCAGGAGACCAACGACTCGAAGGACGTGATCGACGTCCCGGACGCCGCCGCCATCCCGCGCACGGTCCCCGGTCGGGCGTACGTGCGCCTCGGCCCGGGCGAGGTCGTGGCCATCCAGTCCGCGCTGTCGACCGGGGAACGGGGCCAGTCCACCGCCGCGCACGTCGATGTCGCCCCGTTCGTGTACGGGCCCCAGCCGCGGCCACCGGAACCGGAACCGCCCGCCGCCCTCGCTCCGCCGCTCGACGCCACGCCGGGGATGGCCGAGCCCGACCCGGAGACCGACCTGTCGGTGCTCGTGCAGGTGATCGGCGAGGCGTTCGCCCGCACCGGTCGCCCCGAGCCCCGCCGTCCGTGGCCGGACATGCTGGCCGACGACATCGATCTCGACCGCCTGGTGGACGAGGCTCTGGCCGAGGGCGTGACGGGCATGTCCGGCGGTGCGGCGACCGCGGTGGCGGGCCACACCGGGTCGTCCACGGACGCGGGCACCGTCCCGCTCGCCATGGCGGACGACCCCGACGCACAGGCGCAGTACCCGCTGGGCTGGGCGCCCGCCGACGGCAACCTGATCGTCTACGGCATCGGCGGCAGCGGCACGACGACCGCGCTCACGAGCCTGGTGCTGTCGCTCGCCAGGCTGCGCTCGCCGGACGACGTGCACGTCTACGGGTTCGACTTCGGCGCGGGGGAGCTGGGTGCGCTCGAGACGCTCCCGCACGTCGGTGGCGTGCTGCAGGCCGGCGAGCGCGAGCGACAGACCCGGCTGATCCGGCACCTGCGCAGCGAGCTCGATCGACGCCGGGCGATGGGTGCGGCCGCGGTGCGGGCCGAGCCGACGATCGTGACCCTGGTCGACGGCTGGAGCGCGTTCGCCGCCGAGTACAACGACCTGGCGGGCAGCGCCATCTGGGAGTCGTTCACGCGCGTCCTGGCCGACGGGCCGGAGGTCGGGCTGTGCGCGGTCATCGCCGCCGATCGCGCCAACGCGGTGCCGAACGCCCTCGCGTCGCTGGTCCGCCAGAAGCTGGCGATGCACCTCGCCAACCCGTCGGACTACTCCAACTTCGGCGTGCGGAGCTCGGCCGTGCCCGAGATGGTGCCCGGCCGTGCCCTCGTGGCGGGCACCGCCCAGGTCGTGCAGATCGCCCGACCCGCGGACGGCGCGGCCTCGGCGGCCGTCAGGATCGCCGCCGCCCACGCGCCGGCCACCCGCCCCCCGCTGCGCGTCGAGCCGCTGGCGACCGAGCTGCGCCTGTCCGAGCTGTCCGCCGTCGCCGACATGGGGGCCCGCCCGTGGCGCATCCCGGTCGGCATCGCCGAGCGCACCCGGTCGGCCGCCGGGCTGGTCGCCTACCAGGGTGAGCACGCGCTGATCGCCGGTCCTGCCCGGTCCGGCAAGAGCACCGCACTGCTGACGGTGGCCGCGGTGTGCCGTGCAGCCCGGCCCGACATCACGGTGGTGTCCGTCGCCGGCCCCCGCTCGCCGCTGCGCGGCGATCCCCTGGCCGGGGAGGTCGTCGCTCCCGCCGAGATCGGTGAGCGGCTGGGCCCTCTGGTCGACGACGCGACCGGGGCGGTGCTCGTGCTGATCGACGACGCCGAGGCCCTCGACGACCAGGGCGGCATCCTCGACCGGCTGTCGAGCTCGGACGACCCGGAGCTGCTCTTCGTGGCGGCCGGGCGCAACGACGGCATCCGCTCGGGCTACTCGCACTGGACCCGCCCTCTGCGCAAGCACAAGGTCGGCGTGCTCCTGCGCCCGGACATCGACCTCGACGGCGACATCCTGGGGGCCCAGCTCCCGAGGCGGGCACCCGTCGCGATGGTCACCGGTCGCGGCTACGTCGCCTGCGCGGGAGAGACCGAGTTGGTGCAGGTGGCGCTCCCTCGTTGAGCGTCGGCCACCACCGGCCCGAGGCCAGGGGTGCGGGGGCGGGGGAGGGGCGTCAGCGGGGCGCCGGTCGGGGTGACATGTCATCGGCGGCGAGGAAATGTGCTGGGGTGACCGCGATGTGCGATCCGCCGTCGCTAATGTCGACGCCGCGGCGGGCGCATCGAAGGGGAACCGTGGTCGGCCTGGGCCGAACCGGTGTCCGAACTTCCTCATCAGGACAACGTTCGAGAACGCGCAAAAGGAGCCATTCATGGGCCAGGGTGTGGTCAAGTCGACCTCGGAAGCCATCACCGCGATCACCAACATGAAGAACACCATCAACGGTGGACTTCTGGAGAACATCACCTCGTTCATCGCCTACGGCGACGCGTTGAACGCAGACAACTTCGCCGGCGCCAAGGCCGACGAGTTCTACTCGGAGTGGCCGGACACCAAGGCCGCCCTCAACTCCGCCATCGAGCGGCTCAACGGCATGAGCAACGACGTGCTGACGGTGAACACCAACATCCAGGGCGCCGGCGGCAACTCGGTCTAGCCGCGCCATCGCCCGGGCCGGCACGTCCGGTGCGCACGGCGACGACGTCCCCGCGACGCAGGTCCCCGTGGCCTGCGTCGCTGTCGTTCCGGGCCGTCGGGCGGCACTAGAACACCTCTGATGACCAGCGTCGGCGACTACGACCTCGAGCAGCAGATCGGCGCCGGCGCGTCCGGCACGGTGTGGCGGGCCCGGCACCGGGGGCCTGTCACCCGCGTCGTCGCGCTCAAGCGGCTCCGCGCCGGGGGCAGCCCCGCCGAGCTGACCCGCATGCGTCGCGAGGCGACGGTGCTGACCGAGCTCGACCATCCCCACATCGTGCGGGTGCTCGAGGTCGTCCAGGACGGCGACGGCGTGGCGCTCGCCATGCAGTTCGCGCCGGGAGGCTCGCTGGCCGACCTCCTGGCCGAGCGCGGCCGACTCACCCCGGGGCAGCTGGTGGCGGTCGCCGCGCCCATCGCCGGCGCCCTCGCCTCCGCCCACCGCCGCGGCGTCCTGCACGGCGACGTGAAGCCGGCCAACGTGCTGTTCACCTCCGACGGCGAGCCGCTGCTCACCGACTTCGGTGTCGCCCGCACCCTGGGCCAGGTCACGAGCGACCACATCGCCGGTACCGCCGAGTACCTCGCCCCCGAACTGCTCGACGGCGCCCAGCCCGACGTGCGCGCCGACATCTACTCGCTCGGGGTCGCCTGCTACGAGGCGCTCACCGGCCGGCCGCCCTACACGGGCGCCGTGCCGCTCGCCGTCGTCCGCGCCGCGGCCCTCGGCGCTCACGAGCCCCTCGAGGCGGCGTCCGGCGTCCCGGCGCCGTTGGCGCGCGCTGTCTCCCAGGCGATGGCGCGCCAACCGGAGGAGCGCTTCGGCTCGGCCGACGAGTTCGCCCGGGTGTTGCGCACGACGGTCCCGGCGGGCGAGGTGCGGGTACCCGGCCCGACGGCAGCGCGCCCGCCAGATGGCGAGGCCGGCACGGGCCCGACGCGCACGTTCGGCCCCCGCCCGCCCCGTCCGGACGAGGCCGCGCCCGGCGGCGGCAACCGTCGCCGCCTGGTGGTGCTGGCCGTGGTGGCCGTGGCGATTCTCGGCCTCGTCGGGTTGGTGCGGGGTCCGCTCGCGTCGGACGACGACGACCCGGCACCGCGAGCCGACTGCCCGGATGCACCGATTCCCGGCCTCGACGCCCCGGATGCCCAGGTGGTCGAGGGTGACGTCGCAGGAGACGGCTGCGTCGTGGTCGGCGTGTACGGCAGCCGCACGCTGGCGGACGGGTCGACGGCCATGGTCCTCGCCATCGACCTCGACGGTGCGCCCGAGGAGATCGGTCTCGGGACGGTTGGCGACCAGGTGGTGCTCGGCGACTGGGACTGCGACGGCGCCGACACGCCCGCCCTCTACCAGTCCGCAGCCGGCGTCGTGCAGTACTTCGACCTGTGGCCCTTGGTCGAGCAGCGCACCTACCCGCCCAGCCGCACCGAGCAGGTGGCGGTCGGGGGCACGGCGTCGCTGGGGCGCGGTGAGGGCGACGACTGCGACAGCGTGAGCGTCGAGGCCGGGGCGGGGGAGGCGGGCCCGGGCGGCGGTGCCCGCGGTGGTGGCGGCGCCACCGATGCCTCGGTCACCGGGATCACCGAGATGGTGGCCGTCCCGCGACCCAACGGGTTGTCGCGATAGGCCATCATGGTCACCGCTGGGGCAACCGGGACGCAGGTGCGGGCGCGCCGCGGGCCGCGCCAGCTCTCGACCGCCGGGTCCCTTCGGCACCACGACCGACACGCGAGGCACCGATGAGTGTCCTGATGAACCCCCGCAAGCAGAACCGCGCCACCGACATCGGCAAGGGCCTCGCCGGGCTCGCCGGCGCCACCGCGCTCGTCGTCGGCGTCCCGGCCGCCCTGTTGAGGTGGGTCGGTTCCCCGCTTCCCGCCGGCCTGCCGTCGGTCTCCGATGTCGCCGGCGCGCTGCGCGACACGTACATCCCCGACGAGTTCCTGGTGAAGGCGTTGGCGCTCGTGTGCTGGCTCGTGTGGATCGAGCTGGTCGCCTCCCTGCTCGTCGAGGCGGTCGCGTACGCCCGCGGGCGCAAGGCGGGGTCGGTCCCGCTCGCCGGCGGGCTGCAGCGGGGGGCCGCCCGTCTCGTCGCCACCGTGGCCCTGCTGGGCGTGCTCGTGGCGAGCCGGGGTGGGACCTCGGCCGACAGAGCCACCCAGCCCCTGGCCGCCGTGGCGCCGCAACCCGCACCGATGTCACTGGTGGTCGACCAGGAGGACGCCGGCGACGTCGACGGTGCCGGCGCTCCCGCCGTCGACGACGACCCGGCGGCCGCGGCAGCGCCGAGCTACGAGGTGCAGCGCCGCGACACGCTCTGGGACATCGCCGAACGTCACCTCGGCGACCCGTTCCGCTGGCAGGAGATCTTCCGGCTCAACGAGGGATGCCCCCAGGCAGACGGTGGGTGCCTCACCGATCCGGACCTGATCTTCGCCGGGTGGCGACTCGAACTGCCCGCCGACGCGGTCGGCCTCGTCGAGTCGGCGGCGGAGCCGTCACCGGCCGCGGACGCCCCGGCGCCGGGCCCGCACGACGATTCGTCCGTCGTTCTCGACGGCGGCATGGTCCTGATCAACGAGGACGGAGGCAGCCCCGGCGGATCCGGCGGGTTCGACTCCGTCGGCCACGGCGGAGCTGCGGGCACCGGCGAGGTCCTGGTCGGGTCAGGGGCCGCGGCGACAGGCGGTGGCATGGTCCTGCTGCCCGACGAGGTGCTCGCCGACCTGAGCGCGCCGGTCGATCCGGCCGGCGGGGGCGGGGGCATGGTGTTGCTGCCCGACGACGCACTGGCCGACACCGACGGTTCTGCCGTCCTCGCCGGTCCGCCGGCCGCCGGCTCCCCGCACGCGAGGCCTGCGCCCGGCGGCGCTGCCGGTGCCGGCGACCCGGGCGAGTCCGCCTCCGACGACGGCGACGAGATGGCCGCGCCGCCGGACGCCCCCGATCGCCCGAGTCCCACCGGCCCTGCCGGGGCGCCACCGCGATGAACGGGCCGTCCTCGATCCGCCGATCCTGCGCCGTCATGTCGACGACCCACCCCTAGGAGCACGCACTCCATGGCCTCGACCACCCATCCGCCGCGCAACCAGGCACCGGTCAACCGTCCCGCGCCCACCCTGGTGCCCGGCGCCGGCCGCCAGCGCCGCTGGTCGCTCGCACTGCTCGCGATCCTCATCACGCTCGGTTCCGCCCTCGCCTTCGTGGTGCTGTGGATGAACGCCGGCGGTCGCGAGCCCGTGCTGGCCCTGCGAAACAACGTCGCCGCCGGCCAGCCCATCCGGGCGGACGACCTGATGGTGGTGCGGGTGTCCGCCGACAGCGGCGTCGACCTGTACGCCTCGGCGCGGCGCGACGAGGTCATCGATCAGCCGGCGGCCACGAACCTGTTGGCGGGCATGCTGCTCGTCGAGGACGCGGTGGGCGACGACGACGACATCGCCACCGGCACCGCGGTGATCGCCATCCCCGTGCCGGCCGAGCAGATCCCCTCCGAGGACCTCGACACCGGCAACCGGGTCATCCTCTACCGCACCCTGTCCGACGCCGCGGTCACCGAGGCCGAGGTCATCGGCGAGGGCACCGTGTTCTCGGTGCAGCGCGACAACGACGGCACCTCCGACATCCGCGTGTCGGTCACCGTGGCCGAGGCCATCGCCGGCCGTGTCGCCAACGCGGTCGGCCAGGACCAGATCTACCTGGTGAAGACCGGAGCCCGGTAGCGGTGCGTCCGTCGTGACCTACATCGCGTTCGCCTCCGCCAAGGGATCTCCCGGCGTCACCACGGCCGTGACGGCGCTGGCCGCGGCCTGGCCCGCTGACCGTGCCCTCCTGGTGGCCGAGGTCGATCCCGCAGGCGGCGACCTCGCGGTGCGCCTCGACCTGGCCCCCGAGCCGGGGCTCGTGTCGCTGGCCGCTGCGGGCCGGCGCGAGCTGGATGCCGACCGTCTGGTCGAGCACACCCAGGTGCTCGCGGCACCCGGCGGAACCGACGGCGCTGTGCGGCGGGTGCTCGTGGCCCCCGTGTCGGCGGAGCAGGCGACCGTCTCGCTGGCTGCGCTGCGGGGCGGCCTCGGTCGCGCCTTCGATGAGCTCGACCTCGACGTGCTCGTCGACTGCGGCCGCCTCGATCCGTCGTCGCCCGCGCTCGACCTGGCCGCCAACGCCGCGCTCCTGGTGATGGTGGCGCGGCCTGTCGTCGCCGAGGTCCACCACCTCGCGTCCCGGCTCGCCTCGACCAAGCCGCGGGCGGTGTCGGTGCTGATGGTGGGCGACAAGCCGTACTCCGTGACGGAGGTCGGTTCGACGGTGGGGGCCAGTCCGCTCGGCACGCTGCCTGTCGACGTGCGCGCCGCGGCGGTGCTGGCCGAGGGTCACCCGAACGCCGACAAGCTGCTGCGCCGGGCCGCCCTGCTGCGCGACGCCCGGTCGCTGGCGGAGGGCCTCTGCGAGTGGCTCGGCCCGCAGGCCGATGCCGGGCCACCGGCCCAGCCGGCCGCGCAGGCGACCGCGATGGTGCCGCCACCGGCCGCAAGCTCACCACCACGGTCGGCTGCGGCGCCGGCCCCGGCGTTCCCGCCAATCGCCCCGGCCCCGGCCCCGGCCCCAGCGCCGGCTCCGGCGCCGGCTCCGGCCCCAGCCCCGGTGTCGGCCCCGGCGTTCCCGCCGGTCGCCCCGGCCCCGGCCCGGGTGTCGGCCCCGGCGTTCCCGCCGGTCGCCCCGGCCCCGGCCCGGGTGTCGGCCCCGGCGTTCCCGCCGGTCGCCCCGGCCCCGGCCCGGGTGTCGGCC
>CAYUXB010000119.1:0-10837 GCA_964448525.1 uncultured Acidimicrobiaceae bacterium
GAGGGCGATCGCCGACAGCGGGGTCTGGCTCGCGGGCTTGAGCACGATCGGGCAGCCGGCGGCGATCGCGGGCGCCACCTTGTGCGCCACCAGGTTGAGCGGGAAGTTGAACGGGCTGATCGCCCCGACGACCCCGATCGGCACCCGCAGCGTGAAGCCCAGCTTGCCCACCCCGGGGGCGCTGGCGTCGAGCGGCACCACCTCACCGGCGAACGTGCGAGCCTCCGCGGCGCTGAAGCGGAACGTGTCGACCGCCCGCTGTGCCTCGACCCGCGCCGTCTTGATCGGCTTGGCCGCCTCGGCCGCGATGGTGCGCGCGAACTCCTCGGTGCGCTCGGCCAGCAAGGCCGCCGCCCGGTCGAGCACCGCGGCCCGCTCGTGCGGCGGGAACGGCGCGGAGCCGTCCGCGGCCCCGGCCAAACGGGCGCGGGCGGCGGCGACGGCGCGGTCGACCTCGGCCGCCCCGCAGGACGGGACGCGCCCGACCTCGGTGCCGTCGTAGGGCGAGGTGACGGTCATCGAGTCGGCCGTGGTCACGCGCTCGTCGCCGATGGGGACAGGGGTCACATCGCTCATGCCTCTGGTCTACCCGCTGGGGGACCCGCCTCGCGCGGGACCGGGACGGCTACCGTCCGACGAGTGCGCTACCCCTTCCTCGACTGGCCCGCACCGCTCCCCTTCGCCCACCAGGGGGCCCACTCCCCGGACGGTCCCGGCGAGAACACGATGGCCGCCTTCGAGGCCGCGGTCGCCCAGGGCTACCGCTACCTCGAGACCGACACCCACGCCACGACCGACGGCGTGCTCGTCGCCTTCCATGACGACCACCTCGACCGGCTGACCGACCGGTCCGGGGCCATCGGGGACCTGGCCTACGCCGAGGTCGCGGCGGCACGCGTGCGCGAGGGCGAGAACATCCCCCTGCTCGAGGACCTGCTGACGGCCTGGCCCGACGTGCGCGTCAACATCGATCCCAAGCACGACGCCGCCGTCGACCCGCTGATCGAGTTGATCCGGCGCACCGACACGGTCGACCGGGTGTGCATCGGCGCCTTCTCGGACCGGCGGCTGGCCCGCCTTCGCGCCGGCCTCGGCGACCGGGTGTGCACGTCGATGGGCCCGCGCCAGGTGGCCCGGCTGGTGGCGGCCACCCAGGGCATCCCCGCGGGCAGCTTCAGCGCCGCCTGCGTGCAGGTGCCGGTCAAGCGGGGGCCGGTACCGCTCGTGACCGAGCGGTTCGTCGCTACGGCCCACGCCCGCGACCTGCACGTGCACGTGTGGACCATCGACGACGCCGACGAGATGCACCGGCTGCTCGACATGGGCGTCGACGGCATCATGACCGACCGCACCGACGTGCTGAAGGCCGTCCTGCAGGCGCGCGACGCCTGGGTCGTCCCGTGACCGCGCGGGCCGAGCGCACGACTCCAGCGGTCGGCCCGCTCGACCCGGCGGACGCGCTCGCCCTCTGGCAGGCGTTGGTGCTGCCCCGGGTCATCGAGGAGAAGATGCTGAACCTGCTGCGCCGGGGGCAGCTCAGCAAGTGGTTCTCCGGGATCGGGCAGGAAGCCGTGTCGGTGGGTCTCACCGCGGCGCTGCATCCGGACGACTGGATCCTGCCGGTGCACCGCAACCTGGCCGTGTTCACCGGTCGCGGCCTCGACCTCGGGGTGCTGTTCCGCCAGCTCCTCGGGCGGTCCGGCGGGTACACCGGCGGCCGCGACCGCACCTTCCACTTCGGCGCCCTCGACCACCACGTCGTCGGCATGATCAGCCACCTCGGGGCGATGGCCCCGGTGGCCGACGGGCTCGCCCTCGCCGCCCGGCTGCGCGGCGAGGGCCGCGTGGCCGCCGTGCTGGTGGGCGACGGCGCGACGAGCGAGGGCGACGTCCACGAGGCGATGAACCTGGCCGCGGTGTGGAGACTGGGCGTCGTCTTCGTGGTCGAGAACAACCACTGGGGCCTGTCCACACCGGCCCGCGACCAGTACGCGTGCGCGGACCTGGCCGACCGTGCCGCCGGCTACGGGATGCCGGGCCACATCGTCGACGGCAACGACGTGCTGGCGGTCCGCGCCGCGCTGGCCCTGGCGTCGGAACGGGCGCGGTCAGGTCGCGGCCCGACACTGGTCGAGTGCAAGACGTTCCGCATGCGGGGGCACGAGGAGGCCTCGGGCAACGACTACGTGCCGGCCGAGGAGCTGGCCGCGTGGGTGGCGCGGGACCCGATCGCTCGCTTCGAGGGCCGGCTCGACGCCGAGGTGGTCCCCGGCCTCGGACGTGACGAGCGCGACGCCCGGCGGGCGGAGATCCGCAGCGAGGTCGACCGCCTCGTCGCCGACGCGCTCGCCGACACCGAGCCGCTGACCACGCCGGCCGAGGAGCTCGACCGGGTCTACGGGCCGCCGGCACCCCTGCGACGGGCGCCGGCCGCGGCCGCCCGCGAGGACGTGACGACCAGGGCTGCTCCGGCCGCGGCCGCCCGCGAGGACGTGACGACCGGCGAAGGGCGGTACATCGACGCCGTTCGGGACGGGCTGCGCACCGCGCTGGCTGCGGACGACCGGGTCGTCCTCCTCGGTCAGGACATCGCCGAGTACGGCGGTGTGTTCAAGGCGACCGAGGGCCTGTCCGCGGAGTTCGGCACCGATCGGGTGCGGAACACCCCGATCATCGAGTCGGGCGCCATCGGCGCAGCCCTGGGGCTGGCCCTCGACGGCTTCCGGCCGATCGTCGAGATGCAGTTCGCCGACTTCGTGTCGTGCGGCTTCAACCAGGTGGTCAACAACGTGGCCACCACCCGGTACCGCTGGGGCGCCCCGGTGCCCCTGGTCGTGCGCCTCCCGGTCGGCGGCGGGTTGGGGGCCGGTCCGTTCCACTCCCAGAACGTCGAGGCCTGGTTCTGCCACATCGCCGGCCTCAAGGTCGTGGCGGCCGCGACGCCCGGCGACGCCAAGGGACTCCTGCTGGCCGCGCTCGACGACGGCAACCCGGTCCTCGTGCTGGAGCACAAGCGCCTCTACCGCAGCGCCCGGGGCCCCATCCCGGCGGGCCACCACGTCGAGCCGTTGGGCCGAGCCCGGATCGCCCGGCCTGGTGGCGACGCCACGATCGTCACCTACGGGGCCGGGGTCGGGTGGGCGCTCGCCGCGGCCGACGTGCTCGCGGCCGACGGCTCCGGCGACGTCGAGGTGGTCGATCTGCGGTCCCTCCGTCCCTGGGACCGCGAGACCGTGCTCGGGTCGGTCGAGCGCACGGCCCGCGCGCTCGTCCTCCACGAGGCGCCGGCCACAGGCGGGTTCGGCGCCGAGATCGCCGCCACCATCGGCACGGAGGCGTTCATGCACCTCGACGCCCCGGTCGCGCGGGTCGGTGGTCTCGACACGCCGATCCCCTTCGCCCCGTCGTTGGAGGCCACCTGGTCGGCCGAGGTCCGGCTCCTCCCGGCCCTGCGCGCCCTCCTCGCCTTCTGACGACCGCCCATCCCAAGACGACTTTCTCCGCAGATCTGGTCGCTGGACCGACCAGATCTGTGGGGGGGAATCTGCCTGGAGGCGGGACCGGTGGCGAGGTCAGGTCGCCGCAGCGAAGGTGTCGGCGTCGACCGGCACGAGCGCGGTCAGGACCGCCGCCGCGTCGGCCTCGGCGAGGTCCGTGCCCCGGATCGTCCAACGTCCGCCGGCGAACTCGACCCAGTACGACCGGGACCCGGTCGCGCCCGATGCCGCGATCGGATCGGCCACGATCTCGCTCCCGGCGACAACGCTCTCACCGGGCGGGACGCGGTCGACGACGACGCAGGCCTCCGACGCCGAGGCGTCCTCGCACGGCCGGGGGTTGGGGTCCCTGTCCATCACCAGCCAGACCTGCTCGGGGCGGTCGCCCGCCCGCGACGGCACGTCGAAGGTGACGCTCACCTGGTGGCTCGACCAGCCCGGGTCGATGTACGCCAGGTCCCACCCGTCGACCGGCGGCGTGAAGCCCCGACCGTCGACCAGGGCGAGAGGCGCGCCCGTCGCCGCGTAGCGGTCGGCACGCTCGTGCTCGTCGATGCGGTCCGCCCGCAGCCCACCGACGGCGACGACGACGACGACGCACGCCGCGGCCGCCCCGCCGAGCCAGCCCGCCGTACGAGGGCGGACGGCGTCCACCACGACGCCGACACCCGCGGCCAACGCGCCCGCGACGATCACGGCGGTGACCGCACCCGCGGCGGGCATCCCGCCCTGCGCGGCCCGACTCGTCACGAGCCCTCCGACCACGACCAGCGCGAGCGTGGCTGCGAGAACGGTGAAGGCCGCCACCAGCCGGCGTCCCCGGGGCATCGCCCAGCGCACCGCGAGGACGAGCCCGGCCAGGTACACCAGCCCGCAGACGATCAGGCCGATGACCAGCGCGGCGATGCCGAAGCCGAGGTCGCTCCACCCGTCGACGTCGCCGGTCGGGCGATCAGCCCAGATCGCGCGACCGACGGCGAGCCCGGTGCCGCCGGCGGCCGCCACGAGCACAGCCACGCCGGCCAGTAGCCGGAGCGCCCGCGCCCGGGCGTCGGGAAGGGTGCTGACATCGCTCATGCCTTCATCCTGACCGTGGGCGCTCCCGGGCGGCATCCGGCGCACCCCCCACCAGGCCGTGGGTCACCCCCAACCCGCCGATTTCCACGACGGTTCTGGCCGCTGGAGCGGCCAGAACCGCGTAGAAAATCGGTGGGGTGTGTGGGTCAGGGGGTGGAGCGGATGGCGGCGCAGAGGACGGCGAGGCCCTGGTCGATCTCGTCGTCGCTGATCGTGAGGGCCGGGACGAGGCGCAGCACGTTCTCGTCCGGCCCGCACGACAGCACGATCACGCCGTGGTCGAGGCACGCGCGGCAGACACGGTCGGTGACGTCCTGGTCGGCCAGCTCGACGCCGACCATCAGGCCGATGCCCCGGATGTCCCGCACGTCGCGGTGCCCACCGACCTCGCGGCGCAGGTGCGCCACCACCCGGTCGCCCAGCTCGGCGGTGCGGCGGTAGCCGTCGGTCGCGTCGAGGACGTCGAGCGTGGCGAGCGCGGCCGCGCAGGCGACGGGGTTGCCGCCGAACGTCGAGCCGTGGGCACCGGTCGGCCACCGCTCCATCAGCGCCCGGGGGGCGACGATGCCACCGAGCGGCATGCCCGACGCGATGCCCTTGGCGAAGAGCAGCACGTCGGGCCGGACCCCGTACGCCTCCGCCGCGAACGGGCGGCCGGTGCGCCCGACCCCGCACTGCACCTCGTCGAAGATCAGCAGGATGCCGTGCTCGTCGCAGCGCTCCCGCAGGCCCTCCAGCCAGGCCCGGGGCGGCGGGACGTAGCCGCCCTCGCCGAGCACGGGCTCCACGATCATGGCCCCGACGTTCGCCGGGGGCGCCTCCAGCGCCAGCACCCGGTCCAGCTCGGTGAGCGCGGCGTCGACCGCGGCCTCGGGGGTGGCGTGCTCGCGGGGCACGCAGTAGGGGGCGCGGTAGACGCCCGGCAGCAGCGGCTCGTACCCCTCGCGGTAGCGGCCCTTGGCGGTCGTCAGCGTCGTGGCGGCCAGGGTCCGGCCGTGGAACGCCCGCCGGAACGCCACCACCGCCGGGCGGCCGGTGACCTTGCGGGCCAGCTTCAGCGCACCGTCGACGGCCTCGCCCCCCGAGTTGCAGAAGAAGACCTGCGGCTCGTCGAGGAACGGGCACAGCTCGCCGATCCGCTCGGCCAGGGCGATGTTGCGCGTGTGGTGGACGACGACGGAGGTGTGCACCAGCGTGCGGGCCTGCGTCGCGATCGCCTCGACGACCCGTGGGTGGGCGTGGCCGGTCGTGTTGACCGCGATGCCGGCGCCCAGGTCGAGGAACCGGCGGCCGTCGACGTCGACGATCCACGATCCCTCGCCGCGGGCCGCCACCACGTCGTAGTAGCGGGGCAGCACCCCGGCCAGGGCCTCGTGGTCGCGGGCGAGCCAGGCCGCGGTGTCCGGCCCTGCCTCCCCGGGAAGGCTGGTGTCGAGCGCGGTCATGCGTCCTCCGATCGGGCCGTGCGGGCACCGTCCCCCGGGGTGACGACGTGCGCGTCGAGCGCGGTCATGCGTCCTCCGATCGGGTAGCACCGGCGCCGGAGCCCGCATCGAGGGGATGGGTGTCGATCTGGGCCTTCTGGAGGCGCCCCGAGTAGTCGACGTACACGGTCTTGACCTGGCTGAACTGCTCGATCCCCCGCGTGCCGGCCTCGCGGAACCCGTTGCCGGTGTGCTTGGTGCCGCCGAAGGGCAACGGGATCTCGGCCCCGATCGTCGGGGCGTTGACGTAGACGATCCCGGTGTCGATGGCGTCGACCGCCCGCAGCGCCGCGTTGATGTCGCGCGTGTAGACGGCGGCCGACAGCCCGTACTCGACGCTGTTGACGACCTCGACGGCCTCGTCGAACGCCGCGACCTCCAGCACCGCCAGCACAGGGCCGAACACCTCCTCACGGGCGATGCGGTACTCGGGTCGCACGCCCGTCAGGACGGTGGGGGCGAAGAACGCGCCGCCGTCGCACCCCTCGACGGTCACCGGCTCGCCGCCTGTCGCCACGGTGGCGCCTTCGTCGACGGCGGCGGCGACCATGCCGCCGATGCGATCGGTCGACGACCCGGTGATGACGGGACCGACGTCGACGGACGGATCCTGCGGGTCGCCGAGTCGCAGCTGCACGGTCCGCTTGACGATGCGCTCGACCAGCTCGTCCGAGATGTCCGGGTGGACGATCAAGCGCGAGGTCGACGTGCATCGCTGACCGGAGGTGCCGAAGGCGCCGAACACCGCACCGTCGACGGCGAGATCGAGGTCGGCGTCGGGCCGGACGACCATCGCGTTCTTGCCGCCGAGCTCGAGCGACAACAGGCGCGGGCCGGTCTCCATCGCCGCCGCGGCGACCTTGCGACCGGTCGGCACCGACCCGGTGAAGCTGACCGCCTGCACGCCCGGGTGCACCGCCAGCGCCGCGCCCGGCTCCGCGAAGCCGTGCACCACCTGCACCAGGCCGGCGGGGACACCCGCCTCAACGCAGGCGGCGACGAACGCCTCGCAGCAGGCGGGCGCGTGCTCGCTGGGCTTGATGACCACGCCGTTGCCCGCCAGCAGGGCGGGGAAGATCTTCCACGACGGGATGGCGACGGGGAAGTTCCAGGGAGTGATCATCCCGACGACGCCGACCGGCTGGCGGGTGGTCCAGCACAGCTTGTCGCCCAGCTCGGAAGGCACGGTGCTGCCCCACGCGGCGCGGCCCTGGCCGGCGACGAAGTCGGCCATGTCCACGGCCTCCTGCACGTCGCCACCGGCCTCGATCAGCACCTTGCCGGCCTCGCGGCTGACGAGCGCGGTGAACGCCTCCTTGTCGCGGGCGATCACGCGGCCGGCCGCGGCGATGACGTCCGCCCGAGCTGGTGCGGGGCGCCGGGCCCAGTCGCGCTGGGCCGCCGCGGCGCGGGCCACGGCCGCGTCGACGTCGGTGGCGCTGTGGGCCGGGTACTCCCCCACCACGTCGTCGGGCCGGGCGGGGTTGACGGAGCGGAACGTCGTCGTCATGCCTCGGATCCTGGGTCGTGCGGGGATTGCCGGAACAGGGATCGGCTGGATCGGCTGGACCGGTCACCCCCACTGCCGGAACAAACGTTTCAACTGACGAACAGAACGTATCATCCCGTCCATGACCGAGACCGTGGCGGCGCGCATCGAGGCGCACCGGGCCGAGCTCTCCCCCGCGGAGCGCCAGGTGGCCGAGGTCGTGCTGCGCGACCCCGAGACCGTCGCCTTCGGCACGGTCGCCCGGGTGGCCGAACGGTCCGGCACCTCCGGAGCGTCGGTCGTCCGGCTCGCGACGCGGCTCGGGTTCCCCGGCTTCAGCGGCCTCCAGGCGGCCGTGCAGACCGCCATCGGCCAGCAGCTCCGCCCCGCGGTCGAGCGCATCAGGGCCGACCCGGGGCCCGACGTCGTCACCCGCTCGTTGCGGGTCGAGCTCGACAACGTGGCGCACACCCTGTCCGCGGTCGACGCCGACTCGTTCGCCGCCGCCGTCGGCCTGCTCGCCGACCGACGCCGTCGGGTCGTGGTCGTCGCGGGCGATGCCGAGAACGGGGTCGGCGCCATGTTCGCCACCGCGCTGTCGCTCGTGCGCCCGGGTGTCACGCAGGTGTCGGGCTCGGATGTCACCGTCGCCCGCCAGCTCGCCTCGGCGGGGGCCGACACGGTGATCGTCGCCATCGACCTGCGCCGCTACGAACGTTGGGTCGTCGACCACGTCGCCCGGGCGGTGGGCGCCGGCGCCACGGCGATCGCGGTCACCGACAGCCTGCTGTCCCCGCTCGCCGCCCAGGCCGCCGTGTCGTTCATCGTCGCGGCCGAGAGCGCCGGCGTGTTCGACAGCCACGTCGGCACGTTGGCCCTGACCAACCTGCTCGTGACCGGCACGGCCCGGCGCCTCCGCCGCAGCGCCACGGACCGCCTCGACGCGGTCGAGGCCGCCTGGCGGGCGGCCGACACCCTCCTCGACGAGTGACGCGGGCGCGCCGTCATCCGCTGGTCGCCTCCGGGGGCACGGACGACGGTTCCGGACGGCCAGCCCGCGGCCCCCGCGGCGCACGCAGGTCCTAACCTGCCGGGCCATGACCGTGGGCACCGCGGGAGCAGCGACAGTGCACGCCCCCTCGGGCATGGTGGCGACGGCCGACCACCTGGCCTCCTCCGCCGGCGTGGCGACGCTGCGCGCCGGGGGCAACGCCGCCGACGCCGCCGTGGCGGCCGGGGCCGTGCTCGCCGTGACCAACCAGCACCAGTGCGGCATGGGCGGCGATCTGTTCGCCCTCGTCCACCGGGCGGGCGAGCCGGTGGTCGCCCTCTGCGCCGCCGGGCGCGCCGGATCGGGGGCCGACCCGGTGCAGGCCCGGGTGGAGGGCCTGACGCGCCTGCCCGCCGCGGGCGACGTGCGGGCGGTGACCGTCCCCGGGTGCGTCGACGGCTGGATCGAGCTGCACCGCCGCTTCGGACGCCTGCCCTTCGCCCAGGTGCTCGAGGCCGCGATCACCTACGCGGCGACGGGCTTTCCCGTCTCGCCGCTGCTGGCGGCGACCGCTCCCGCCATCCTCGACCTCGACGGGGTGGACGACTACCGCGACCCGGCGATGGCCGCCGGGGGCAAGCTGCCCGCAGGCACGCTCATCCGCCGGCCGGGTGTCGCCGCCGCGCTCGAGGCCGTGGCGACCGAGGGCCGAACCGGCTTCTACCGCGGGGCCTTCGGGGAGGGCCTGCTGCGTCTCGGCGGCAACCTGTTCATCCGGGGGGACCTCGCCCGCAACCAGGCCGAATGGGTCGAACCGCTGTCGGTCGACGTGTGGGGCCACACGGTGCACGTGCCGCCTCCCCCGTCGCAGGGCTACCTGGTGGCGGCGGGCGCGGCGGTGGCCGCCGGGCTGCCGTTGCCCGACGACCCCGACGACCCCGCCTGGGCGCACCTGCTCGCCGAGGCGGCCCGCGCCGTCGGCGCCGACCGCGACGAGGTCCTGTACGACGGCGCGGACGGGCGCTCGCTCCTCGACCCCGAGCGGCTCGACCGCCGGCGCGACGCCGTCGATGCCGAGCACCGGGCGGACAGCGCGCCCTTGACGGCGGGCGGGGGCACGACCGTCGCCTGCGCGGTCGACCGAGACCGCACCGGCGTCACGCTCATCCAGTCGAACGCGTCGGGCTGGGGCGCCCACATCGTCGAGCCCCAGACGGGGGTCTTCCTGCACGATCGGGGCATCGGGTTCGCCCTCACCCCGGACCACCCCGCGCTCCTCGCCCCCGGTCGTCGGCCGCCCCACACGCTGGCCCCCGCGCTGGTCACCCGGCCCGACGGCACCCTGCACTCGGTCCTCGGCTCGATGGGCGGCGACGCCCAACCCCAGATCGTGCTGCAGCTGCTCGCTCGGCTGCTCGTGCACGACGAGTCACCGGGCCGGGCCGTCCGGGCGGGCCGCTGGGTGCTGGCGCCGGGGTCGGTGCCCGGCAGCCCCGCACGAACGCACCCTGGCTTCGACGTGTGGGACGGCGACGGCCCGGGTGCCGTCGCCGTCGAGGCCCATGCTCCGGAGGCGTGGGACACCGGCCTCGCCGGGCGCGGCCACGAGGTGCGCCGCGCCGCCGACGACATCGACCACGCGTTCGGCCACGCCCAGGTCATCGCGGTCGCCGACGGCGTGCTGGCGGGGATCGCCGACCCCCGCTCGCTCGACGGCGCCGCCTCCGGCTACTGAGCGAAGCCGGACCCCGGCCCTCGCCCTCGCCCCGGCCCCGGCCGCTGCCGGTCAGTCCGGGTCGGCGAAGGAAGGGGCGCGCTTCTCGAAGAACGCCGTCACCGACTCCGCCTGGTTGGGCGTGCCGATGAGCGACCCGATCGTGGTGCGCTCGTCCTCGTACTGCTGGGCGAGGGGCACCGAGCCCGACTGCTCGATGAGCCGCTTGATCCCCCGGATGGCGTGGGGGCTCTTGCCGGCGATCTCGCGCGCCAGGGCCAGCGCGTCGTCGAGGGGCGACTCGCTCGTGCGCGTGGCGAGGCCCAGGTGGGCGGCCTCCTCGCCCGTGACGTTGCGGCCGGTCCAGGACAGCTCCTTGGCCACGTCGGGCCCGACCAGGCGGGGCAGCGTGGCCGTGCCGGTCATGTCCGGCGACAGGCCCCAGCGGATCTCGAGCACCGAGAGCTTGGCCTCCGGATGCACGATGCGCAGGTCGGCGCCGAGCGCGATCTGCAGGCCACCGCCGAGACAGTGGCCCCAGATGGCGGCGATGACCGGCACGGGCACCTCGGACCAGCCGTGCGC
>CAYUXB010000120.1:0-10759 GCA_964448525.1 uncultured Acidimicrobiaceae bacterium
TCCACGGGGCGGTCTCGTGCATGCCGGTGAGGCGGTGATCGATGTCGGCGCCGTAGCCGGCGACGTGCTCTTCGACCTTCGTGCCGAGCGCCTCGGCGCCGGCGATGACGGCGTCGTAGCCGCCGTCCTCGCGCATGGCCTTGGTCGAGAAGTTGGTGTGGGCCCCGGCGCCGTTCCAGTCGCCCTTGACGGGCTTGGGGTCGAGCGTGGCGGCCACGTCGTAGTCCTCGGCGATGCGGTAGAGCAGCCAGCGGGCGACCCACAGCTCATCGGCCACCTGCGGCGGGGCGACGGGGCCGACCTGGAACTCCCACTGACCGGGCATGACCTCGGCGTTGATGCCCGAGATGTGCAGGCCGGCGGCGAGGCAGGCGTCGAGGTGCTCCTCGACGATGTCGCGGCCGAACACCTCGTCGGCACCGATGCCGCAGTAGTAGCCGCCCTGCGGGGCGGGGAAGCCGCCCTGCGGGAAGCCGTAGGGGCGCCCGTCCTTGAAGAACGTGTACTCCTGCTCGATGCCGAAGACCGGCTCCTGGTCCTTGAACTTGTCGGACGTGGCGACGCAGGCGGCGCGGGTGTTGGAGGCGTGCGGCGTCATGTCGATGTACAGGACCTCGCACAGGACGAGGACGTTGTCGCCGCCCCGAATGGGGTCGGGGCAGGTGAACACCGGCTGCAGCACGCAGTCGGACTTGTCGCCGGGAGCCTGGTTCGTGCTCGAACCGTCGAAGCCCCAGATCGGCAGCTCGGCGCCGTCGGCGAGGATCTTGGTCTTCGAACGCAGCTTGGCCGTCGGCTCCGTGCCGTCGATCCAGATGTATTCGGCCTTGTACGTCATCGGGCTTCGGTCCTCCGGGTGGAATGCGTCCAGGTAACGGTCAGAAACGCTGCCAGCAGGCCGTTTCCCACCTGTTGCCCGTTTGTGAACGCACTGTGAACCGGAATCGCCCAGCTTGCGGGGCGGGGCCGACGGCCGCAGGATTCTCCCATGGAAAGCTCTGAGCGCCAGCGAGAGTACGTGCTCCGGACGGTCGAGGAGCGGGGCGTCCGCATGATCCGGCTGTGGTTCACGGACGTGCTCGGGCAGCTCAAGTCGTTCGCCATCTCGCCCGTCGAGCTCGAGGGTGCGTTCGAGGAGGGCATGCGGTTCGACGGGTCGTCGATCGACGGATTCTCCCGCGTGCAGGAGTCCGACGTGCTGGCCAAGCCCGATCCCAACAGCTTCGAGATCCTGCCGTGGGCGGATGGGGTCGGCACCTCCGCCCGCGTGTTCTGCGACATCGTGAACCTCGACGGCAGCCCGTTCGAGGGCGATCCTCGGCAGGTGCTGCGGCGCAACCTCGATCGCGCCCGCGACAAGGGGTTCAGCTTCTACGCCGCGCCCGAGATGGAGTTCTACTACTTCGCCGACGGCGACCCGAGCAGTCCGCCCGAGGTGCTCGACCAGGCGTCCTACTTCGACCTGACGACGATGGACGTCGCGACCGACCTGCGTCAGCGGACGATCCACACGCTCGAGTCGATGGGCATCCCGGTGGAGTACAGCCACCACGAGGACGGGCCGAGCCAGCACGAGATCGACCTGCGCTACACCGATGCACTGACGATGGCCGACAGCGTGATGACGTTCCGGCTCGTGGTCAAGGAGGTGGCGCTCGAGGCGGGGGTGCACGCCACGTTCATGCCCAAGCCGCTCACCGGCGTGCAGGGCTCGGGCATGCACACCCACGTCTCGCTCTTCGAAGGCGACACCAACGCGTTCTACGACGCTGGTGACGGGCACAGCCTGTCGCCGGCGGCCCGAGGTTTCATCGCCGGGCTGCTCCACCACGCGCCGGAGATCACCGCGGTCACCAACCAGTGGGTGAACTCCTACAAGCGCCTGGTCGTGGGCTACGAGGCACCGATCTACACGGCCTGGGCCCGCAACAACCGCTCGGTCATCGTGAACGTGCCGCCGATCAAGCAGGGCAAGTCCGAGAGTGCCCGCCTGGAGTTCCGGTCGCCGGATCCGGCCTGCAACCCGTACCTGGCGTTCTCCGTGATCCTGGCAGCCGGCCTGCGGGGCATCGAGAAGGGCTATCCGCTGGCCGACGAGACGATCACCAACCTCTACCAGCTCACCGACGAGGAGCGCATCGCCGAGGGCATCGCCACGCTGCCCCAGTCGCTGTCCGACGCCCTCGACGTGATGGAGGGCTCGGAGCTGGTGGCCGAGACGCTGGGCGAGCACGTGTTCGAGTGGTTCATCCGCAACAAGCGCAAGGAGTGGATGGAGTACAAGACCCACGTGACCCAGTTCGAGCTCGACCGCTACCTGTCACGCCTGTGAGCGGCCGTCACCTGCGCGAGTGACCCTGATGGAACCGCTTCTCGTCTATCCCGATCCCGTGCCGCCCGAGCTGGCTCAGGCGCTCGACCTGTCCGGCTACCCGTGGAAGGCCGTGGCCGACGAACGGGCCGCGGCGCGCAACGAGCCCGACGACGGGTGGGCCGGCGCCGTCATCGTGGCCGCGACCGAGCCGGACGGCGCGTTCGTGCTGTGCCGGTCGTTGCGCAAGCGGGACCTGCCCCTCGAGCCGATGCTGCTGCTCGTGTCCGGGGCCCAGCTCGGCGACCTGGAGCTGCGTGACGACCTGTTCGACGACTTCTGCCTGTACCCGTTCCAGCCGCTCGAGCTGGAGGCCCGCCTCAAGCACCTGTTCTGGCGGACCGGGCGCGGGACCCGCCCCGAGCTGGTGGAGTACGGCCCGCTCGTGCTCAACCTGGAGACGTACCAGGCCGCCATCGAAGGCACGCCGCTCGACCTCACCTACATGGAGTACGAGCTGCTGAAGTTCCTCGCCTCGCACCCTGGCCGGGTCTTCACCCGGGAGACGCTGCTCAGCCGGGTCTGGGGCTACGAGTACTACGGCGGCGCCCGCACGGTCGACGTCCACATCCGGCGCCTGCGCGCCAAGCTCGGCGAGGAGCACGCCAGCCTCATCCAGACCGTCCGGTCGGTGGGCTACCGCTTCGGCCAGTCCCGCTGGGGCCTCTGACCCCGCGGCGGCCCCATGATCCAGCACGCCTGGCCCAACGGCGGTCCGAGGAGGTCGTGCCAGTCCCGAAGGCGGCCGGCGCAAGGCGGACTAGCGGTTGAGGGCGATGAGCTCGCTGCCTTCGTTGCGGGCCTCGCCGTCCTCCTTGAGCGTCCAGCCGAGGGCAGCAGCGATGACCGGGCCGGTCATCATCACCGCGACGGGGATGCCGATGACGAGGACGAAGACGATGATGATTCCACCGAGCATGGGCACATCATCCCCCGACCCAGGCCCACGCCTCCACTTCGACCAGTGCACCGAGAGGCAACTCCGCCACGCCGATCGCCGATCGGGCCGGGCGATGGTCGCCGAACGCGTTCACGTAGGTGTCGTTCATCGGGGCGTAGTCGCTCATGTGGCGCAGGAAGACGGTGGTCTTGACCACGTCGGACAGCGACGCACCCTCGGACGCCAGTTGCGCCTCGAGGTTGGCGATGGCCTGGCGCAGCTCGCCGGCGACGCCACCGGACACCAGTTTGCCGTCCTCGATGCCGACCTGCCCGGAGACGACGAGCCAGTCTCCTGCCCGCACGATGGGCGTGTACGGGCCGACGGGCTTGGCGGGTGTGGTCATGCGGCTGACGCTACCCCGCGGCTACGCGGCCGCCTCCACCTCTGCCTGCACGGCCGAGGTCCGCCGCGGCTCCTCGCACGGGAGGATCACCGCTGCACGAGCGTGTTCTGGCGGGCCGCGATCTGCCACCGCCCGTCCTCCTGCACGAGGACGTACAGGGCGATCATCGCATGGTCGACGTCGATCGGTTCGCCCGTGGCGGTGACGGCGTGGGCGTACACGTGGAGGATGGCGGCGTCGTCGGCGAGGAACTCGACCTCACCAGGTTCGTAGGTGGCGTACTGGTCGGCCAACGGGCCGGCGAGCAACGGCTTGGCCGCGTCGCGAACACCGGATCGGCCCACGGTCTCGGCCCCCGTCACGGACACTCCCCACGAGCGTTCCCGCCAAGGCTCGGCCAGGAGCTCGGCATCGTTGGTGTTGAACGCCACCTGCTGGGTCTCGATGACGCGGTGGATGGCCTCGATGTCGTCGTCTCGGTTGCGCATGCGGCGAACGTACGACCTCAAGTCAACGTGAGGTCAAGGTGACACGCGGCTCAGCGGGGCAGGGTGCCGGTGGGCCATGCCGGTGGGCAGCCCTGCGCCAACCAGGTGGCCGCCGCGACCGCGGCGAACACGGCGTCCGATCCGTTCACGGGCGGTCCGGCGGCCTCAGGTCCGACCACGACCGTGATCGGCGGGGTGTCGACCGCCCGGAGCACCCCGAAGCTGCGGATCGTCAGGTCGTGGATCGTGCCGTCGGCATCGACGGCGAGGCCCTCGCTCGTCACCCAGCCGAGCGCCATGTGCGCGGCGCCGACGCAATAGGACCGCAGGACCACCTCGTCGAGCACGTCCCCGCACGCCACCTCGATCCGCACGGCGGGGTGCTCGCCGAGGTCGACGTCGGCCGAGGCGACCGCCCCGTCCGGCGAGCGCAGCGTCACGGTCGCACGTCCCGCGCCGCCGTCCACGGCGAGCACCCCGGGCCGGTCGACGCCGCCTTCGACCAGGACGCCCGCAGCCGCGGACAGCACCAGCGCCTCGGCCCAGCCGGCAGCCCGCAGGTCGGGGGACGTGTCGGGACCGGGAACCTCGATCTGCTCGACGCCGAGGCGCGGCGCCACGGCGGCCACCGCCGGCTCGATCCCCGGGGTCGCCACCACCCGCAGCACGCCAGTGCCGTCGGCCCGCATCCCGCCGGCGACGGGCGGGCGCTTCGCGCCCGACCGGACGGCGTCCTCCCGGGCGAGCACCACCCGAACCGGGCGGTCGTGCTCGTCGGCCAGCGCCCGGGCCGCCGAGGTGACCACCGACGACAGCTTCCCGCCGAAGGCGCCGCCGTTGGCCAACGGAGTCGCCGGCTCGCCCCCGGGAGCGCACCAGGATGCGTCCAGCTCGAGGTAGGCGGGCTCGACCCAGGTGGTGCGCAGGGAGGCCGCCCACTCGCCCGGCGGCATCTCCAGGGGATGCTGGACCTCGGCCGTCGTGCGACGGCCCTGCACCTTCCCCGCCGCGGTGCGGGCGTCGCCGAGCGTCTCGGCGACCGCCCAGCCGCCGTCCGGGTCGGGCACGGCCACCAAGGCGTCCGCCGGTGCGGTGTCATCCGCGAAGCCGCCGTGGCCGAGCGCCACCTCGGGCGACACCGCCTGGCGCGATCGGCCCTCGATCGCCGCGCGCCGCGCGGCCCCGTCCAGGTCCGCGGGCTGCAGGCCACCCGCACTCGTGCCCGTGCCGTGGCCGGCCGCGCCCCGGGGCGCGGCGACCGGTGTGCCGCCCTGGTGCAGCGTCCAGGCGTCGAGGATCGTGCGCCACCCCGTGCACCGGCACAGGTGCGCGAGGAGCGCCTGCTCGACTGCGGGGAGATCGTCGGCTCCGGCGCCCTTGGCGGCGAGGCCCGCCAGCCGCACGACGATGCCCGGCGTGCAGAATCCGCACTGGCTCGCGCCCGTCGCGCAGAACGCCTCGCCCCAGGAGGCGCGGACATCGGCGTCGAGCCCGTCCAGCGTCGTGATCGACCGGCCCCGCACCCGGCGCGCCGGGGTCACGCAAGCAACCCTCGGTTGGCCGTCCACGAGCACCGTGCAGCAGCCGCACTGGCCCTGCGGGCTGCAACCGTCCTTCGCCGAACGCAGACCGAGGCGCTCGCGGAGCACCATCAGGAGGGTCGACCCGTCATCGGGGACCTCCACCGGGCGGCCGTCGACGGTGAGGCGGATCGGCGGTCGGACGGTGGCGGTAGGCGCGTCGGTCACCCGCCGAGGATAGGAACCGGGCCCCGGTCGGTCCCACCCCTACGGATCTCGTACGAGATCAGGCGTCCGGGTCGCCGATCGCGTAGAACTGGCCGCCCCGCGTGCCGACGAACAGCCGCCCGTGCCACAGCGCCGGGGTGGACTCGATGCACCCGTCGAGGTCGACCGTCCACAGCTCGGGCGGCGCCGCCGTCGTGTCGGACAGGTCGTACGCGTGCAGCCCGCCCTCGCAATCGCCCTGGATGAGGACGTCGTCGACCACCACGGCCGACTGCCAGGTCGGCGGGGGAAGCTCGAAGGTCCAGCGCACCGCGCCCGTCTCGCGATCGACCGCGTAGACGGTGCCGCCGTCCGAGGCGGCGATCACGATGTCCTCGTAGAGCGCGGGCGTCGTCCAGAAGCCGGCGCTGTCGGGCACCGACCACACCAGCGGATCGTCCGGTTGGCGAGGGTCGAGCTTGATGAGCTGGCCCACCTCCTCCGACCGGGCGTTGCCGCGCTCCTTCTCGACCCCGACGTACAGGAAGCCCTCCTCGTCGATGACGATCGAGGCGTCGATGTCGTCGCCGGCCCAGTACCGCAGCACGCGGGTGGGCTCGACGCCTTCCGCCAGCCCCGACACGTCCCAGCCCTGCACCAGACCACCGGAGTTGGCGAAGTAGACCACGCCCTCGAAGTAGGCGACCGAGTTCTCGATCGAGACGTCGTTCTGCCGGGTGGCGAGATCGGCGGTGAGCTGCTCGTCCCATCCGGGCGTGTTGAACACGAGCTCGGGCGCCACCTGCACCAGACCGTCGTCTCCCGTGGAGCGGTTGAGCTTCACGACGTGGAACTGCGAGTTCTCGCCGCCCTCGTAGAGGTAGTCGTCGAGGACGAGGGGGGAGCCATCCCAGTCGTCGTTCCACTTCGTGGGGCTGACGTCGTCGGCGTGAAGCGACCACAGCTCGGTGGGCTCCGGGCGGTCGAACGCGATCACGTGCAGCTCGTTGTCACGGCTGCCGGAGTAGACGAGCGGCAGGCCGTCCGGGTCGATCGTGACCGAGCCCTTGATGATGTCGCCGGTCTCGAACGGCGGGATGATGTCCTCACCCGTGTGGTAGTCGACGAAGTGGATCTTGCGGTCGTACGCCCCGAACACGACCCACGTGCGCCCGTCGCGCTCGAACACCGACGGCTGACCGGTCCACCCGCTGCCGCACCAGGTCTTCACCTCCTCGCCGACGGTCGACTCGGCGCACATGCCGCTGCCGTCGCCCGGGTAGGTCCACAGCACCTCGGGGGCGGTGGGGACGGGGCCCTCGCCGTAGTAGCTGCGCGTCGGGCTGCCGCGGAAGGTGAGCAGGCCCGGGGTGGCGAAGCCCGACGCCGGCCCCGCCGGTTCGGGCGCGGTGGTCGGCTCGGTCGTGTCGGGCTCACCGGAGTCGACGGGCTGCTGGAAGGCGGCCTCGTCGTCGTTGTCGTCGACCGAGGTCAGCACGAACTGCCGTGCGCCGATGGCCGCCGCGATGACGAGTACGGCCACGAGCAGCAGGGCGCCGAGGCGGCGCCGGTCGTGGCGCGGCACCAGGTGGGCTGGATCCGACGACGCGGCGCGGGGCAGGTGCCCGACCGGATCGGCGAGGCGGTCGCGCCCGTCGTCGGGGCCCGTCGGGGGACGGCCCCGCCGGTTCGTCTCCCGGTAGCTGCCGGCGGCGAAGCGGTCGCTCGGGGTGCCGTAGCCCCCGCCGCTGGACCGGCGGTCGGAGCTGTACCCGCCACCGGACCCTCGGTCAGAGCTGTACCCGCCGCCGCCCGTGGACCTGTACCCACCGCCGCCGGACCCACGGTCGGACCCGTACCCGCCACCGGTGGACCGGCGATCAGAGCCGTACCCGCCGCCGGCGGACCGGCGATCGGAGCTGTAGCCCCCGCCAGGTGCCGGGGCTCGACCGCGGCCGGGGCCGAGGTCGTCGGTCCAGCCGCCGTCGTCGCCGGGGTTGTCGGCCACCCGACGGGCGTTGCGGGTGCCGCTCGTCAGGTCACGGGGGTCGGGGTGACCGGTGCGGCGACCCGCCCAGGGGTCACCCGCCTGCGCGGCGTCGCGTCGCGCCGTCGGTCGCGGCTCCTGGCCACGCTTGCGCGGTCGCCCGCGCCGGTCGTTCCGGTCTCGCCCCAACTGCTCCCCAGCGGCGCCGCCCTTGCGGGCTCAGCGCCCAGGCCTCAACTGAAGCTCTGGCCGCAGCCGCAGGTGCGTTGGGCGTTGGGGTTGTCGATGGCGAAGCCGGCGCCTTGCAAGCCGTCCTTGTAGTCGAGCGTCGCACCTTCGAGCAGTTGCGCGCTCGACGGATCGACGACGACCTTCACACCCTTGTAGTCGAGGGTCGTGTCGTCGGTGGCGACGTCGGAGTCGAAGAACATCTCGTAGCTGAAGCCCGAGCAACCGCCCGGGCGCACGGCGACGCGGAGGGCGAGGTCGTCGACGCCCTCCTGCTCGATGAGCGACCGGACCTTGTCCGTGGCGGTGTCTGTGAGGACGATCACTTCGCTGGAGCCTCCTCTGGGGATCCCGAGAACACCAGCAGGCTACCCGTGCGATGCCCCGGACGACGACCGGACGGGCGCGGAAGCCTGCTCACGGGTCGCCACTCAGCCCGGGTCAGGGCGGCGACAACGCCAGGTCCGCCTGGCAGGGCGTGCGGTCCGTGAGGGGGTGAAAGGCGTCGACCGTGGCGCCGCCCAGCGTGTCGACGATGCCCTCGACCAGCCCTTGGTGCAGCGCGCAGACGATCTCGGGGTGCGCCTCGGCCAGCTCGCGGAACGGGCAGTGGGCGAAGGCGACGGTGGCCTGCTCTTCCACGGCCGCCACAGCGGGGTCGAAGCCGAGGGCGTCGAGCCGGGCGACCAGCCCCTCGACGCAGGTGCCGGCATCGGGCGTGGTGATGTCGAGGGCCAGGGCGAGGGCCGCGGCATCGGCCTCGCCCTGATCACGCCCGGCGTCCACGACGTCGTCGCGGGAGAGCCCGCCTGCCGCCGCCAGGCGCAGCAGCATGCGGGCCAGCACCGGGAACGTCGCCGGCTCGAGCCCGAGCGACGGCGCGTCGGGGGCCAGCGAGTAGCGGTGCTGGGGGCGGCCCACGCTGCCCCGAGCCTCGGTCTCGATCGTGAGGAGGCCCACGTCCCGCATGCGCTCGAGGTGGGGCCGGACCGTGTTGGGGTGCAGGTCGAGGCTCTCCGCCACCTCGGCGGTGGCCAGCGGGCGCGCCGAGCGGGCCAGCTCCAGGTAGATCGCGTAGCGCGTGTTGTCGCCGAGTGCCTTGAGCACGGCGAGCCGCGGCGTTGCGGACCCGGGGAGAGCGACCTCGGTCACGGCCTGGAGTGTACCGGCACCCCCGGGGTTTCACCGGGCTACGCCGGTAGAATCCCTCCCGTGGAACCTCTCCCGCCTCCGACGAACCCGGCGGCCGGCTCCGCCTCATCGGTACCGACGCCCGAGGACGTCCTGGGCGTCCTCCGAGGCGTGATCGATCCCGAGCTGGGCAGCGATGTGGTCGACCTGGGCATGGCCCGCGACATCGAGGTCCATGCCGACGGCGCAGTCGACGTCACCATCGTGCTCACCACCTCCGGCTGCCCCCTGCGGGCGCAGCTCCAGCGCGACGTACGGGCGCGGGTCGGGGCCCTGCCCGGTGTCACCGAGGTGCGCCTGCACTGGGGCGAGATGACGGCCGAACAGCGCAGCACCGCCATGTCGAAGGCGCGGTGGAACGTCGCCCAGCGCCCGGAGGACACGTCGGTGCCACCCGCGGCCAAGGTCGTCCTCATCGCGTCGGGCAAGGGCGGCGTCGGCAAGTCGTCGGTGACGGTGAACCTCGCCGCCGCGTTGGCGGCTCGGGGCCTGACGGTCGGTGTGCTCGACGCCGACATCTGGGGCTTCTCGGTGCCGCGCATGCTGGGGGTCGAGGGCCGCCTCGGGGGCGTCGCCCGCGACGGCCGCAAGCAGATGGTGCCGATCGAGCGGAAGGTGGGCGACGGCGTCCTGCGGATCGTGTCCATGGGCCTGCTCGTCGACGACGAGGAGACCGCGCTCATGTGGCGCGGGCTGATGCTCAACCGGGGCGTGCAGCACTTCCTCCAGGACGTCGAGTGGGGCGACGACCTCGACTACCTGCTCGTCGACATGCCGCCCGGCACCGGTGACGTGCAGATGGGCGTCGCCAAGCTGCTGCCGCGATCCGAGGTGATCGTGGTCACCACACCGGCGCTCGCGGCGCAGAAGGTCGCGGTGCGGGCCGTCGGCATGGCCCGCAAGAGCTACCTGCGGGTTGCGGGTGTCATCGAGAACATGAGCGCCTTCGAGTGCGCCCACGGCGAGACGTACGCGCTGTTCGGCGAGGGTGGCGGCCAGGAGCTGGCCACCGATGCGGGAGTGCCGCTGCTCGGCGCCGTGCCGCTCGAACCGGCGGTGTCCGCCGGTGGCGACGCTGGGGCGCCCGTGGCGCTGGGGGACGGCCCAGCCGCCGAGGCGTTCCGGGCGATCGCCGCCCACATCGTCGAGGAGGCCGTGCCGCTCACGGCCATGGCCGGTTGCAGCGCGCGCATGCTCGACGCCGCGGTCGCCGCCCTCGATGCCGCAGACGCCTGACCCAGCCTCGACGGCTTGGGAGCCGTCGCTAGTGCCCTGTCCACAAACGTTTGCGCCCTGCCACGCCGGCCAGATCCGCCGCTCGCGGCGTCCTCGTCGTCGCCGCATCTACGGATGCGCCTTCCTCCTGCGTCCTTGCCAGCGACGAATCTGACACGACCTGGCAGGGCGAACGTTCATGGACAGGGCACTAGTGCCCGTCGGCCATGGGACCGAACTCGCGCTCTGCGGCGAGCTCGCTCTCC
>CAYUXB010000121.1:0-5680 GCA_964448525.1 uncultured Acidimicrobiaceae bacterium
CGTGCGGGCGTCGATCGAGGCGGGTGGCGTCTTGTCCGGGGAGCACGGCATCGGTCTCGAGAAGCGCGACCTCATGCCCTTGCTGTTCTCCGCGGACGACCTTGACGCCCAAGCCCGCCTGCGCGACGCGTTCGACCCCGACGGCGTCGCCAACCCGACCAAGGTGCTGCCCTCCGGCAGTCGCTGCGGCGACGTCCAGTCGATCCCGGATGGCGTGTGGGTGTGATCGTGACCGTCACCACGAACCCTTGCACCCGCGGTCGGTTGGGCGATCGTGACGAGGTGCGGCGATGACATCGGGCGTCGCCGCCTTCGCCGACGAGGTCGGGCCGGTGGACGCCGGTGCCGTCGTGGCCATCGGAGGCGGGACGCAGTGGGGCGTCGGCGGTGCGCTCGACGCCGACGCCGGTGCCCGGACCGTGCGCGCGCCCGCGGGTGTCGTCACGGTCGAGGCCGCGGACATGACCGTGCGGGTGCGAGCCGGGACGACGGTCGCCGACCTCGACGCCGCGCTCGCCGAGGTGGGCCAGACGGTCGCGCTCCCGGCCTGGCCCGGGGCGACGGTCGGCGGCGTCCTGGCGGTCGGCCACAGCGGGGTCCGCCGTCTGGGCTGGGGGCCGGTGCGCGACACCGTGCTGGAGGTGCGTTACGTGTCCGCCCAGGGCACGGTGGTGAAGGCGGGCGGCCCCACCGTGAAGAACGTCTCGGGGTTCGACCTCTGCCGCCTGCTGGTCGGCTCGCTCGGCACGCTCGGGCTGTTCGCCGAGGTCGTGCTGCGCACCCGCCCGCGGCCGGCCACGGAGCGCTGGCTGGCCGGGGAGGCCGACCCGTTCGCCCTCGCCCGGCGGTTGCACCGCCCCGCCGCCGTGCTCTGGGACGGGTCGACGACGTGGGTGCTGCTCGACGGCCACCCGACGGACGTCGACGAGCAGGCCCGGCTGACCGGCCTCGACGACGCCGACGGCCCGCCTGCGCTGCCGCCGCGGCGCTGGTCGCTCCGGCCCGGCGCGCTCGCGGCCCTCCCCGGCGCGCTCCCGGCCCTCCCGGGCGCCGCGACCTCGGCTGGACTCGACCGCGGCGAGCAACCCGCCGACGGACCGGCAGCGGGCGACGGCGCGCCCCCACCCGGCGGCGCCCTCCTGCCGCGGACCTTCGTCGCCGAGGTGGGGGTCGGGGTCGTGCACGCCGACATCCCGCCCCCGCCGGGACACGTCGACCCGGCGGTGGCAGCGCTCCACGCCGCTGTCAAGGGGCAGTTGGACCCCACCGGCCGGCTCGGGCCGGGACGCGATCCTCTCGCCGGCACCGCACGAGGGCAGGGCGCCTGATGGACCTCGGCATCGACGACGACGAGCTGGCCGGCTGCGTCGCCTGCGGCCTGTGCCTGCCCCACTGCCCCACCTACCGCGTCACGGGCGAGGAGGCGCTGTCGCCCCGGGGCCGCATCGCCGCCATGCGCCAGGTCCAGTGGGAGGGACGACCGCCGGACGACTCGTTCGTCCGGTCGATGGAGACCTGCGTGCAGTGTCGCGGCTGCGAGACGGCCTGCCCGTCGGGGGTCGCGTTCGGGCACCTCATCGAGCCGACCCGGGCCACGCTCGCCGAGGGCCCTGCGGCGCCGGCACGCGGCGCGCCGGGCCGTCCACCACGGCAGCTCCGCCAGGGGCCCGGCGGGCAGCGCCCGCCGCGATGGCTGTTCCGCCAGGCACTCGGCGCGCTGCGCTGGCACCGGCTGGTGCTGGCCGGCTCCTCCGCCCTCGGCGTGGCCCAGCGGGCGCGGCTGATCCCCGGCCGGCTCACCCGACGGCTCGGGTTGCCGGCCCGCGTGCCGGTCCGCCGCCCACGTCTCGTGGCCTCCGCCACCGGTGCCGACCCGGAGCGGGACGTGTGGCTGGTCACGGGCTGCGTCATGGACGCGTGGATGCGCGACGTCCACGCCGACGTCCAGCGCGCCGTCGAAGCCGCGGGCGGTCGGGTGGCGCTGCCCGGCCCGCTCGGGGCGTGCTGCGGCGCGCTCGCCCTGCACGCAGGCCTGGCGACACAGGCACGCGCCCACGCGGCGCGGATGATGCGGGCCTTCCCCGGCGACGCTCCGATCCTGGTCGACTCGGCCGGGTGCAGCGCCATGCTCGCCGACTACGACCACCTGCTCGGCACGGCGGAGGCCGAGGCGTTCGCCGCACGGGTCCAGGACGTGCACACCTGGCTTGCCGGTCGCATCGATCGGCTGCGGGCGGCCCGGGCCCCGGCGGGTGCCGACGGTCCTGCCACCCCGACCGTCGCGGTGCAGGACCCGTGCCACCTGCGACACGTCCAGCGCTCGCACCTGGCGGTGCGCACGGTCCTCTCCCCGTTCGCCACGATGGTCGAGCTGGACGACGAGGGCCTGTGCTGCGGGGCCGGCGGCGCCTACGCCGCGGTGCAGCCCTCGCTGGCCGCCGCCGTGCGCGACCGGAAGGTGGCGGCGATCGCACGGTCAGGGGCCTCGGTCGTGGCGTCGGCGAACCCCGGCTGCGCGCTGCACCTGGCGGCCGCGGGGATCACCGTCGTCCATCCGTGCCAGATCGTGGCCGCCGCGCTCAGGACCGCTGCCGCCACCACCGACCGCGACCCGGCCGACCTAGCCATCGCAGCCGACCCGGCGAACCCGGGCATCTCGGGCTCCCGATCCTCCGGCCCGGACCACCGCCTCGACGGCTGACGCGGCCCGATGCGGGGCCCGGCGCGATCAGTCGATCTCTCGCAGGTTGCCGGTCGCCACCTCGTACACGAAGCCGCGCACGCGATCGCGGTACGGCACGAACGTCGCCTCGCGCACCTTGGCGACCGACACCCGCACCGATTCGTCGAGGTCGGTGAAGCCACCGAACCGGAACGGGGGGCGGGTGCCCGACTCGGCCGCCACCTGGTCGAGCAGTTCGTCGTCGTCGAGCTTGTAGAGCCCGCAGTCGGTGTGGTGGGCGATCAGCACCTCGCGGGTGCCCAGCTTGCGCTGCGAGAGCACGAGCGAGCGCAGCACGTCGTCGGTGACGACGCCCCCCGCGTTGCGGATCATGTGGACCTGCCCCAACTCCACGCCGAGGACGGCGAACAGGTCGATGCGGGCGTCCATGCAGGTGATGACCGTCGTGCGCCGGGTCGGGCTCGGCGACGATATGTCGCACCCTGCCCGGTCGGGATCGAAGGCCGCGGCATAGCCCTTGTTCGCCACGACGAGCTGGTCGATCGTCGTCTCCGGCCGGTCTTCGGGAACGACGGTATCAACGGCGTGCGACATGGTTTCACAGTGCTGGAGCGCTGCGACCGGCCGCAAGCTGGGAACGCCCTCGATGTCCCTCAGTCCACCGACAGCGTGGCGAGGCGGCGTCGATGGTCTGCCTCGTCGTAGCCCGCGAAGAACCCTCCGAGGTCGTCGACCATGCGGTCGAACGACTCCGCCGCGAACAGCACCGGTTGGTAGCGGGTGATGTCGTAGTCCAGCGTGCCCATGCGGGCGATGTCCCAGGGTCGCACCTCGGCGTTGCGGAACTCCTCGATCTCGCCGTAGGACGACAGCAGTCCGGCGCCGTAGGCCCGCAGCTCGCCGTCCTCCCACAGCACGCCGAACTCGAGCGTGAACCAGAACACCTTCGAGAAGAAGTCGAGCGCAGCATCGCTCTCCGCCCGCAACGACGCCTTCCCGGCCAGCTCGTAGAGGTCCGCGAACACCGGGTTCCCCAGCATGTTGGCGTGGCCGATGATCTCGTGGATGATGTCCGGCTCCGGCGTGTAGAAGGGCACCGAGTGGTGGCGGACGTACTGCGTCGACCGGAACACCCGCTCGGCGAGCGACCCGTAGAACTCGCGGGTGGGCACGAGGCCGGGCACCGGTTCGATGTGGAACCCGGTGAGCCCGTGCACACGCGCGTCGACCTCCCGGAGCTGCGGGACGCGCTCGGTCGGCAACGTCACGGCCGCCGCGCCCTCCCGGTAGGCCCGGCAGGCGAAGCTCTCGTGCTTCCGGGCGAGCTCGTGCGCCACGATGCGCCAGACCTCGTCCTCCTCGGGCGTGTACTCCACATCTTCGATCGGCTGACCGCGCCGGTGGTTCCGGCCGACCGTGGCGATGGCGGCCCGCCGGGCGCGGTACGCGGGGTCGGAGACGCCGGGGTGATCATCGGGAAGCTCGAACGTCGCAAGGGTGCCGTCGTCGAGGTCGTCGTCGACGACGTCGTCGCTGGTGCCGGGACGGAGCATCACCTCGATGGTGGTACCCGACGGCGATCCGTTCAATGATCCGGGGCATTTTCAAGACAGAGTGCCGATTCTGGACGTAGAGTCCAGACGATCGTCCATCCCGATGCGGGAGGTAGCGCACGATGGCCAGCTCCACCCCCCGCGCCGGCCCGTCCGGCCCCGCCGCCGCGGCGACCGCCGAGGCCTCGCCGCTCCCGGTACTGGACGACATCGATCGGCGCATCGTCGCCGCCCTCGTGGACGACGGTCGGCTGTCGGTGAACGAGCTCGCGTCGCGGGTCGGCGTCAGCCGGGCGACGGCCTACTCGCGGCTCGACCGGCTGCGTTCCGAGGGCGTGATCACCGGGTTCACCGCCACAGTCGACCCCACCAAGCTCGGCTTCGGGGTGGCGGCCCTCATCCTCGTCAACGTCGAGCAGAACGAGTGGCGCGCCGCGCGCGACGAGCTGCTGCACCTGCCCGGCGTCGAGTACCTGGCCTTCACGAGCGGCGGGTTCGACATGGCGGTGCTGGTGCGCGTCGCCTCGATCGAGGCGCTGCGCGACGTCGTGCTCGACCACCTGCACGGTGCCACCCACGTGCACTCGACACAGACCGTGTTCGTGCTGGACGAGCAGCACCGCCGCCTCCCCCTGCCCTGACCCGGCCGGGCGCGGGGTCAGCCCTCCGGATCGAGGACCGCGTGGAGGAACGCCTTGGTGCGCTCCTCACGGGGTGCACCGAACATCTGTGCCGGCGGCGCCTCCTCGACGATGCGGCCGGCATCGAACATCACGACCCGGTCGGCGATGTGCTGGGCGAACTGCATCTCGTGGGTGACGAGCAGCATCGTCATCTCCGTGTGCTCGGCGAGGTCGCGGAGCACACGGAGCACCTCGCCCACCAACTCGGGGTCGAGCGCAGAGGTCACCTCGTCGAAGAGCATGATCTTGGGCTGCATGGCCAGCGCGCGGGCGATGGCCACCCGCTGCTTCTGGCCGCCCGACAGCGCGGCGGGGCGTTGGTCGATCTTGTCGTCCAGACCGACCTGGGTGAGCAGGTCGCGGGCGCGCTCGTCCGCCTCGTCGCGGCTGAGGCCCAGCACCTTGCGGGGGGCGAGCGTCAGGTTCTCGCGCACCGTCTTGTGCGGGAACAGGTTGAAGTGCTGGAACACCATCGACACGTTGCGGCGCACCGCGCGGATGTGCCGCTCCCGGGCGGGCCGGAGCTGGCCGTTGCGCTCCTCGTGGTAGAGGTGCTCGCCGTCGACGATGACGTAGCCGGCCTGGGGACGCTCCAACGTCATCAGCACCCGCAGGATGGTGGTCTTGCCCGAGCCCGAGGGGCCGATGATCACCAGCTTCTCGCCCGGTGCCACGGTCAGGTCGAGCTGGTCGAGCACCACATGGTCGCCGAAGCTCTTGACGACCTGCTCCATGCGCACGATCGACGGCTCCCCGATGAA
>CAYUXB010000121.1:5780-10718 GCA_964448525.1 uncultured Acidimicrobiaceae bacterium
CACCGTCGGCGGGAACACCGTCGGTGGGCGGGTCGGGGGGCGTCACGCCCTCAGTCTCGCTGGTAGCCAAAGCGCTTCTCCAGGACTCGGGCGAAGATCGCGAGGGGGATGCTCAACGCGAGGAACAGCAGACCGGCGATGGTGTACGGCTCGGTGCCGCGGAAGTAGTCGCCCTGGATGTCGTTGGCCGTGCCGAGCACGCCGAGCAGGCTGACGGTGACAGCGACGACCGGTGCGTCCTTCAGCGCGGAGACCAGGTAGTTGCCGAGGGCAGGGATCACGGTGGGCACGGCCTGCGGCAGGATCACCTCACGCCACTTCGTCACGCTCGACAGGTTCAGCGCCGTCGAGGCCTCCCACTGGCCCACCGGCACGGCGTCGATGCCGGCGCGGTAGCTCTCGGACATGTAGGTGGCGTAGTGCACCCCGAGGGTGCCGACGGCTGCCGTCATCGGCTCGAGCACGACGTCGAACTCCGGGAACACGACGTACACGAAGAAGATCTGCACCAGCAGCGGCGTCGAGCGGATGAACTCGATCACGAACCCGACCGGCCACCGGACGATGCGCCACCGCGACCGCCGCAGCAGCGCCAGCACCAACCCCCCGATCACCGCGATGGCGAGCGCCGCCAGGGTGATGCGGAACGTGAGCCAGAGACCCTCGACGAGGTCCGGGAAGATCTCGCGGGCGAAGTCCCAGTCCCAGTCCTCCGGACCCTGCGACTGGCCGAGCACCAGCGGGATCGCCATCGCGGTCACGCCGTCCTCGTGTCGAGGATGCCGCGCCCGAACCGGCGCTCGAGCAGGCGCACCACGAGCGTGATGCAGAGGGACAGCGCGAAGTACAGGGCGAGCACCGCGACGAAGATCTCGACCGAGTCGGCCCCCGGCTGCCGTCGCAGGTTGCGGCCCTCCCGCATGATGTCGTCGAGGCCGAGCAGCGACACGAGCGCCGACGCCTTGAGCATCTCGATCATGAGGTTGCCGTAGGGCGGCAGCATGATCACCATCGCCTGGGGCAGCACCACCGACCACAGCCGCTGGGGGGCGGACAGGTTGACGGCGATGGAAGCCTCGGTCTGGCCGCGGGGTACCGACTGGACGGCGCCCCGCACGAGTTCGGCGCCGTAGGCCGACGTGTTCAGGCCGAGTGCCAGCACGCCCGCGGTCAGCGCCTCCAGCTCGATGCCGAACAACGGCAGCGCGTAGTAGACCCAGAACATCAGGATGATGGCCGAGACGCCGCGGAAGACCTCGACCCAGATGCGCACGACGGCGCGCAGCAACATGGACGAGGACAGGCTGGCGACGCCGAGCACGATCGCGGCCACCGTTCCCCACGCCAACGCGAGCCCGGTCACCTGCACGGTGATGCCGAGTCCCTCGAGGAGCGCGTCGAAGATGTCGCCGTAGCTCACCGCCGCCTGCCTGTCCTGTCGTTCACGTGACCCGTCGCCTCACCGGCGATGAGCCGGTTCAGTCCTCCAGATCGAGGTCGTCGTACGCACCGCCGGCGAGATCGTTGGCGGTCACGCCGACCGCGGCCTCGACCTCGGCGTCGGTGAACCCGAACGGCTCGATGATCGGCAGGATCTCGTCGTTCTCCTTCATCGAGTTGATCTCCTCGTTGAAGGCGTCGCGCAGCACCTGATCCTCGTAGCGGAAGCCGAACGCACCGCAGCCGAGCTGCTCCTCGCCGTCGATCACCGGGACGAAGCCCTCGGTGGCTTCGAAGCCGTCGAGGTCGGCGACCTGCTCCCGCACCGTGATGGCCGTGAGCGCCACGGCGTCGACGCGGCCGGCGTCGAGCGAGTCGAACAGGTTGGGCGTCCCGTCGACCGTCTGGACCTGGCTCTCCGGGACGCCGCTGTCGACCGCGTAGTCACCCTCGACCGCGCCGCCGAGCACGCCGAGCGTGATGCCGCTCTCGATGACGCTCTCGAAGTCGCTGAGGTCGTCGGGGTTGCCCTCGGGCACGGCGAAGGCCGTCGTGGCGCAGTAGTCGGGATCGGTGAAGAGCACGTTCGCGGCGCGGTCGGGGTTGATGAACATCCCCGCGGCGATCACGTCCAGCCGTCCGGCGTTGAGCCCGTTGACGAGGGCGCCGAACTCGAGCGGCACGTACTCGACGTCGTCGATGCCGAGGCGGTCGAAGACCTCCCTGGCCAGCTCGGGCGCCTCACCCGTGGCCTCGCCGTCCTCCTCGTAGCCGTAGGGACGCTCGTTGGCGATGCCCATGACCACGCCGTCCTCCTGCCACTGCGCGAGGGCATCGGTGCCCTCGGCGCCCTCGGTGGTGTCCGCGTCGTCGGTCGAGGTGTCGTCATCGTCACCGCAGGCGCCGAGGACCAGTGCGCACACGCCGAGCAGGGCGATGCCGCGCCGGAACCGGCGTCTCGTGTTACGTGATGAAGTCATGTCACTCCCTGATGTTGCTGTCGAGGCCCGTACCCGCCGCATGCCGTTGCTCGTGACATGCCGGTGGCCGGGCTGCCAATGGAACCTGTTTCCTTCAGGCGGGGGACGCGGGCATGCCCGCGCGGGTGGCGACGAACTCCGGTCGGGGGGCGGGGGCGGCAAAGGGATCGACGAGCGTGTTGAGCACGCTGTTGAACACCACGAACAGGTTGCGGCGGGGCAGCGGCGAGATGTTGCCGTTCGATCCGTGCATCACGTTGCAGTCGAAGAACACCACGGTGCCCGGGCCGCCCAGGCACTGGTCGATGCTGCCCTCCTCCGCGAGCGTGCGCAGGGACTCGTCGTCGGGGGTGCCCACCTCCTGCCGGCGCAGCGACTGGGCGAAGTGGTCGGCCGGGGTCTCGCCCACGCACGACACGAAGCGCTTGTGCGATCCCGCGATGGTGAGCAGCGGACCGTTCCACGGCTGGTTGTCGTCGAGCAGCACCGAGCAACTCAGGGCGCGCATCGCCGGCATGCCGTCCTCGGTGTGCCACGTCTCGAAGTCGGAGTGCCAGTAGAACTCCTTCCCCCGGAAGGAGGGCTTCAGGTTGACCCTGCTCTGGTGGACGTAGACCTCGCTGCCCAGTATCTGCCGAGCGACCCCCACGATGTGCGGATGGCGCGCCAACGCGGCGAGCGGGCCGTCGCCGTCGTGGATGGCGAACATCGAGCGCAGGGCCCCGCCGCCCGGCTCCACGATGGCCTCGGGGCGCGACCGTTGGGCCGGGTCGGCGGCCAGCACGTCGACCGCCGTGTTGAGCTGTTCGACCTCGCGCGGCGTGAGCAACCCGTCCAGCACGACGTAGCCCTCCTCGGCGTAGGAGGAGAGCGTCTCCGGGTCGAGCGGGCCGTCCGCCTCGCCGTACACCACGGGATCGAGCCGGTCGCTGATCGACGGGGTGGACGCGAAGCGGGACGGATAGCGGTCCTCGGTCCGGGGGGTCACGGGCAAGCGCGACGCCGCGGCGGGCCCGGGCACAGGCGCGGGCCCGGCCGAGCGCACCGGCCTGGGCTCGGTGTCGAGCGCGGCCTCGGGCCCGTCGGCGGACACGATGGCGGGGCCGGGCCCGTCACCCGGCTCGTCGCCCGGTTCGGTGAGCAGCGGGTAGGCACCGTCCGCGTCGTGGGTCTCGCGTCCGGTGCACGGCGGATTGAACACGCACACCATGCGCATCCGGGTGCGCGCCCGCAACACGTGCCGGTCGTGCTGGTCGAGGGCGTAGACCGTCCCCGCGCCGATCTCGTGCACCGTGCCGTCGTCGACCTCCTCGACGGTGCCCTCGCCCTCGATGCAGTACACGGCCTCGAGATGGTTGCGGTACCACATGGGCGTCTCGGTACCGGCCTCGATGATCGTGTCGTGCAGCGAGAACCCCATCCGGTCGCGGGCGAGCAGCAGCCGACGGGCCCGCCAGGTGTCCCCGATCACGTCCTGGTCGCCGCCGACGATCCCGTCGAGGGTGACGATCTTCATTTCGCCACTTCCTCGCCCGCGCCCTCCTCGGCCGCCGTGGCGCCCGACAGCAGATCGTCGCCGAGCTTGTCGATGACGCGCTCGGTGGCCCGGCCCAGCACCTCGACGACGTGGTCGATGGCGGCGTCGTCCACGATCAGCGGCGGCAGCAGCTTCACCACCTCGTCGGCCGGGCCGGCGGTCTCGACGAGCACTCCCTCGTCGAACGCGGCGGCGGCGATCTCACCGGCCGCCTCCGGCATGGTCGTCCTCACGCCGTTGATCAGACCGCGGCCGCGCACCTCCTCGAACACGCCGTCGTGGCGGGACGCGAGCGACTGCAGGCCCGCGCGGACGCGCTCACCCTTGCGCTCGACCTCGCGGTGGAGCGCGTCGTCCTTCCAGAACTCATCGAGGGCGGCCATGGCGGTGACGAACGCCGCGTTGTTGCCGCGGAAGGTGCCGTTGTGCTCACCCGGCTCCCACACGTCGAGATCGGGACGCATGAGCGTGAGGGCGAAGGGCAGGCCGAGGCCCGACAGCGACTTCGACAGGCACACGATGTCGGGGACGACGCCGCTCCCCTCCCAGGAGAAGAACGGGCCGGTGCGTCCGCACCCGACCTGGATGTCGTCGACGATGAGCAGGATGTCGTGCTCGCGGCACAGCGCGGCGAGCCGGCGCAGCCAGTCGAAGCCGGCCACGTTGAGCCCGCCCTCGGCCTGCACGGTCTCGACGATCACCGCCGCGGGCGTGTCGAGCCCGGTGCCATCGGCGAGGAAGGCCTCGAAGTAGCCAACGGTGTCGACATCGGCGCCGAAGAACCCGGCGAAGGGCAGGGAGTCCGCGAACGTGAGCGGCACGCCGGCGCCCCTGCGCTTCATCGAGTTGCCGGTGACGGCGAGCGCCCCGAGCGTCATGCCGTGGAAGGCGTTGGTGAAGCCGATGACGCGGTCGCGGCCGGTGACCTTGCGGGCCAGCTTGAGCGCCGCCTCGACGGCGTTGGTGCCGGTCGGTCCGGGG
>CAYUXB010000122.1:0-10584 GCA_964448525.1 uncultured Acidimicrobiaceae bacterium
GGAACACCGCCACGGTGGCGCCGAACGACACGACCACCGAGATCAGGAACCCGAGCACGGCTTTGACCGGCACCAGGATCGACCGGAAGACCATGCCCAGCAGCACCAGGGCGAGGCCGACGACGACGAGGGCGTAGACGGGGAGGGCCTGCGCCAACGTGTCGGTGATGTCGATGTTCAGCGCCGCCGAGCCGGTGACGCCGACGGTGGCGCCGGTGTCGGCCTCGAGCCCGGCGGTGGCGTCCCGGATGTCGTCGACCAGCGTCGCGGTATCCGGGTCGGACGGTCCCGACTGCGGGATGACGGTCACGATGGCGAAGTCGCCGTCCGGGCCGAGGGTCGGCGGGGTGACCACGGCGACATCGTCCAGCGGCGACACAGCCGCCACCACGCCGTCGACCGCGGCGACGGGATCGGCGGCCGACGTGGCGTCCACCGCGACGATGAGCGGGCCGTTGAAGCCAGGCCCGAAGCCCTGCTCGACCAGGTCGAAGGCGCGCCGCTCGGTGACCTCGGTGGACTTGGACCCGTCGTCGGGCAGCCCCATCTCGATGCCGAGGGCGGGGATGGCGAACACGCCGAGCGCGGCGACAACGACGACGAGCACCGGCGCGGCGCGGCGCACCACGAACCGGGCCCAGCGCAGCCCGAGGGCGTCGCGCCCCGACCCGAGCCCGCTGCGGACCCGCACGCCGGGCACCCGGAACCGGTCGATGGTCGTACCGGCGAAGCCCAGCAGCGCTGGCAGCAGGGTGACGGCGATGAGCACGCAGCCGACCACGGTGACCGCGGCGGCCATGCCCATGACCGTGAGGAAGGGGATGCCGACGACGACGAGCCCGATGAGCGCGATCACCACGGTGGCCCCGGCGAACACGACCGCCGACCCCGCGGTGCCCACCGCCCGGGCCGCCGACTCCTCGGGCCCGAGGCCCGTGGCCATCAGCTGGCGGTGACGGGTGACGATGAACAGCGCGTAGTCGATGCCCACGGCCAGGCCCAGCATGATGGCGAGCGTCGGCGCGGTCGAGCTCATGTCGAGGAACCCGGTGGCGGCGGTGATGCCGGCCAGGCCGAGGGAGACGCCGACCAGAGCGGTGAGGATCGGGAGGCCTGCGGCCACCACCGAGCCGAACGTGAACAGCAGCACCACGATGGCCACGACCAGGCCGATGACCTCGGCGGATCCTGCGTGCGGCGTGTGGGCCAGCGCGTCGCCGCCGATCTCGACCACCATCCCCGCGTCGACGGCCGCGTCCGGGGCTGACTCGAGGGCAACCTTGGCCTCGTCGGTCAGCTCGGCCGCAGGCACGGCGTAGGACACCGTGGCGAAGGCGGTGGTGCCGTCGGGAGACACCGCACCTGCGGTCAGGGGGTCGGCCACGTCGACCACCTCGGGGGCGGCGCCGAGCACCTCGACCGTGGAGGTGATCGCGGCGGCGAGCTCGGGATCGGCGAGGGTGGCGCCCTCGGGGGCCTGGAAGACGACGCGGGCGGTGGCGCCGCCCGCGCCGGGCATCTCCTCGGCCAGGCGGTCGATCGCCTCCTGCGACTCGGTGCCGGGCAGCTCGAAGGTGTCGCTGGTGTCGCCGGACAGCGTGGCGGCGGCGACGAAACCGGCGATCAGGAGAGCGACCCAGGCAGAGACGACGACGCGGCGCCGGCGGACGGACCACCGGCCCAGTCGATACAGAACGTGCGCCATCGATCCCTCCGACCGGACGTGTGAGCAGACCGTTGGATGGTAATGGCACTAGTGCCTTCTTTCATCAGTGTCGTATGTCTCACGTGTCAGCCGTCTCACCGGTCGGACGGAAGCGGGCCATACTCGCCCCATGGCCACGAACGAGGCGCCGCCCGGGCGGCGGAACCGCAAGCGTCGCTCCACCCGGACAGCCCTCGCCGCCGCCGCCCTCGATCTGTTCGAGGAGAAGGGCTTCGTGGCCACCACGATCGAGGACATCACCGAACGCGCCGACGTCGCCCGGCGCACCTTCTTCCGGCACTTCCCCAGCAAGGAGGCCGCCCTCCTCCCCGACATCGAGGAGTACGGGCAGCGACTGATCGCCGCCCTCGACGACGAGGAACTGCCGCTCACGATGAGCCGCATCCTCGCCGCCTTCACGGGGGCCATGGACGCGATGCAGGTCGACGAGACGATCCAGCGGCGGCGCGCCGCCGTCATCGCCGACAACCGGCTCCACCTCGGCAACAGCGCCTGGGAGGGGTTCGTCGCCACCCGCGACTCGATGACGGAGCACCTGGCGGCCCGCACCGGACTGCCGTCCGACGACGAGCGGATCTACCTGGCCACCAGCTACGGGCTGTTCGCCCTGTCGGTCTCCTACGGCCGCTGGACCGAGCGCACCGACGGGGCGGGTCCCCTCGACGAGTTCGTTCGAACGGTGGAGGTGCTGCGCGGCCTCCTCGACGACGAGATCACCCTCGGCTGAAACGGTTCGGGCCAGGCTCGGACGACGAGTCCCCTCGGCGGACACGCTTCAGACCTGGTCAGACGACGAGACCATCCGGCGGACACGCTTCAGGCCTGGTCAGATGACGAGACCCTCCGGCGGACCCGCCCACCTGTCGGTCCGCTCGACCCGGGACCCGGCCGACCAGCGCCCCGCTCGGCCACGTCGACGCCCGCCCCACGACTGCTCAGTCATAGGTGGCTTCGAGGGTCCAGCGGCTCCCCTCCACCGCCAACAGGTGGGCCACCCCACCGGTGGTCGTCACCTGGAGACGGGCACGGCGGCGGTGCGCCGAGAGATCCCACCACCGCTCGTCGCACGGCCACGGTCCCGCCCAGGCGACGACGGCGGATCCCGGCCCCGTCCCCGACGGCACCGGACCGCGACCACCGGCTCGACCACCCGTCCCACCACCTCGCGCTCGACCGCCGGCCCCACCACCGGGCTCGCTGGCCCCACCCCCGGCTCGACTGGCCCCGCCGGCCCCACCACCGGACCGACCGCCAGCCTTGCCGACCCCACCAGCCCCACCAGCGATTCCTCCGGCGACCACCACGGTCGCCGGGGCGGCGCTGACCTCGCCCCGCCCGCTAACCCGCACCGGCCGCCCGGCGGCGTCGAGCACCTCGGCCGGCAGCGGCGGATCGTGCACCGTGGCCGGAGCCGGGTCGGGCACCACCCCCGGCCACGGGGCCCGCACCCACCCGCGGCGGGCGGCGGGACGCGCCTCGGTGATGTCGTCCGCCGCAACGGGCACCAGCGTCACCCGCTCCCCCGGCCCGCGGCCGCCCCGCCACTCGGGCACCCGCACGGCCTCGATGCCGAGCAGGCCCTGCACCCGGGCCAGCGCCCGGACCGCCCGGTCACCGGCCTCGACCGCGTCGACCGCCCCGGGCCCACCGGCGCTGAACGCCAGCTGGCGTCCCCCGGCGGGCACGATCTCGTCGGGCGCCAACCACAGACGGCTGAGCCCGCCGGTGGGGCGGTGGGCGCCCGCGTGCAGCCAGCCGTCGAGCTGCCAGCGCACCCGATCGGCGATGGCCAGGGGCGTGAAGGTGCCCTCGGTGCGCCACACCCGCTCGTGCACCTCTCCGTGCTCGGACTCGCCGCCGATCACCAGCCGGGTGCAGGCGCTGCCGGCGGCGGTGAGCCGAGCGTGCAGGTCGTCGACCAGGCCCCGGGCAACGAACGCCACGGCCTCGACCCGCTCGGCCGGCGGATCGAGCTCGACCGCCAGGGTCAGCTCCGCCGGCGGCGGAGCCGTGACGGGCGGTCGTTCGTCGAGTCCCCGGGCCAGTCGGTGTGCCGCCCGACCCTCGGCGCCGAAGCGGCCCACCACCTCGCCGACCGGCAGGGCGGCCAGGTCGCCGAGCGTGCGGATGCCGAGCCGTTCGAGCACATCGACCAGGTCGGGTCCCGCCGGGCCACCCTGCTCGGCCAGCACCCGCACCGACAGCGGTGCCAGGAAGCCGGGGCTGTCCCCTGCCGGCACCACGAGCGGTTGCAACACGCCTGCCCCCGCGGTCCCGCCTTCCGGCCCGCTCCCGGGCGACGTCCTGGACGAGGGTCTGGTCGCAGCCGGTGGCCGACGCCGGGCGGCCAGAGCGGCGGCGAACGGGCCGTCGGCGACCCCCACCCGCACCGGGCCCCGGCCGGTCAGCACGTCGCGCACCAGGGCCGTCGCCTTGCCGGCGAGCGCCTCGTCGCCCCCGTGGTAGCGGGAGGGGCCCCGGGTCGGGAAGGCGCACGCGCCCGGGTAGGTGATCTCGATGCGGGGCGTGAGCGCCTCCAGGGCGGCGGGCACCGCCTCGAAGGCGCGCGCCTCCCCCGCCGGGTCGTGGTCGAGCACGACCAGCTCCGGACAGCGCGACTGGGCGTCACGCCGGCGCTGGTGCCGCTCGACGCCCTGGTCACGGGCGGCCGGCGAGCAGGCCACCACCCGGTTCGCGTGGAACACGGCGGCCGGCACGTCGAGCGGCACCCCGGCCGCCACCACGGGCCAGTCGGCGCACCACACCACCAGCGTGCGGATCACCTCCGGCTGCCCGGTCACGCGCCCGCACCGCCCTCTGCCGGCGAGCCGGCGAGGCCGGACGATCGACGTGACCGCAACGGGATCGGCTCGGCCACCGGCTCGACCGCCGCCACCGTGCCGTCGGGGTCGGGCAGCCACAGCTCGGCCCGGCGCTCCCTGGACGCCTCGCCCCGGCCGGTGGCCTCGACGATCACCCGTCGGCCTTGCAGGTGCCCCCATCCCTCGCCCAGGCCCTCCCAGCGCGACGACGTGACGGTGAGCCGCAGGGCGCTTCGGCCACCCGGCAGTTCGCCCCCCACGACCACCAGCACCCCCTCGCGCTCGCGCACGCGTGCCACCAGGCGCCGGGTGTCGCCAGCCCGCAGCCGGCAGCCGACAGCGACCAGCACGACGTCGAACCCGTCGACCATGGCGGCGACCACCGATGCCCACCCGGCACGCTCGCGGCCGGGATCTGCGACCAGCGCGAGACGCTCGAACGCCACTCCCAGCTCGGCCGCCGCCACCAGACCCAGCGAGCCCAGCCCGGCGGCCGCCACCCACGAGCCGGCCTGTGATGCCCCGGCCGCCAGGGCCAGCGCCAACGACGTCGCTCCTGCCACCCCAGGCTGGGCACCGACGGCCACCGTGGTGCCGCGCCGCAGGCCCGACCCGGGAAGCAGGTCGTCGAACGCGGCCAGGACGGGCAGCTGCCGGTCGCGGGCCAGGTCGGTGGGGCGCACCCACTCCGCCAGTTCGGCGACCCCGTCGGCCGCCCGCCGCGCGGAAGGTCGCCCCGCGGGAGGTCGCCCGGCGGCTGGCCGCCCCGCGGAAGGTCGCCCGTCCACACGATCCCCGGTCGCGGGGTCGTGAGCGAACTCCTCCGCTCGAGCCACGCCACCATGATCGAACGCCTGTTCGCCAGTGGCAAGGGCGGTGCCGGCCGCCGCACCGTGCGTCCCGGCAGCCCGAGAGGCCCGCCTCTCTCACTTCGCGGATCTCACTCCACGGTGACGCTCTTGGCCAGGTTGCGGGGACGGTCGACGTCGCGACCGAGGGCCAGCGCCGCGTGGTAGGCGAGGAGCTGGAGCGGGACGCCCAGCAGGATCGGTGCCAGCTCCGGCTCCGCGCGGGGCACCCGCAAGATGGCGGCGAACCGGTCGTCGGCACCGGCAGCGCCCGCCGCCGTCGGGTCGAGGCCGAGGGCCGCGGGGTCCGCGTCGGTGACGGCGACGACCGGGCCGCGCCGGGCCCGGATCTCCTCGACCGACGCCAGGTTCTTGTCCAGCAGGTGGTCGTCGGGCAGCGCCACGACGGTGGGCACCTCGGGGCCGACGAGGGCGAGCGGACCGTGCTTCAGCTCGGCCGCGGGGTAGGCCTCGGCGTGGACGTAGGAGACCTCCTTCAGCTTCTGCGCCCCCTCCAGCGCCACGGTGTAGCCGCCGACACGCCCGATGAAGAACATGCTGGCCGCCGGCGCCACGACGTCGCGGGCCACCGCCGCGACGGCGTCCTCGCCGGCCAGCACCTCACCGATCAGGGCGGGCAGCGCCTCCAGCCCGTCGATCAGCCGGGCCCCGTCGCTGGGGCCGAGGTCGCGCACCCGGCCGAGGTGCAGCGCCAGCAGGGCGAACGCCACGGCGGTGGACGTGAAGCTCTTGGTGGAGGTGACCGACACCTCGGGACCGGCGTGGATGTACACGCCCGAACCGCACTCCCCCGCGATCGTGCTGCCCGGCGCGTTGACCACGCCGATCACGTCGCCGCCCTTGCGCTTGATCTCCTGGACCGCGGCCAGGGTGTCGAACGTCTCGCCCGACTGGCTGACGGCCACGTACAGCGTGTCGGGGTCGATCACCGGGTTGCGGTAGCGGAACTCCGACGCCGTCTCGGCGTCGGCCGGGATGCGGCTGAGCTGCTCGATCAGCAGCGCCCCGGCCAGCCCGGCGTAGTAGGCCGACCCGCAGCCGATGACCTTCACCCGGCGCACGCCCCGCAGCGCGCGGGCCGAGAGGTCGAGCCCGCCCAGGCGGGCGGTGGCGAAGCGCCGGTCGAGCCGCCCGCTCAGCGTCTGCGCCACCGACGCGGGCTGCTCGTGGATCTCCTTGTGCATGTGGTGCGCGTGGCCGGCGAGGTCGAAGGCGGTGGCGGTCACCTCGGTGGTGGCCGGCCGCTTGTCGGTGGGGCGGGCGTCGAGGGTGAAGGTGCGGTAGGAGTCGGCGTGGAGCACCGCCATCTCGTGGTCGTCGAGGTGCACGACCTGGTCGGTGTGGCGGACCAGGGCGGCGACGTCGGAGGCGACGTAGTGCACCCGTCGCCCCACCCCCAGCACGACCGGGCTGCCGTTGCGGGCGACCACGATGCGGTCGGGCTGGCGGTCGTCGACCACGGCCAGGCCGTAGGTGCCGACGACCATCGACAGGGCCTCGCGCACCGCGTCCTCGAGCGGCCGTCCCTCCGCCCGGAGGCCCACGAGCTGGGCGATGACCTCGGTATCGGTGTCCGACACCAGCTCGACGCCCTCGGCGGCGAGCTTGGCCCGCAGCTCGGCGGCGTTCTCGACGATGCCGTTGTGCACGACCGCGACGTGGCCGGAGGCGTCGACGTGCGGATGGGCGTTGCCGTCGGTCGGCTCACCGTGGGTGGCCCAGCGGGTGTGGCCGATGCCGACCGACCCCTTCACCCGCTTGGGCAGCGTGTCCACCAGGGCGTCGACCCGCCCCGCACGCCGGTGCACCTTGAGGCCGGACGACGCCAGCACGGCGACGCCCGCCGAGTCGTAGCCGCGGTACTCGAGGCGCTGCAGGCCCTCGATCAGCACCGGCACCGCGTCCGCGCCACCGATGCTTCCGACGATTCCGCACATGGTCCGTTCCTTCAGCCGTAGATGACCCGGCGGATCTGCCGGGGGGTCAGGGAGGGCGCGGCGACCGGTCGGGCCGCCAGCTCGGTCGCGATGCGGTCGTAGATCGCCGCGTTCGCGAGGCCGGCGGCGTGGAGTTCGCGGTGCCGGCGGCGGATGACCGCCTCGACCGGCTCGGCGAAGTAGGCGACGACGTCGTCGACCACCCGCCGGGCGATGCCGGGCGGCATCTGCGTCGTGCGCACCAGGTGGTCGACGAGGTCGTCGTGGGCCGCCGAGCCGGAACCTGAGCCCGATCCAGAGCTCGTGCTCGACCCCGTGCCCGGTGCCTCGTCCGCGATCCTGTACCCCATGGGCGCCGATTCTGGCGACCAGCTCTCCGTTTCACAACAATCCTGCCCGATATCGGGCAGAACGTAGCCATGATGCGGTCTGCCGTGTCAGGAACCGCCGTAGAGGCGAGCGAGATCGACCAGCTCGATGTCGTCTCGACGAGCCCGACCGTCGGACGCCAGATCCGGGAACGAACACCCACGATTTTCGCCGACAGATCTGGTCGCTCCAGCGACCAGATCTGTCGAGAAAATCCTCAGGGGGGTCAGGGGGTCAGGAGCCAGGGGTCAGGGGAAGAGGCCGCGGGCGGTGATGGCCCCCGCCACGCGCTCGACCGCCACGACGTGCGCGGCCGTGCGCAGGCCCACACCCAGCGTCTGGGCCCGGGCCCACACGGCGGTGAACGCAGACTCCATGCGTTGCCGCAGACGCTCGGCGACGACCTGGTCGTCCCAGGGGTAGGCCTGCAGGGCCTGCGCCCACTCGAAGTAGCTGGCCGTCACTCCGCCGGCGTTGGCCAGGATGTCGGGCACGACCACGATCCCCCGCCGATCGAGCACCGGCTGGGCATCGGTGGTGGTCGGACCGTTCGCCGCCTCGACCACCAGCTTGGCCCGGATGCGCTCGGCGACCGAGGCGTCGATGACCCCGCCGAGCGCGGCCGGCACGAGAAGCTCGCACTCGATGTCCCAGATCGCGTCGGCGCCGATGGACTCGCCGCCCCCGAACCCCGCGACCGAACCCGTCTCGGCCACGTGGTCGGCGAGGGCGCCGATGTCGAGTCCGCCCTCGTTGTGCACGGCGCCGCCGATGTCGCTGACCGCCACCACCCGCATGCCGGCCGAGGCCAGCAGGAAGGCGAGCGGCCCCCCGACCTTGCCGAAGCCCTGCAGGACGGCCCGGCCGCCCACGAGCGGGATGTCGAGCTCGCGCAGCGCCACCCGGGCGCAGTCGAGGACGCCGGCAGAGGTCGCCCCGGAGTGGTTGCGGGTGCCGCCGATCGCCAGCGGCTTGCCGGTGACGGAGCCGGGCAGGTTGCGGCCCTGCACCATCGACAGCGTGTCCATCAGCCAGGCCATGACCCGGCCGTCGGTGTTGACGTCGGGGGCAGGGATGTCGGCCTCCGGACCGAGGATCGGGCTGATCTCGTAGGTGAACCGGCGGGTGACACGCTCGAGCTCGGCGAGCGACAGTCGCCGGGGATCGCAGCGCACCCCGCCCTTGGCCCCGCCGAAGGGCAGGTCGACCACGGCTGTCTTGAACGTCATCATCGCCGCCAACGCCTTCACCTCGTCGGCATCCAGATCCGGGTGGAAGCGGATGCCCCCCTTGCCCGGCCCCCGGGTGGTGTCGTGGTGGACGCGCCACCCGGTGAACACCTCGACCGACCCGTCGTCGAGACGGACAGGGACGGACACCTCCAACATCCGCCGCGGGGTGCGCAGCATCCGGTGGACGTCGGCGTCGAGCTTTGCCAGCTCAGCGGCCTCGTCGAGGTGGTCGAGGACGGCCTGCCAGGCCCTGGAACTCATCGTCTCTCCCTCATGTCGACCGACGACGTTGGCGATCGCCCTCAGAGCATGCCCGCTCCGGGGGTGGAGATGACGTTATTGCGTGGGTTCATCCCCGGATGACACAGGTGCCGCGTCCGTGGTCGCCTCCGGCGACGCCTCCCCGGCGGGGGTCGGTTCCGCGGTGCCGCCGTTGCTCGCGGTGGGCGGGTAGTAGATGTACAGCCCGCGGATGACGTCGAGCAGCTGGTCGCCCGACCATCCGTCGGCGAGGTGCACCGTGATGACGCTGCCGTTGGCGTGGATCTGCGTGACGCCGCCGCTGTCGAACAGCCGGCGCGCCAGCTCGTCGACGGGTCGGTCGGACAGGATGTCGTCGACCGACGCGTAGCGCTCGTGGCCCATGCCCGTGAGCGAACGGTTGATCTCGAACCGGGCGAGACCCGGGGTGTTCGAGGGCTTCTCGACGACGTTGATCGGCTGTCCCATGGCGGCGGCATGATAACCCTGCGGTCGGACGCCACCCGAAACGCGCCCCCGGGGCGCGAGCCAGGAGGTCGCATTGGCAACCGAGACCATCGAGGTCACCGGCCACATCGTGGATTCGCTGCTGCTCGCCAAGATCCTCGACAGCATCCTCGATGCCGGGTGCGACTACGAGATCGTCGACGTGTCGATCGGCAAGACCAGCCTCGACCCCAGCAGCGCCCGCATCGCCGTGTCCGGCGACGACGAGGTGCTCGGCACCCTGCTCGACGAGCTGCAGGTGCACGGCGCCAACCGCGCTGCCCAGGAGGACGCCCGGCTGGTGGCGGCCGACGCCGACGGTGTGCTGCCCACCGGCTTCTACTCGACCACCAACCTGGCGAGCGGGGTGCGGGTGGACGGCACCTGGCTCGCCGTGGTCAACCCGGAGATGGACTGCGGGCTCGTCGTGCGCGACGGGCGGGCGTACACCGTGCCCATGCACCGCGTGCGGGCGGGCGACCAGGTGGTGGTGGGCAGCGAAGGCGTGCGCGTGCAGGCGCCGGAGCGGGCGCGAGGCACCCAGATGTTCGAGTTCATGGCGTCCGAGGTGTCGTCGGAGAAGCCGAAGGCCCTACTGGTGACCAAGGTCGCCCAGCGGCTGCGCGACGCCCGGGCGCGGGGCGGGAGGATCCTGGCGGTGCCAGGGCCGGCCGTGGTGCACACGGGCGGCGCGCCCGACCTGGCCCGGCTCGTCGAGGACGGCTGGGTGGACGTGCTGTTCGCCGGCAACGGGTTCGCCACCCACGACATCGAAGCGAACGTCCTCGGCACCTCGCTCGGCGTGTCGGTCGACGAGGGCACCCCGACCGAGGGCGGCCACGCCAACCACCTGCGGGTCATCAACGAGGTGCGCCGCCACGG
>CAYUXB010000123.1:0-10516 GCA_964448525.1 uncultured Acidimicrobiaceae bacterium
GGGCAGCGGCTGCAGCCTCGGGCACCCGGTGGCGATGACCGGCGCCCGCATGGTGATGTCGCTCACGCACGAACTGCGCCGCCGCGGCGGCGGGGTGGCGGTCGCCGCCATGTGCGCCGGCGGCGGCATGGGCACGGCGGTCGTCCTCGACGTCCCGTCCCCATGACCTCCACCACCCCCCACCGATTTTCTACGCGGGATCGGTCGCTGGAGCGACCAGATCCACGGGCGAAATCCGGCGGTGGGCCGGCGCGTAGGGTCGCCACGTGAGTCGTCACGTGAGTCGCCCCGACCCCGACCCCGGTACCGCTGGCGCTGCCTCCCCCGATCCCGCCGGGCTGTTCGCCCTCGACGGGGCGGTCGCCATCGTCACCGGGGCGTCCTCCGGCCTCGGTGCCGCCGTCGCCCGGACGCTGGCCGGCGCGGGCGCGTCCGTCGCCCTCGTCGCCCGACGGCGCGACCGGCTCGACGCGCTCGCCGGCGAGATCGGCGGGTTGGCGGTTGCCGCCGACCTGCTGGACGACGCCGCGGTCGACGCCGTGGTCCCCGAGGTGGCCGAGCGGCTGGGCCGGCCCACGATCCTCGTGAACGCGGCCGGTCACATCGTCGACCGCTCACGGGCCGAGGACGAGACGGCCGAGGCGATCCGCCGCACGCTCGACCTCAACCTCGTGGCGCCGATGCGGCTGTCGCAGGCGATGTTCCCGCACCTGGTCGAGGCGGGTGGGGGCGCGATCGTCCACATCTCCTCGATCAGCGGGCAGGTGGGCATCCCGAGCATCCCGCAGGCGTCGTACGCCGCGAGCAAGGCGGGTCTGTCGGGGCTGACCCGGGAGCTCGCCGTGCAGTGGGCGCGGCACCGCATCCGGGTGAACACGGTGGCCCCCGGGTTCTTCCGCAGCGAGATCACCGAGGACCTGTACGTCACCGAGAAGGGGCGCGCCTGGCTCGACCGCAGCACGCTGCTGCCGGGCGACGGCCGGGCGGAGGACGTGGTCGGTGCCGTGTTGTGGCTGGTCAGCCCCGCCGGTCACTACACGACGGGCCAGACGATCGTCGTCGACGGCGGCTGGACGGCGCGCTGAGGGCGCTGCAGGCCACGAACCAGGGCGCCGTCAGATCCCCGCCTCCGCTTGCCCGGCTCGTCCGTCCGAATCCGGGAGAAAGTGAGTGTACACTCGCTTCGTTGCTCGACGTCCGGAGGGGATGCCGTGGACCGGGAAGCGCTCGATCGGAGCCTCGCACGACGGCTGATCGACCACATCGACAACGGGACGACCGACCTCGGCGACGACGTCATGGAGGTGGCCGCGGACGTCTACACGTCGGCCGACCACCTCGAACGCGAGCTCGCCGCCCTGTTCCACGCCCAGCCTCTGGTGCTGTGCCTGTCCGGCGCCCTGCCCGGGCCCGGGTCGTACAAGACGGTCGACCTCTGCGGCACGCCGATCCTGCTCACCCGCGATCGCGACGGCAAGGTCCACGCGCTGGCCAACGCCTGCCGCCATCGCGGGGTCCGCGTGGCCGACGGCTGCGGCGAGGCCCGGCGGTTCACGTGCCCGTTCCACGCCTGGGTCTACGACCTCGAGGGCAAGCTCGTGGGCGTGCCCACCGCGCCGGCGTTCGAGGGCATGTGTCGGGAGGACAAGGGCCTCGTCCCGCTGCCCGTCGCCGAAGGCTACGGCCTCGTCGTCGGCCGCCTCCGGCCCGGTCCAGACATCGACATCGACGAGTACCTCGGGCCCGAGCTGGCGGAGGAGATGGCGCTGCTCGACTTCGCCGACTGGGCGCCCTACGGCGAGACCCACACCCACCCGGTCGGGGCGAACTGGAAGGTCACGCTCGACACCTACCGCGAGAACTACCACTTCGACTACCTGCACCGAGACACGCTGAAGACGTACGCGTACGGCGGGGTGCTGACCTTCGACGCCCTCGGCCCGCACCTGCGGAACTGCTCGGCGCTGCGCTCGATCGACGAGCTGCGGGCGCTTCCCGAGGACGAGTGGCGCGACGTCGACCGCTACTTCAGCTACCAGTACTCGCTGTTCCCCAACACCTGCCTCACCTTCGACAGCCGGCACATCGAGCTCTGGCAGATCGTCCCCGACGGCGTCGACCGTTCGCTCGTGGTGCACACCGCGTACGCCCGCCCGGGTCTGCCCGCCGAGGAGCAGGCGAAGCTCGTCGAGATGGCCCCGTGGATCTGCGAGACCGTGGTCGACGGCGAGGACTTCTGGGTCGCGGCCCGTACCGAGCCCGGCCTCAGCACCGGGCTGGTCGACACGGTCGTGTTCGGCCGCAACGAACCGGCGTGCCAGCACCTCCACCAGGGCTTCGCCGCCGCCCTCGCCTAGAACCGATTTTCTACGCGGTTCTGGTCGCTCCCGCGACCGATCCCGCGGGCGAAATCAGGAGAGGTCGGGCTGCCGGGCGATGCCGTCGGCCAGCAGCGACGAGATGCCGTCCGAGTCGCAGCCGAGCTCCGTCAGGACCTCGACCGTGTGCTCGCCGACGCCCGGCAGGTGCAGCGACGGGCCGCCGTCGACATCCGGGCCGCACCGCAGGAGCGGGCCGATCTGCTCGAAGCCGCCCCAGTCGGCGGTCTCGTAGGACACGGCGCGACCGAGCCGGCGGTTGACCGGGTCGTCGAGGATCCGCCGCCGGAACTCGTCACGGTCGACGTCGTCGACCACCTCGGCCAGCACGCCGAGCGGACGGAGCCGGTCGACCCAATCCGCAGCCGTGCCGTCGGCGAAGACCCGCTCCAGGACGCGCTCGGCGGAAACCCCGTCGACCTCGGCCTTGCGGGCCGCCCCGGCCAGGACGCGGTTCGGCCCGGCGTGGCGCAGCGGCGCGTAGGTCGCCGGCAGGTCCGAGGCCAGCGACCGCAGCCCGTCCCACGCCTCCGCCGATGGCACGACCACCGCCAGCCAGGTCTCGCTCGCGCACCGGTAGAGCCGGTAGCCGGGGCCGTACCCGGTCTGGTCGGCGTCGAGCGCCGGGCCCCGCACGACCTCGCCGTCGCGCAGGAACACGCCGCCGTGCAGCAGCATCCCTGCGCCGAGCAGGCTGGTCTCCACCCGCTGGCCCGCGCCGGTGCGAGCCCGGGCGACCAGGCCGGCGAGGATGCCTGCGGCGGCGACCCACCCACCCGACATGTCGACGGGGATCCACGTCGCGGCCGTCGGGTCGTTGTGCTCACCCCCGTTGGCGACCTCGAATCCCGTGACCGCCTGCATGAGCGCGTCGTTGCCGGGATACCGAGCCCGCGGCCCGTGTGAACCGAAGGCGCTGGCGTGGCAGTGCACGGCGCCGGGGTTGAGCGCCGCCACCGAGTCGGCGTCGATGCCGAGGCGCTCGGCCACGCCCACGCGGAAGTTGTGCAACACCACATCCGCGGCGCGCAGCAGCGACTCGACGACCGGCCGGGCCGCGGGATCGGTGATGTCGAGGGCGAGGCTGCGCTTGCCGCGCTGGCAGGCGGCGATGGCGTAGGCCGCGGCGCGCATCGCCTCGCCTGCGGGTGGCTCGACCTTGACGACGTCCGCGCCCAGGTCGGCCAGGACCTCGGCGGCCAGTGGGCCCGCAACGAAGGCCGAGAAGTCGACGACGCGCACCCCGTCGAGCAGCCGCGCCCCAGGCGCCGTCGTCGCCGCCACGGCACTCGTCGACGGGGGGCCGACCGTGGCGACCGTCGGCGTCACCTCGATCGGTGACCCGAGCACGATGTCGTGCTGGAGACCGGCGTCGCGGGGGTCGCCTGCATCGCTCGGGCGGTGGGGCGGAGCGCCGGGATCGCCCGTGAGGTCGCGGTCGCCCGCGATGTCGGGAGCGCCGCCGCCCCCGTCGCCGTCGCGATCGTCCGCACGGACCGCGAGGCCGATCTCGGCCAGGTGGGGGTCGGCCAGCGCCTCACCGGGAGCGAGCACCGGTTCGCAGGCCACGCCCGCCGCCCGGAGCCGGTCGATCCACACGTCGCGCGGCTCGGTGGGGAAGATCTCGTGCCACCGCCGGGCACGGTCCTGGAGCAGCCCGCTCATCTGCTCGGCGTAGTAGCCGTCGGTGCTCGGCTCGTCGCCGAGCACGGCGATCACCTTGTCGTACATGCCCTTGCCGCCGAACCAGATCTGCAGCAGCTCCCCGTCGCCGCAGCGGTACAGGAAGTTCGGGAAGAACGACCCCTCGGCCCAGTAGGACTCGATCTTGGGCGCCGCCCGCTCGGACCGCCCGATCATGCAGCCGAGGGTGGCCAGCATCCCGTCGTACAGGGAGGTCTCGGCCCAGCCGCCGGTGCCGGCCAGCACCCGGCGGCGAAGCAGGGCGAGTGCCGATGTCGTGAGCAGGAAGGCCGCGCCGGACGCGCTCGCCCGGACGTCGACCAGCATCGGGCCGGGCCGGTGGGCGGCGAGCTGCGTGCAGAAGCCGGCCCGCGCCTCGACGAGCAGGGCGTAGTCGTCGACCTCGCCGGTCGCTGTCCGGCTCGGGCGGCAGCGGGCGTAGACGAGCGCCGGGGCGTCGGCGCGCAGGTCTGCCCACCCGAGCGAGCGCTCCTCGACCAGCGCCTCGGGTCCGTACACGAACGCCACGTCGGCACCCAGCAGGAGGTTGCGCACCTCGGGCGGGTCGTCGGTCGTGACGACCTGCTTGCCGCGGTGCCACACGCGCCCCCACGGGACGCCGGCGTCGATGGCGGGAGGCGCCGGGCCGACGATGCGGGTCACCTCGGCGCCGAGGTCGGCGAGCAGCCGGCCGGGGACGCCGCTCGCGTGGCCGAGGCCGAGGTCGCTGACGCCGATCGCCACCTCGACGACCCGCATCCCGGCGAGGGGAGCGCTCATCGCGGCAGCTCCAGCCGGGGCAGGACCTCGGTGGCCGCCAGGCGAACGACCTCGAGCGTGTCGTGATGCGCGGCGGGGGAGATGACGATGTGGCGAGCGCCGGCGTCGACGTAGGCCTGCACCTTGGCGGCGACCTCGTCCGGGGTGCCGGAGGGGGCGATGCGGTCGAGCATGGCGCCCGGCTTGTCGCCGTAGGCCCGCCCGAGGAACGACGCCACGTCGTCGCGGGCGCGATCGCCGTCGGCCCGGATCGAGCAGTAGAGGTAGAGCATCCACTCGAACCCGTCGAGGTCGCGGCCGGCGGCGTCGGCCTCGGCGCGGATCGTCGCCACCGAGCGGGCGTAGGCGTCGGGGGAGAACAGGTACGGCATCCACCCGTCCCCGCGCCGCGCGGCCCGGCGCATGGCCGGCGGTCTGCGCCCCGACACCACGAGGGGAGGCCCGCCGGGCTGCCCCGCACGCCCACTGGGATCCTCGACCGGGCGCAGCTCGACGTCGTTGAGATCGGTGAACCGCCCGTGGTGGGTGACGGGCTTGCCGGACCACAGCGCCCGCATGACGTCGATGGCTTCGTCCGTGCGCGGGCCCCGCTCGCGCACCGGGACGCCCACGGCGGCGAACTCGTCGGCGAAGTCGCCCCCGACGCCGACACCGACGGTGAGCCGGCCCCCCGAGCGAACGTCGAGATCGACGAGTTGCTTGGCCAGGACGACCGGTTGGTAGAGCGGCAGGACGAGGACGGCGCTGCCGACCCGCAACCGCTCGGTCCACGCGGTCATGAGCGCGAGCCGGGTGACGGCCTCGCCGGTCGGCGACGGGGGGAGGACGTGACCGCCCTGCCAGACCGACTCCAGCGGAAGTTCCTCGGCCGCGGCGAGCCAGGCGGGTTCGGGCTCCGGCAGGGCGGCCGCCCCGAGGGTGATGCGATCGGTTGCCACGGGGCGGCACCGTAGCGGAGACAAGTGAGCGTGTACTCTCAAACGTCATGCGGTCGACGGGGCCCGACGGGCGAGCTTCGGAGGTGGGCGTCCCCCCGGCCATCACGGAGGAGACGGCGCCGTTCTGGGCGGCCGCCACCGAGGGCCGGCTGGTCGTCGAGCGGTGCGAGGCGTGCGGCGCGGATTCGTTCCCGCCGCGGGGGGTCTGCCGCGCCTGCCGCTCGCGCGACACGGGATGGGCCGACGTCGCCGGCCCCGGCACCGTCTACAGCTACACGGTGAACCACCAGCGGTGGCTGGCCGACCTGGAGGTGCCGTACGCCGTCGTCCTCGTCGAGTTCGCGGACCACCCGGGGGTGCGGGTCGCGGGGCGGGTGCGAGGCTGCGCGCCGGACGACGTGGCGGTCGGCATGGCCGTCGACGTCGGCTTCGAGCCGGGCCCTGGCGGGCAGGCGATCCCGAGCTTCGTCGCCCGATGACCGATCGTCGCCCGATGGCGGCCCGTCGGGCGGGAGGTGCCGGATGACCGACCGCGCGGCGAGCCCCGATCGGGCCGAGCACCGCGCCGTGATATCGGGGATCGGGCAGTCGGCCATCGGCCGGCAGGTCGACCGCTCGGGGCTGCAGCTCACGATCGACGCGATCCTCGCTGCGGTGGCCGACGCGGGCCTCGGGGTCGACGACATCGACGGATTGGCGATGTTCCCGGGCGGCGGCGCGGCCAACCTGCCGGGCTACGCCAATGGAAACATCTACGAGGTCCAGGACGCCCTGCGCCTGCGTACGACCTGGCGCCAGGGCCAGGTCGAGGGGATGAGCCTGCCGTTCTACGGCCCGGCGATGGCCGTCGCCTCCGGGCAGGCCCGCCACGTGGTCGTCTACCGCACGGTGAAGGAGGGCAGCGCCGCCCGCAACGCGGGTGGCCGCCCCGCCTACGGCTCGACCAAGCCGCTGGCCGAGGGCCCGCTCGCCTGGCTGCTGCCCATCGGCATGCTGTCGCCCGTCGTCCAGGTGGCGCCGTACGCCACCCGCTACATGCACGACTTCGGGGTGACCCGCGAGCAGCTCGGGTGGATCCCGGTGGTGCAGCGCCGCCACGCCGGCCGCAACCCCGACGCCGTCTACCGCGACCCGCTGACGCTCGACGACTACCTCGGGGCGAGGATGATCTCGACGCCGATGTGCCTCTTCGACTGCGACGTCCCGGTCGACGGCGCCACCGCAATCGTGGTGTCCGCCGCCGAGACGGCGGATGACCTGCGGGCGCCGGTGCGGATCGACGCCATGGCCGGCGTGATCGACGGCCGGCCGTCGTGGGACCAGTGGGAGGACATGTCCCGGGTCGGCCACGCCACGGGCGCGGCGCTGTGGAACCGGACCGATCTGCGCCCGGCCGACGTCGACGTCGCCCAGCTCTACGACGGCTTCACGATCGAGGTGGCGTGGTGGCTGGAGGCGCTCGGCTTCTGCGCCCCGGGCGAGGCCGGAGGCTTCGTCGAGGGCGGCGGGCGCATCGATCTCGGCGGCGAGCTGCCGCTCAACACGTGGGGCGGCCAGCTCTCCGGCGGCCGGCTGCACGCGGCTTTCGGCCACACGGCGGAAGCGGTGCGGCAGGTCCGCGGCGAGGCGGGCGAGCGGCAGGTGCCGGCCGCGGAGGTCGCCGTGGTGTCGAACGTGGGCGGCTACGAGGCCGGCGCCGCGCTGCTGACCACGTACTGACGAACGACGAAACCGACGAGCCCCGTCCGACGGGGGAGAGGGAGTGCGTGCCATGGCCGAACGTGCGGGCCGCGTGGAGGGAAAGGTCGCCATCGTCACGGGCGCCGGGTCGACGCCTGGCCCCGGGGTGGGCACCGGCAAGGCGTCGGCCGCGGTGCTCGGCCGCGAGGGGGCCCGCGTGCTGTGCGTCGACCTGGTGGCCGAACGGGCCGAGGAGACGAAGGCGCTGATCGAGTCCGAGGGCGGCACCGCGGAGGTGTTCGACGGCGACTGCACCCGGTCGGCCGACTGCGAGGCGATGGTCCGGGCCGCTGTCGATGCCTTCGGCGGCGTCGACATCCTGGTGAACAACATCGGCCGGGCGTTCGTCGGCACCGTCGTGGACACGTCGGAGGAGGAGTGGGACCGCGCCCTCGACATCAACCTGCGCACGGCCTTCCTCGCGTCCAAGCACGCCGTGCCGGCCATGGTCGCCCGGGGCGGCGGATCGATCGTGAACATCTCGTCGATCTCGGGCGTCCGGGGCGACGGCACGATCGCCTACTCGGCGGCCAAGGGGGCCCTGCTGGCGATGACGGTCGACATGGCCTACTCGCACGGGCGTGACGGCATCCGGGTCAACGCGATCGCGCCGGGTCACATCACGACGCCGATGGTGCACTCGGTCTCCCAGCCCGGCGCGCAGGCGGACTTCATGGACACGATGCGGCGCGAGGCCGGCCTGCTCGGCACGCCGGGCGACGGCTGGGACGTCGGCTGGGCGGTGGGCTTCCTCGCGAGCGACGAGGCCCGGTGGGTCACGGGAACCCTGCTGCCGGTCGATTCGGGGGTCCTCAGCGTGACGCCCCTGCTCATGGCCGGCCACCTGCGAGGCGTCCCGGCTCCGTGACACCGGGGCCGACGACGGCGGCGGGACGGGGCGGTTCCGTCGTCCCGATCTCGACCACTATGGTGAGTGTTCACTCATTTGTGGAGGGATGCCTTGACGACTGACGGAGCAATGACGCCGGTCGCGGGCGAGGTCGACGAGTCCGCGCCGCCCGCCTCGTTCGGACGCGGACCGATCGCCCCGCCGACCGACGAGTGGATCGCCGACCACTTCGACATCCACGCCCCCGAGCTGGGCTCGCATCTGCACGACACCCTCGCCCGGGCCCGCGAGCTGTGTCCGATCGCGCGCAGCGACGTCTACGACGGCGGCTACTGGGTGGCGACGAAGTACGAGGACGTGCTCCGCATCGCGCAGGACTGGGAGACCTGGAGCAACCAGCTCGGCATCTCCGTCGGCCCGGAGGGGCAGGGCAACGACATGGAGGGGATCATGATCCCGCCGGTCACCGTCGACCCCCCGCTCCAGCGCACCTTCAAGCGCCTGATCAACCGCTACTTCACGCCGGCCGCCGTCGCGCCCTGGGAGGACGGCACCCGCACGCTGGTGACCCGCCTCATCGACGGGTTCGTCGAGCGGGGCGAGTGCGACTTCATGGAGGCCTTCGCCCGCCCGCTGCCCGGCCTCGCCTTCTTCGACTTGGCCCTCCACGCCCCGAGCGGGGACCTCGAGCAGGTGAACGACTGGGCCACGGTCGCCTCGCTGACGAACCTGCCCGAATCGGTCGACGCGCGCATGTCGCTCGCGATGTGGATCAACGACTTCCTGGCCCGCCGGCGCGAGGAGGAACCCCGCGGCGACGTCGTCGACGCGGTGCTCTCGGCCGAGATCGACGGCCGCCCGATCAACGACATCGAGGCGATCGGCGCGGTGATGCTGCTGGTCCTCGGCGGTCTCGAGACCACCGCCGGTGTGCTCGGCATGGCGATGCAGCGCTTCTGCGCGCACCCCGAGATCCCCGAGCTGCTGCGGGCCGAGCCCGAGCGCATCCCCGCCGCGATCGAGGAGCTGCTGCGTCTCGACGGCTCGTTCATCTGCATCGGCCGCACCGCTCGCGTGGACACCGAGCTCGGCGGCCGCGCCGTCAAGGCCGGGGAGCGGGTGATGATCTACTGGGCCTCGGCCAACCGGGACGAGTCCGAGTTCGAGAACCCCGACGACTTCGACCTCGACCGCTTCGCCAACCGCCACATCGCGTTCGGCGCCGGGCCGCACCGGTGCGCCGGATCCAACCTCGCCCGGATGAACCTGCGCATCGCGTTCGAGGAGCTGGTGCAACGCGTGCAGGACGTGCGCCTGCAGCCGGGCGCCGAGATCACGTACCACTCGGCCATGAACCGAGCCCCCGTGACGGTGCCCATCACGTTCACGCCAGGCCCCCGGTCGGGCCTCGCAGGCTGACCGGCGCTCCCGGCAGCCGGCGGTAGCTTGCTGCCGTGAGACGCGTGGACAAGGCCGCCCGCATCGGCGAGATCCTGGACGAGCTCTATCCCGATCCGCCGATCGCGCTCGACCACACCGACCCGTACACCCTGCTGGTGGCGGTCGCCCTCTCGGCGCAGACGACCGACAAGAAGGTCAACGAAGTCACGCCCGCGCTGTTCGCGCTGGCCGACACGCCCGAGAAGATGGTGATGCTCGGCCCCGAGAAGATCCTCGCCACCATCCGCGAGATCGGATTGGCGCCGACCAAGGCCCGCAACCTGTGGACCGCGGCCAACCAGATCGTCGACGCGGGCGGCGAGGTGATCCCCGACTGGGACTTCCTCGAGGGCCTGGCCGGTGTCGGGCACAAGACGGCCAGCGTGGTGATGGCGCAGGCGTTCGGTGTGCCGGCCTTTCCGGTCGACACCCACATCCACCGCCTGGCGGCTCGCTGGGGACTGTCGAACGGCACCAGCGTCGAGCGCACCGAGCGCGACCTCAAAGCGGTGTTCCCGCGCGAGACCTGGAACGACCGCCACCTCCAGATCATCTACTTCGGGCGCGAGTGGTGCCCCGCGCTCCGCCACGACCTGGCGACCTGTCCGATCTGCAGCTGGGCGGCGACGAAGAAGCGGATGCGCGACGAGGCGGCGACGCGCCGGGCGGCCACCGCGGCGCGGACGGCTCGCCGGGTGACCCCGCCG
>CAYUXB010000124.1:0-4492 GCA_964448525.1 uncultured Acidimicrobiaceae bacterium
GCAGATCCAGCAGCTCGTGATCTCCCGGGCGATCTCGGGCCTGCGCATCGAGTAGCTGACCTGGGGTTTCGTCCTCGTCAGACGGCCGTCGCCCTGGTCTCGAGAACCGGGCCGTATCCAGCCTCCTGCCACTTCGGCTGAAAGCCGGTGTCGATGTCCGTTCGCTTCTCGAAGAACGGCTAGTTCACAGCGTCGCAGCCCGAGAGGACCTCATCGCCGCAGCACGACGGTGAGGTCCTCGACGAGTGCGACGAGCGAGCCGACGACCACCGCAACGCGGGTCGTCGACTGCGTCGAGGAGGGTCGTCGCCTTGTTCCGGAACAACACCTGTTCCGGGTGTAGCGGAACAGCACGCTTTCGGAACGCTAGTGGCGACGGAGCGTCGCCCCGCGAGGGCTCGATCGATGACGCCGTCGCCGACGGTACGTCTACGGCACTTGGCGTTGCTCGAATACTCCGGTTAGAGCTGCTCAGATCTTCTGGTTAGTTGCTCTCTGAAGTTCCGGTTACAGGGTAGTCTCTCTGCGTGGCCGGATTGTCGGAACGGATCGTTGCCCGCAGGATCCAGGGGCTGCTCGCGGCACTGCTTGATGACGAGCCGGTGATCGCGCTGCATGGCCCTCGTTCGGTCGGCAAGTCCACGTTGTTGCAGAGCTTCGCGTCCGAGCATGGGGTCGAGGTGGTGGATCTCGACGATCCGGCGGTGCTCGACGCGGTGGTGGCAAACCCGTCGTTGGCGGTATCGGGCCCACCGCCGGTGTGCATCGACGAGTACCAGCGGGCGGTCGATCTGCTCGACGCGATCAAGGCGCGCCTGAACCGGGAGGGCAGCGCTCCGGGCACCGCGCTCCTCACCGGGTCGACGCGTCACGATGCGATTCCCCGCACAGCGCAGGCCCTGACCGGCCGGCTGCACGTGCTGACGGTTCTTCCGTTGTCCCAGGGGGAGATCGCCGGGGTGCGCGAGGATCTGCTTCCCGTCCTCCTGGACGATCCGGCCGAGGCTGTTGCCGCGATGCCGCGGTCACTGACCTCGCGGGGTGACTATGTCGACCGGGTGTGTGCGGGCGGTTTCCCCCTTGCGCTGCGTCGCCAGGGCGCCGCCCGGTCGCGATGGTTCCGTGACTACGTGAGGCTCAGCGTCGAACGCGATGCGGCCGAGTTGGCGAAGGTCCGACAGCGGGCGGTGCTCTCGCAGCTGCTCAATCGTGTGGCGGGCCAGACCGGTCAGGTGTTGAACGTCGCCGCGGCATCGAGAGGCCTCGAGGCCCACCGGGAGACGATCGACGGGTACGTCCGCCTGCTCGAGGACCTGTTTCTCGTTCAACGGCTGCCCGCGTGGGGCAAGACGCTACGCGCTCGAGCGGCGCGCCTGCCGAAGGTCCACGTCGTCGACTCAGGCCTCGCTGCCTGGTTGCTGGGGGCGAACCCACGTCGGCTGGCCACGCTCGACCCGACGGCGCTGAGCGAGTTCGGGCACCTACTGGAGACCTTTGTCGTCGGGGAGGTGCGCAAGCAGGTCTCATGGCTCGACGAGCCTGTCTCGGTCGGCCACTGGCGAGCTGACGATGACGAAGTCGACCTCGTCCTCGAGTTCGAAGATGGTCGGGTGCTCGCGTTCGAGGTCAAAGCCAACCAGCGCATCGCTGGCAAGGACCTGCGCGGGTTGGTGAAGCTGCGTGACCTGCTCGGTGACCGCCTGGTCGCCGGTGTCGCCTTCAGCACCGGCGGGCGCTCGTACAGCACCGACGAGGATCGGATCCATGTCCTGCCGCTCGACCGGCTCTGGCAGCCCGTCCGCAGGGCCTGACGGGACCACGGCGCCCGGCCGCCCTACCTCGACTTCTTCCTCTACGTGGCCGAAGCTTTATGGGCGAGTGCAACGCAGGTTCGACGTGAGGACTCTCGGACGGCGTTCGGGGACAGTTCAGGGGATTCGACGTCGCGTGGTCGGCGATAGCTGACAACTCGCTTCGAGCGATCGGGAGCGCGCTGACGCGAACGTCACATCATGGAGATGACACAGCCGTCCGCGAGCGGCGGCTTCGGGTGGACGACACGGTGTGTGGCGAGCCACCGATAGGTCTCGCAGGTGACACATCGGCCGACGAAGGCTTCGACCATCAAGCCCGTTCCTAGGCCGAGGAGCAGGAGGCGCGCCAACGGCTCCCGCGTTGTCGCGAGTAGGAAAGCGGGGCCCCGCCATCGTGGGAACCGTCGAGCTCACCATCACGCGGGCTGGACGAGCGTCGATCAGAAGTCGGGGTGGTCGGAACCGTGCTCCGGTTTCGTTCCAGATGCGAACGATCGGTGAGGTCTCCGGGAATCTCGCGGCGGACGTCGCGAACACGATTGCTCCGATCCACAGGGGCCATGCCCAACCGCTGACGCCCGACGTCAGCATCAAGGCACCGGAGACCGCGAGCTGCGCGCGGTGCGCGTTCCGGTCGATGACCGGGACCTGCGAGGCCGTCCGCATCGGAATCACCATCGCACGAACCTCGTATGGGACGTCTACGGTTCTGGGCCGATGCTCGTGCCGGAGCTCGACGTCACCGACCTGGCCAGGTCATTGCGCTTCTACACCGGGGTGCTCGGGTTCCGGCCTCTGTTCGAGCGGCCGGCGGAGCGGTTCGTGTATCTCGAACGGAGCGGCGTCGAGCTGATGATTCAAGAAGCTGCCGGACCGGGGCGCCGGTTCCGCACAGCTCCGCTCGAAGCGCCATGTGGCCGCGGCGTCAACTTCCAGCTTCGGGTCGAGGACGTCGATGCGGTGCACATGCGAGCCGTCGGCGCGTGCGCCGACGTCGTCATTCCGATGGAGGAGCGATGGTACCGGGTGGACGTCGCGGCGCACGGCGGTCGCTGGCCGATGACGGGACCAACCGAGGCCGGCAATCGTCAGTTCGTCGTCGCCGATCCGGATGGCTATCTGTGGCGCCCGTTCCGCGACCTCGGCGTGCGGGCTACCGGCTGAGCCCGCGACGCCTGGATCGGCGTGGGCGCGCCAATTGCGACGCCCCACGACGTGCTGACCTGTGCCCGCACGGCCTGGCCGGGTGGACCGTTCGACCACGAGCAAGCGAGGAACGACATGGACAAGTGGGGCTTCATCTACACGCTTGGTGACGCCGATGCGGCACCCGTGACGACGACGATGGGTTCGACGGCGTGCCAACTCCTGTGCGTCGGCGTCGCGACCGTCGACGATGGCCCGGTCGCCGCCCGCCAGATGCGCGCCGAGGGCGTCGAGCTCATCGAGCTGTGCGGTGCCTTCGCCGGCGCCGGCCTCGCCGCGGTCGTCGCCGAGGTGCCGGTCGGCGCTGTCTTCTACGGCGGCGAGGCCGCGACCGGCCTGGCGGGGCTGTTCGGCTAGGCCGCGGTCATCGGCCAGACTCATCGGTGGATGGACGTGGCATGACGAGCTTGTTCTTCCTCGCGAAGCGGAGGTCCTACGACGACTTCCTGTCGGGCTACGACCCCGCGCAGGCCAACGCGCGTGACAGCACCGGATCGACGCTGCTGCACGCCGCGCTGGCCAACAAGCCGCTCGTCCGGGCGCAGATCGCTGGTCGGCTCCTCGACGACGGAGCCGACGCGGCGGCGGTCACGCGCGATGGCGTGACGACCGCACATGTGCTGCTGGGCCGCGCCAGGATCGATGTCGCGACCGACGCCGCGCTGCTCCGGCGCCTGTTCGACGGGGGATGTGACCCGAACCGCGCCTACGAGCGGTTCGGCACACCGCTGTTCGCCCTGGCCCGCCAGCTGAAGTTCCCCGACGACTCCCTCGCGCCCCTGTACGACGTCCTCCTCGCCGCCCCCGGGTTCGACCCGCTCGCGCCGCCTCCGCCCGCCCGGTCCACGTACGAGAGCGTGCGCCTGCTCGGCGAGCGTCGAGCCGATCTGACCCGCCGGATCGCGGCGTGGATCGAGGCGCACGGCGCCGGGCCGTCCTCGGAGCCCGACCGGGGCGCCGCGCCACCGATCGACCGCGAGCGCGCCCTGGCCATCGCTCAGGAGGCCCTGGTCGAGCTCGAGCACTGGCTGACCGTCCCGCTCGCGATCTGGGACGGCGATCCGGACGTGGAGCCCGTCACCAACCACGGTGACGTCTGGGTCGTGATGTGGAACTCGGTGGAGTACCTCCGCACCAAGGACTTCTACAAGCAGACGCTCGTCGGCCCGATCGTGGTACCCAAGGACGGCGCGCCGTGGTTCAACGCGGCCACGGCGCACTCCATCGAGGTCGAGCTCGACGAGTGGCGCGAGAGGACCGGTCGGCCCGATCCCACGTGAACGTTCATCAGTTCCTCGTGCGGGGGGCGGTCATCCGCTGAGGGGACGCGCGACGTCCAGCTCGTGGCGACCGTCGTGGTCGACGACGAGGCCGAGGCGGGTGATCCGGACCTGCCACGTGGGCGCGTCGCCGTCGGCGAGCCACTGCACCACCGCGCCGACCTTGTCCGCAGGGAGGTCCCGGGCGGCGAC
>CAYUXB010000124.1:4592-10506 GCA_964448525.1 uncultured Acidimicrobiaceae bacterium
CGAGCCACTGCACCACCGCGCCGACCTTGTCCGCAGGGAGGTCCCGGGCGGCGACGGTGATGTGCGGGTTCCAACTCCCGGATGCGTAGAACGGGCTTGCGTCCGCCAGGAACGCGGCGACCCCGGACGCGACGATCCGCTGGGCCGCATCAAGGGCGGGCGTGCGCACAACGGAGCGCACGACGGCCGGGAACATCGGGCCCGCGCCGGTGAACACGGCCCAGCACGGCGCGCTGACCTCGACCGGGTCGAGGCGCGCGGCGAGGGCTGCGGTGGCGTCGGCCAGGCCGTCGCGGTCGGTGATGCGGGACGCGACGGCGAAGCTCACGTGCGGCCACGGCACGCGGCGGCGGAGGTCCCCGACCCCGAACAGCTCGTCCATCTCCGCCCACAGCGCCTGCACGCGCTGCTCGGTGTTCTCGTCGACCAGGCCCACCACCGCATGGCTCATGGGCGGGCGACGGTACCGGAGACGATGGACTGCCGCTGCCGGTCGAAGCGGTCAGGTGGTGGCGGGGAGGCTGGCGCGGATGTCCTTGGTCCGCCGGTAGAGGCGCAGCGGATGCTCAGGTACGGCGATGAACCCGTGGCGTCGGTAGAACGCGGCCGCCTGGTCGTCGACGGCGTCCACGACGACGAGGCGGGCGGCTGCCGCTTCGGCTGCGACCAGGACCTTGCGGAGGGCGTGCGCCAGGAGCCGTGCGCCGAGACCTTGCCCTTGGGCGTCTTCGCGGATGGCGAACCGGGCCAGGATGGCGACACCGACGGGGTACTGCGGAAGACCCCGGACGAGCTTCGCTGGCGCATCGCGCCGCTGAACCGAGCCCATCGTGAGGCTGAAGTAGCCGAGCACGGTGGCGTCCGTGACGAGGACGAACGTGCGGGCCGAGTCCATCGCCTGGGCGGCGAGAGCGTGCTGGCGGAGCCAGTGGTCGAGTTCGTGATTGCCGCAGTTGAAGCCGGTGATGTCGTGGCCGCGGTCGAGCCGTTCGACGCGCGCCGCCTCCGGGCTCATTCCTCGAAGGGAGGGTGCTGCTCGAACAGCTCGACCAGCTCCGGTACAGCGCGGGCGGGTTCGTCGAGCGCGTGCAGGAACCGGTCGAAGCTCTGGTTGGAGAGAACAAGGGTGTCGTGGTCCGCGAGCACCTTGTGGGCGCGGCGGGTGACCGTGTCGAGCACGAACGCGGTGACTGACGTGTCCACGATGTCTGCGGCCCGGCGGATCAGCGCGTCCTGGTCCGGCGTCACTCGCACCTCGATGCGATGCCTTCGAGGCTTTCTGACGGTTGCAGACATGGCGTCATCGTAACGCGTCCGGACGGTGTCCGGACAGCATGATCTGCTCCCAGGCGGGGGACGTGCCGACGGTTCCCCCCTCTGAACGTCGATCCGGAGGCCCGCAGCCGCGGCGGGCCTCCGCCGTTCCGGGGCGGCGTGGGGCGATGCCGGCGCAGGAGCGGTCGGCGGTACTGTGCGCCGGTCATGGCCGACTCCCCGTTGATCGACAGCCTCCGCCGGGCGGTGGCCGCCGCGCCCGACGACGTTCCCCTGCTCGTGCACCTGTCCGAGGTGCTGCTCGACGGCGGGCACACCGAGGAGGCGATCGGCCACCTCGCCTCGGCCATCCGCCTCGACAGCGGCTCGGCGCCGGCGCGCGCGCTCATGGCCCGCGCGCTGGCACCGCCCGACCTTCGCGACGGCGCACCCGGGCTGTCGCCCGCCGCCTTGCACGAGAACCCACCCGCCACGTCGCCCGCCGCCTCGGCGGGCACGCCGGTGTCACCGCCCGAGGCCGGGTCGCCGCCGCCCCCTCCCCCCGGCGGCGGCTCGTCCGCCGGGCCGAACCCGCCGTCCGGGTCGAACCGGGACGACCGCGACGGGGACGATCACGGCTTCGACTGGCAGCAGGCGGAGGCCGAGCTCGGCATCCCCGTGCCGCCGATGTTCGTCGACGTCGACCACCCGGCCGGTCGGGCGACGGGTACCGACCCCGAGCCGGTCGCCGATGTCGAGCGCGCCGGCCCGCGCCTCGCGGACGTCGGGGGCATGGCGGAGGTCAAGCACCGGCTCGAGGTGGCGTTCCTGGCCCCGATGCGCAACCCCGAGCTCCAGCGGGTGTACGGCAAGTCGCTGAAGGGCGGCCTGCTGCTCTACGGGCCGCCGGGGTGCGGCAAGACGTTCCTCGCCCGGGCGGTCGCCGGCGAGCTCGGCGCCGCGTTCACGTCGGTGTCGCTCGCCGACGTCATCGACATGTACGTCGGCCAGAGCGAGCGCAATCTGCACGACGTGTTCGAGCTCGCTCGGCGGTCGGCGCCGTGCGTCGTGTTCCTCGACGAGGTCGACGCGCTCGGGCAGAAGCGCACCCAGCTCCGGCACTCGGGCATGCGCTCGACCGTGAACCAGCTGCTCCACGAGCTCGACGGCGTCGCCGACGACAACCGGGGTGTGTTCGTCCTCGCCGCCACCAACGCCCCTTGGGACGTCGACGCCGCGCTCCGGCGCCCGGGCCGCCTCGACCGCACGCTGCTCGTGCTGCCCCCGGACGCCGAGGCCCGCGCCGAGATCCTGCGCTACCACCTGCGCGACCGTCCCGTCGGGGGCATCGACCTGCGCAAGCTGGCGCGCCGTACCGAGGGCTTCTCCGGCGCCGACCTGGCGCACCTGTGCGACACCGCCACCGAGCGGGCGCTCGTCGACTCGGCCCGCACGGGCACCGTCCGGCTGATCGGCATGGCCGACGTCGAGGCCGCGCTCGACGAGGTGCGGCCGTCGACCGGCCCGTGGTTCGAGTCGGCCCGCAACGTCGCGCTGTTCGCCAACGAGGGCGGCCAGTACGACAACCTGCTCGCCTACATGAAGAAGCACCGCCTGGCCTGAGCGGCGGGGACGCGATGGACCACGATGTCGACCGGCGCATGGCGCGCGCCGCCAGCTACGCCGACCTCGGACGGTGGGACGACGCGACGACCGAGCTGGCGCTCGTGCTCGCCGCGGAGCCGCACTCGGCCGACGCCCTGTGCCTGCTCGCCCAGTGCCGCCTGCACCTCGATGACGACGTGGAAGCCGGACGGGCCGCGGACGCGGCGCTCGCGGTCGCGCCCGACAACGAGTGGGCCCACCGCCTCCGCAGCCTGGCGGTGCAGCGCCAGGGCCGCACCCGCGAGGCGGTCCTCGCCGCCTGGGAGGCCGTGCGCCTCGCGCCGCACGTGGCGGACGTGCACGCGCGCTACGCCAACGCACTGATCGCGGACAACGCCCCGCCGGACATGGCGCGGGCGGCCGCCGACCACGCGGTCGCCCTCGCTCCCCACGCGGCGTCGGCCCACGTCGTGCAGGGGGTGGCGGCGGGGCGCCAGGGCCGGCGGGTCGAGGAGCGCGACGCCTACCGGCGGGCCCTCGAGCTGGAGCCGTCCCACGCGACGGCCCTCAGCAACCTGGCCGCCCTCGACGCCGACAGGGGACGGTTGGGCGGGGCGTCCCGGTTCCTGACCGCGGCGCTGCGCAACGATCCCCACCACGGCACCGCGCTGGCGCTGCTCGACATCGTCGGCGTGCGCCTGCTGCGGCGCCTCACCGTCGTCACGGTGCTGGGCGGCCTGGTGACGGCCGGGCTGGCCCTGGCCGACCGCGAGGACGACGGGGCGACCTGGTGGATGCGGGGGCTCGCGGGCCTCGCGACGGTGGCGGTGTGCGTCCTGGTGGCACGGGCGACGCTGCGCCACCTGCCGGCCGGCGCCCGGCTGCACCTGCGGGTGCTCCCGCGGCGCCTCTCGTGGTACGACCGGCTGGTCGGGGTCGCCCTGTGTCTGGCCGCGGTGTCGACGCTGAGCGCGGCGTTCCTGCCGGCCGACGCGGCGGCGACGGCCGGCGTCGGGGTGCTGGTCGTGCTGCGCGTCGGATGGCTCGCGGCGATCGTGGGCGGCATCCGCTGGGTGGTCGCGAACACCCGCTCCTGAGCGCCCCGCCGCGGCGGCCGACGGTCGCTGCCGACGCGGCCGGACGGAGCAGACCGCACGAATCGGGCCGCGTCGTCCCCGGCACGTGACCGGCGCCACGCCCTACGACAGGGCTCTGACCAGGGTGGACGCGAGCGGTGGCCGTGTTGACACAACGTGACAACTGACACGCGTAGCTGACGAGCGCGGCGGGCGCAAGCCCTCTATATTGGCCCTCGTAACGCTCACCGGGTGGCAGTAGCCATCCGGGGGGCCAAGGTCTGACAATCTCAAGTCCTGCGGATCGAGTACGAGTACTCCCCCCTCCACTCGTCGCTCTCTGCAGAAATGACGGCGCCGTCTGCATCCCCCCTGCAGGCGGCGCTGTCGCGTCCGGCCACGGGGCCGGCGGATCGACCCCGGCGTCGGATGCGGAGCGGCTCGTCCTCATGACGCGCTCGGGGCCGACACGGCGCCGAGCGCCGGTGCGACCGCCGGTGCGACCGCCGGTGCCAGCGCCGGTGCCAGCGCGGCGTCGAGTGTGGCCATGGCGGGCAGTGCGTCCTTGGCGACGACGGTCACCAGCGCCGCACGCTCCCGAAGGGCGAGGACCGCGGCGCGGACCTCGCGGGTCTCCCAGGCCGGGGAGCGCGACGGGGTCTCCGGACGGTGCAACCGCTCGGCCGCCGGACCCACCACCAGCGCGGTGGCGACGGCGCGGGCTTCACCGACGCCGGCGGGTCCGAGCGAACCCGGCCAGCGGGGTCCGACGGCGAGGTCGTTGCGCGCGAGCGGTCTCCCGGCCTCGTCGACTCGCAGGCGCTGCAGCAGGGACCCGGGGGTCTCGCCGTGGCGTCCCAGCACCGCGACCTCGCGCCACACCAGCTCGGCGCCCACCGCGAGGTCGATGCGCGCCGGGGCGCGGTGGTCGCAGCCGCGCACGAGGATCGTCGGCTCCGGGAGCCAGTGGAGGCGCGCACCCGCCCCGACCGCCACGTCCACGGCAAGGGAGGACGACCCGCCCCTCGCACCGGGCAGCGCGACCGCGGCCGCCGCGCTGCGCACGGTCAACCTCCCGCCTGCGCCGACGGTGACCGACAGGCGCAGGTCGTCGCCGCCGAGCGGCCCTGCCGCGCTGCCCACCAGGTGGACGGTCTCGTCGCCGGTGGCACGCAGGGTGAGGGGCGGGTCCGATCGAAGCGTCGAGCACCGGGTCCGCCCGGTCACCACACACGACTCGGCGACGATCGCCGCGGACGCCCGCACGACTCACCCCACCCCCCTCACGATTTTCTGCGCGGATCTGGTCGCTGGAGCGACCAGATCCGCGGGCGAAATCGGCGGGGTCACGCGGGGACCCGGGCGGTAGCGACGAGCGACCGCACCCACTCGGCGATCGGCGCGGCGAGCGGGTCCTCCCGCAGCGACACCAGCAGCGTCGGCCGTTCGCCCCGCATGCGGCGCGCATCGTCGCGCATCACCTCGAGGTCGGCGCCCACGAGCGGAGCGAGGTCGGTCTTGTTGACCACCAGCAGGTCGGAGGTGGTGATGCCGGGCCCGCCCTTGCGGGGGACCTTGTCGCCGCCCGCGACGTCGATCACGAACACCTGCACGTCGACCAGCGCCCGGCTGAACGTGGCGGTCAGGTTGTCACCGCCGCTCTCGACGATGACGAGGTCCGGTGCGAACCGGGCCTCGAGCTGCTCGATCGCATCGACGTTCTCGCTGATGTCGTCCCGGATGGCGGTGTGGGGGCAGCAGCCGGTCTCCACGCCGACGATGCGCTCGGTCGGCAGCACCGCCATCCGTTCGAGGATCTTCGCGTCCTCGGTGGTGAAGACGTCGTTCGTGACGACCGCGACCGACAGTTCCCCGGCGAAGGCCCGGCACAGGGCGGCCACCAGCTCCGTCTTGCCGCTGCCGACCGGCCCGCCGATGCCGACCCGCAACGGCGCTCCGGGCGGCGCATGGCGGTGGGG
>CAYUXB010000125.1:0-6623 GCA_964448525.1 uncultured Acidimicrobiaceae bacterium
GAGGTCCTCGACGCCGACAGCGTCGAGTGGTTCGAGCGCAACGGCGGGCTGACCCGCGCCAACGGCGACCGCTTCCGCGCCACGCTGCTGTCCCGGGGCGGCAGCGGCGACCCGCTCGACGCCTTCCGCACCTTCCGCGGCCGCGACCCCCGCATCGAGCCCCTCCTGGAGCGCCGCGGCCTGGGCTAGAGGGACAGTGATCCGACCCGTCAGCATTGCACGGCGAGGTCGTGGTCGAGATCCGGGTCGGGGCGCCCGGGGACGACGACACGGTGGCCGCCAGGCGGGCGCCACCCGCGGCCCAGGCGCCCGGTGGCGGTCAGTCGACGGTGCAGACCGTGCCTTCGGGCGGGGGGATCACGTTCAGCAGGTAGTGGGCGACGTGCCCGTCGACGCAGCTGATCCCGCCGCTCACCGCACCGTGCCGGTCGCCCTCGACCGTGAGCAGGACGGCGGACTCGAGGCGGTCGGCGACCCGCACCGCCGCGTCGTGGGGCGTAGCCGGATCGTTGGTGGTCGACACCACCAGGATCGGCGGGGTGCCCGGAGCGGTGATCGCCGGCAACGGCTGCTCCTCCACCGGCCACAACGCGCAGCGGATGTAGTCGTTCACGGTCTCCTCGCCGAAGAGCGGCGCCGCGCCGGCCGCCGCCTTGGCCGCGGCCAGCAGCTCGGTCGGGTCCTCGGGCCAGTCCTGGTCGATGCACGACACCGAGAAGTAGATGTCGAAGTCGGCGAGGGTCGTGTAGTCCACGAACAGCTGGCCGAGGAGCGACCCGTCGCCGTCGAGGCCGGTGGCGATCGCGTCGGCGAGATCGGGCCAGCCGCCCTCGCCGTAGAGGTTGACGACCAGCGCCGGCCAGATCTCACCGGCCCCGACGACGCCGCCATCCCATGCCAGCGGTGACGCCTCCACCTCCGCGATCAACCGCTCGGTGGAGCCGCGCGTGTCGCCCGCCAGGGGACACGCGGGCGCGCCGTCGCACGCCGCGACGAACGCGTCGAACACGCGCTCGAAGCCGACGGCCTGGGCGGCGGCCCCGTCCAGGCCGGGAACGCCTGGCTCGACGATGCCGTCGATCACCATGGCCCGCACCCGGGTGGGGAACCGGTGGGCGTACACCTGGCCGAGCAGGGACCCGTAGCTGATGCCGAGGAACGAGATCTGCTCGTCGCCGATGGCGGCTCGGACGACGTCCAGGTCGTGCGCCGCGTCCATCGTGCCGATGTTGGCCAGCAGGTCGCCCGCCCCGGCCGCGCAGCCCTCGGCGTAGCGTCGGCTCACGTCGAGGAGCGCGGCGGTGTCGGCCTCGTCGTCGATCGTGACGTCGGCGGCGTAGACCTCTGCGATCGGGACACCGCAGCCGAAGTCGCTGGCCCCGGTCCCCCGCCAGTCGACACCGACGAGGTCGAACTGCTCGGTGATCGGGGCCGGGAGGTTCTCCGCGAGGTAGGCCACGAAGTCGGTGGTCCCCGCGCCCGGGCCGCCGGGGTTGACGAAGATCGCGCCGGCTCGCTGGCCGCTCGACGGCGCCCGCTGCACGCTGAGCACCAGGGTGGGCCCGGTGGGGTCGCCGTAGTCGACCGGGACGGTGACGCTGGCGCATTCGAGGCCGTTGTCGCACGGCTGCCAGGCGATCGGCGCCGGTACGAACTCCGGAACGGTGGTGGTGGTCGTCGACGAGGCCGTCGTCGACGGCGCCGCGTCGAGCGCGTCGCCGTCACCACCGCCGCTGCACGCCGCCGCCGCCGGCAGCAACCCGACCATCGCCACCCACACCACGGCACGCCGCCCGCGCCGAGCTCCCCACGACTTCATGCGTTCTCCGCCCCCGTCCCCAGAACGGAGGCGACCCTACCCGACGCCCGATCGACCCCGCCGGTCGAAGGAAGGGGCGAGGCGAATCTCTGAAGACGTGTGGTTGCTCGCGACAGAACAGGTTGCTCGGCGACCACAAGTCTTCGGAGATCGGCGGGATCGGTCGAGAACGCCACGCCATCCCGGAAACCGGGGCGGCCGGGTGGCGACGGGGTGGGAGCATCGACGCATGAGCGAACACATCGACTACGTGGAGCTGCCGGGTGGCGACCTGGCGACGACCAAGGCGTTCTACAGCGCCGCCTTCGGGTGGGGCTTCACCGACTACGGGCCGAGCTACGCCGGCTTCGAGGACGCGGGGCTCGACGGCGGGCTCGCCGGCTTGGCCGCCGACACAGAGGCAGGCGAGGGTGCGCCGACCACCACCGTGCCGCTCGTCATCCTCAGGGCCGACGATCTCGAGACCGCCCTCGACCGCGTGACCGCCGCGGGCGGCACCGTCACCGCACCGATCTTCGACTTCCCCGGTGGCCGCCGCTTCCACTTCCGTGACCCGGCCGGCAACGAGCTCGGCGTCTGGGGCGAGTGACGATCCGACTCCCCCAGACACGGCACCAGGGAGTCCGACCGTTCCGGCGTCGTTCCGTTGCGCACAGCGCAACCCAGAAGCGCCGGAACCGCCGAGGGCTCATGCGGCGCCCGACGACGTTGCGGGGGCCGGCCCGACGGCCGGGGGATCGCCTGAGCCGTCGAGCCGGATCGTCATGCACGCGCTCGTGGGGCTCGAGACGTACTCACCGAACGGTGGGCACGGGATGAAGCCCAGCGTCTCGTAGAGCGCGCGGGCCGGCGCGAACGCGTCCATGACACCGGTCTCCAGGCTCACGCGGCGGCAGTCCTGCTCAGCGGCCACGTTGAGCAGGTGCGCCACCAGGGCCCGGGCGACCCCGCGACCCCGGGCCTCCTCGAGGGTGTGCAACGACTTCAGCTCGGCGTGCGATGCATCGAGCAGCTTGAGGGCGCCCACCCCGACCACCCGACCGTCGAGGCGCGCGCTGAACAACGTGATGTCCGGTGCGACCAGCCCGTCGACCTCGAGGGCGTGCACGCCCTCCGGCGGGGTGACCTCGCGAGCGAACGCCAGGTGGCGTCGGAGCACGGCATGGACGTCGTCAGCGGTGGGATCGTCGGCGGCGATGTGCAGGCCCATGCGGGCGGCCTACCAGCCGTCGCCGCGGCCGGCAACGGTGCAGGCGGCCCCGCAACACGGCGTTCACGCGCCGCGCAGCAGCGCCGCGCCCAGCGTGGCCGGCGCTTCGCCCGGGGACCCGGGGCAACCGGGACCGGGGACCGGCAGTGCCTCAGGAACGCCGGGTCGCCTCAGAATGCCGGGTCGTCCCACCAGGGGTAAGGCGCGGGGACGTCGGCCGGTACCCGGTTGGGGAACTCGGCCGGCCGCTTCTCGAGGAAGCTCATCACGCCCTCGCGCACGTCCGCCCCGCGGCCGAGGGCGTCGATGAGCGGCGAATCGACCCGGTGGGCCTCCATCGGGTGCGAGGCGCCGAGCATGCGCCACAGCAACGCCCGGGTGAGCGTCACCGACACGGCGGACGTGTTCGCCGCGATCTCGCCCGCCATGTCGTAGGCGGCGGGAAGCAGCGCATCGGGCTCGTGCACCGACCGCACGAGCCCGCCGGCCAGGGCCTCGCCGGCCCCGAACACGCGGCCCGTCGTGCACCACTCCATCGCCCGGCTGATGCCGACCACCCGGGGGAGGAACCACGACGAGCACGCCTCCGGCACCAGCCCCCGCCGGGCGAACACGAACCCGAACTTGGCGGACGTCGACGCCAGCCGCACGTCGAACGGCAGCGCCATCGTGATGCCGACTCCCACCGCGGCCCCGTTGATCGCGCCGATCACCGGCTTGGTGCACTCGAAGAACCGCAGGGCCACCAGGCCGCCCTCGTCGCGGTGGCGCCCGTCGGCCTCGGTGACCACGCCGGCGGCCTCGGCGGTGTCGCTGCTGTTGTCGAAGCTCGCCTCCCCGCCACCGAGGTCGGCCCCGGCGCAGAACCCGCGGCCCCGGCCCGTCACCACCACGACCCGCACGTCCGGATCGGCGTCGACCTCGTCGAGCGCCGCGCACAGCTCGCGCTGCATCGTGACGGTGAAGGCGTTGAGGCGGTCAGGCCGGTCGAGGGTGATCGTGGCGACGTGGTCGGCCACCTCGTAGGCGATGTGGGAGTACGTCATCCGCCATGGCCTAGCACCGACGCCCGGGTGCGGCCCACTGCGGGCCACCCCTGGCGGGGTCCTGCGAATCATGGTGCACGTCTCTCCGACCGGTGCTGCCCCTGACTCGGAGATCCCGCACCCCGGACGGACAGGACACGCCTCGACGATCAGCGACGGGTCACTGCTGGTAGCCCTCGACGATCCCCGAGGGTCGCACCTGGGCATCGTCCGGGTCGTCGCCCGTCGCGCGCCGGGCGCGGCGCTGGCGGAGCAGGTCCCAGCACTGGTCGAGCGCGACCTCGATCTGCCGCAGACGGTCGGTCGACTCCTCGTCGGGTCCGGCGTCGCCGAGCGATCGTTCGAGGGTGTGCTCCTCGTCGACCAGCGCGCCGATCCGCTTGATGACCTCAGCGTCGTCCATGGGTCTGCTCCCTGGGTTCGTCGATGTGGAGATCCTGCCACGTCACCGCTGTGACGCGACGCCCTCGCCGGCCCGGAGCGGGCCGGGCCTCACGGAACCGGACCGGGCTGCACGGGACCGGGCAAGCCGGGGCCCGGCCAGCCCATCAGCAGGTGACGTCCTCGGGGGGCGCGCCGATGATGAACGGGTCGGTCGTGGTCGGCGTCGTCGCCGGGGCCTCGGGGACCGTGGTCGCCGGGGCGGCCTCGCCCTCGGTCGGTGCCGTCGTGGCGACCGGCTCCTGGCCGGGCGGCACGGGCATCGCCTCGATCGGCGTCGCTTCCTCGTGCACGGTCGTGAAGTCGGCTCCGGCGATCACCACCACCTGGCCAGGTGCCAGGTCGGCGTTCACCTCGGTGGGGATGGCCGCGGGGCTCGTGATGTGGCGGGCGACGCGCTGGGCGTAGTGCTCCTGGCCGGGAGCGTGCTGGATCGTCGTCTGGGCGTAGACGACCTCGGCGTCACCGGGCGTCCCGACATCGAAGCCGACCTGCTGGAGCGCGCTGCTCACGTCGGATGCCAGGTTCTCGCGCTCCTGCGCCGGGTCGGCGCTCGTGCCGTTGAGCACCTGCACGTCGACGAGCCGGGGCCCGATCTCGCCCGGCGGCAGCCCGCGGAACACGTTGAGCATCGGCTCGGCACCGGCGTCGTCGAGCACGAGGCGGTTCTCGTTCTGGGACCACGCCACCGTGGGCAGCGGATAGGTCTCGAAGCTGGCAGGGTCGAAGCCCTTGAAGTGCTCGCCCAGGGCGAGAAGGTCGCTGATGCCGAGGTTGGGGTCGAGCGTGATGTTGCTCACCCCGATGTCGACCAGTTGCTGCAGCCGGAGCGGGTTGGACTTCACATCGGCCAGCGCCTTGGCCATGGCCCGCTGGATGAAGACCTGCTGACGCTGAACGCGGTTGACGTCGGCGAGCGGGTCGCGCTCCCACTCGCCGTCGATCATGACGTCGAGGTAGCGCGAGCGCACGAACTCGAGGCCTTGCTCGCCGTCGAGGTTCACGCAGCCGTGGACCTCGTTGTAGAAGCCCGAGTGGGTGTCACGCGCCGCGGCGTCGAAGTACATGGACACACCACCGACCGAGTCGACCACCTGCTTGAAGCTCTCGAAGTTGACCTCGATGAAGTGGTGGATCGTCACGCCGTAGTTCTGCTGCAGCGTGTTGATGAGGTTCTGCGGGCCGGTGCCGTCGGTGCGGTTGTAGACCGCGTTGATCATCCCGGTTGCGCCGGTGTCGGCCACCGTGACCATCAGGTCGCGGGGGAACGATGTCAGCGCCAACCGATCGGATGACGGATCGATGCGCACGACCATGATCGTGTCGGTGTTGACCCCGCTGTGGCCCTCGCGGGTGTCGGGGGCGACGATCAGGTAGTTCTCCGGCTCACCCTCCGCCGCCTGGTGCAGCCGGAGGTTGTCGACCCGGTTGATGTTGCCGTACTTCACCAGCGCGTAGCCGCCCACCGAGGCGCCCAGCATGCAGAACAGCACGAGGATCAGGCCGGTGGCGAGGATCACCCGCTGCGGCCACGACCGGGAACGCCGGCCGCTACCGTCGTCGTCCGGGTCGTCGCCGCCGCGGACGTGACGCGGACCACCGCGGACCGACCCGGGCAGGGGATCGTCCGCGAGGTCGTCGACGCGCACCCGACGGCGGTCGCCGGAGGGGCCCAGGCCGATGTCGGCGGCAGCCGTGGTGGTCGCGGTGGCGCTCGTCGCGGCCGTGGCCCGTGGGTCGCCCGCAGGAGCTCCCCACGGGTCGTCGCCGAGCCCGCCCGCCAGACCTCCGGTGCGGGCGCCCACCGCGTCGTCGGGACGACGCCGGCCAGCACCACCTCGTCGTTCGCCGCCGCTCTCATCCGCGCCCCCACGGGCGTTGGCGCCGGCGCCCGCGGCGGTGCCGGCACGAGCCGCCCCGCGGGGATCTTCCGGACGGTTGCGGCGGCCACGGTCACCCGGATCGGCGCTCCCGAGGGCCGAGGCCTGGTCCGGGAACCGATCGCGGTCGCCGCGACCGCCGCGGGGCGTCCGCTCGTCGCGCCCTGAGCCGCTCGGTCGCTCGTCTCGACGCTGGCGACGTCCGGGGTCGCGCCCCGGGTCGCCTC
>CAYUXB010000125.1:6723-10358 GCA_964448525.1 uncultured Acidimicrobiaceae bacterium
CCGTCACCACCACGCCTGCCGCTACCGCCGCGCCCGTCACCACCGCGCCTGCCTGCGCCGTCGCGTCCGTCACCACCGCGCCTGCCTGCGCCGTCGCGTCCGTCACCAGCACGCCTGCTGCCGCCGTCGCGCCCGTCACCGCCGAACCCGCCCAGGCCGGCGGGGCCACCGGCGGACAGGTGGTCCCCCGGGGGCGCACTGCGTGGCTCACCTCCGGCCCGTCCCGCGCGGCCGTCGCCTCGCCGGGGCAGGGTGCCGCGATCCGGACGGTCCCCCCGTGAGGATCGAGCGCGCGGCGGCTGACCCGAGCGGTCGCGGGCCCCCGGAGCACCCTGACGACGGCCGTCGCCGCCGGCCGACGGGCGCGCCGGTCGGGGCGACTCGCGGCGGCGTTCGTCCCAGGGGTCGCGGGCCATGACCGCGCAACGCTACCGGGACGCAGCGCCGCGTGTGAGGTCATGTGTCAGCACGCGCCGGGCGGAACGGCTCCCACCTGGGCCGGTGTGGTCGTCGTCGGCCCGGCCGGAATCGTCGTCTGCGTGCCCTCGTCCGTCCCGTCCGTAGGCTCGCCGACGGCCTCCTCCGAGGACCCACCATCGGAGAGATCACCCCCGGACGAACCGCCGGACGCGGATCCGCCACCAGGTGGCGCCGCCGGGTCCGCGGTCGATGGAGGGGGCGGCAGCTCGTCGAGCGGCGCGGGCGCATCGAGCACGGACGTGAAGCCGGTGCCGGCCACGACGGTCACGTGCCCCGCCTCCACGGACGGATCCTCCGCCAACACCACGCCGTCGGCGAGATGCCGCGCCACCGCCAGGCCGTTGGCGACCTCGCCGGGGGCGTGGCGGATGGTCGTGTGCTCGTGGAGCTCGTCGTCGTCGGCGGGCGTCCCCGCGACGAAGCCGCGCGCCACCAGGGCGTCGGTCACCTCACCAGCCAGGTGATCGCGCCGACGGGCGGCGTCGGCCATGGTGCCGTTGCGCACGTCGACGGTCACCTCCGACGGGTCGACCTCCGGGGCCTCGCCGCCCCGGAACACCGAGAGGATCGGTTCGGCCGCCGCCTCGTCGATCACGACCGTCGCGTCCTCGTCGCCCGGTCGGGGCACCACCGGCAGCGAGGCGGTGCGGAAGTGGGCCGGGTCGAGGTCGGAGAACCGATCGGCCAACCGTCGGATCTCGCCGAGGCCGAGCCCCTCGTCGATCGTCACGTTGTCGACCCCGATGTCGATCAGCTCGCGCACGCGCAAGGGGTTCGAGCCGGCGCCGTCGAGCGCCTTCGACAGCGCCTCCGTCATCAGCGTCTGCTGCCGTGCGATGCGGCTGAGGTCGGACAGCGGGTCGCGCCGCCAGCCGTCGTCGGTCATGTACTCGGCCTTGCGCGAGCGGGCGTACGCGAGCGCGGTCTCACCGTCCAGCGTGACGCACCCGAGGTCGTAGATGTGCAGTCCCGCGTCGCGGTCGCGCAGACCGTGGTCGAAGTAGAGGGTGACCCCGCCGATCGAGTCGACGAGCTCGCGGAAGCCGGCGAAGTCGATCTCGATCCAGTGGTTGACCTCGATCTGCAGCTCGTCCTGGATCGTGTCGATCAGCACCTGCTCCTCGCCCGGCGCGCTGTACGCCGAGTTGATGCGGGCGGACTCGCCGGTGCCCGCGATCGGCAGCCACAGGTCACGGGGCAGCGACAGCACCGACACCTGCTCCGACTGCGGGTCGACGCGCATGATCATGATCGTGTCGGTGCGCTTGCCGTCGACGTCCGCATCTCCGGTGGCGGTCTCGCCCTCCCGGCTGTCGCTGCCGACCAGCAGGATGTTCACCGGCTCGCCCGCCGCGACGTCCGGAACGTCGACGTCGACCTTGTCGACCGCGTACCAACGCCACAACCCGTACCCCAGCACGGCCACTGCCACCAGCAGCACCACGGTCAGCACGGCGCCGGCGGTGAGCATCAGCCGCTGCGGCCACGATCGCCGGCGGCGCCGGGTCCCCGCGGGACGTGGACGGGCCGGGGCGCCGGTCGACCGCGTGGTCGACCGCGCGGTCGACGGCCGGGCGGCGGGCGGGCGCGACCGCGGCGGACGGGGGGATCGGCGGGCCGCACCGGGCTCCGGGGTGGCGCCGGGACGCCGGGGCGTGACCATCGGCGGTGAGGGTACCCAGCGCCGGCACCGCGACACCGTCACCACCGCCGCGGTCCCTCGTCGCGGCGCCCCTCGCCGCGGCACCACCGGCACCACCCGGCACCGAGCGGCGGCCGACGGGAGCCCTGCGGCCGCCCCCGCCGAGGCTTCGCCTGACCACGGGACAGGCCACTAGGTTGCGGACATGGCCGTGACCGAGAACGCGCCCCCCGTCGCCAAGCCGGCACGCTGGACCGCGCACTGGAAGGAGCTCTACTCGGAGGTCATCCAGTCAGGCCTGTGCACGGGTTGCGCGGGCTGCGTGATCGCGTGCCCCCACGACGTCATCGGCTACACGCACGAGCCCGGCAACTACAAGCCGTTCCACCTCGAGGACGAGCTCGGCGCCGACAACTGCCTCCACGGCGAGAAGGGCTGCACGAGCTGCACCCGCGCCTGCCCCCGCTTCCGGTCGTGGGAGCCCCAGGCCGACGAGCACCTCTTCGCCCGCACCCGCGAGTCCGACGAGATGGCCGGCATCTACCAGGACATCCTGCTCACCAAGGCCAGCGACGACATGGTGCACCGCATGGGCCAGGACGGCGGTCTCGTCTCTGCCCTGCTGATCTGGGCGATGGAGAACGACTACATCGACGCCGCCCTCACCTCGTTCCTCGAGGGCGACGGCACGTCGTGGAAGGCCAAGCCCGGCGTGGCCGCCACGAAGGAGCAGGTGCTCGATTCCGCCGGCAGCCGCTACACGTACTCGGCCAACACGCTCGCGCTGCCCGACGCCGTGGCCGCCGGCCACAAGCGGCTCGCCCTCGTCGGCATGTCGTGCCAGTCGTCGGTGCCGCCCGTCATGTGGACCCGCAAGGTCGGCAAGGTCAGCAAGCCGATCCTGTTCAACATCGGCCTGCTGTGCTCCAAGACGTTCGACGACTCGATCTTCGGCGAGCTGTTCGAGACGAAGTACGGCCTGCCGATCGCCGACATCGCCAAGATGAACATCAAAGGCGTGTTCCAGATCTGGATGCGCGACGGCAGCTACCACGAGATCCCGCTCAAGGAGTGCCACGCCTGGACGCGGGAGGGCTGCACCTACTGCCCCGACTTCGCGGCCGAGCACGCCGACATCTCCACGGGGGGCATCGGCAAGGACAACGACTGGACGTTGACGATCGTCCGCACCGACCTCGGGCGCGAGATCATCAGCCGCATGATCGACGACGGCTCGATCATCGTCCGCCCCGGCGACGAGGACCCGGGCGCCATCGCCCTCATGAACAAGCTCGCCGCCAAGAGCCGGGAGCGCTGGCCCGACTTCGCGGCCGATGAGCCGAGGGTCCCGGTCTCGATCGGCAAGAAGCCGGCTGCACCCGCGTCCGCGGGCTGACCCGGCGCTTCGCGGCACCTCGGCACCTCGGCGCGGGCCTCACCGGCGATCGCGCTGTGCCGCGGGCGAGAGGGCACCGGCCCCGCGCGGCGTCCCCCGAGCGGGCCACGGCCGGCG
>CAYUXB010000126.1:0-6113 GCA_964448525.1 uncultured Acidimicrobiaceae bacterium
TGGTCGTTGGTCGTTGGTCGTTGGTCGTTGGTCGTTGGTCGTTGGTCGTTGGTCGGCCGTCGGCCGTCGGCCGTCGGCCGTCACTCCGTGGTCGTGGTCGGCCGTCACTCGGTGGTGAGGCCGGCCGAGAGGAGGTCGATGGCGCGGGTGATGTGTTCGGCCAGCTCGTCGCCGGGAGATTCGAGCCACGTGTCGGTGGCGACGCGGCGGGCGGTGAGGACGGCGGCGGCGATCAGGCGCGGCCGCAGGTCGGCGGCGGGCACGCCCAGGCGGTCGGCCGCCCAGGTGATCAGCTCGGCCTCGATGCCGTCGAGCAGCGCATCCGAGCGGCCGCGGAGGGCCCGCTCGCGGGCCACGAGACCCAGCACGCGGCGAAGTCGGGCTCCGTCGACGAACTGATCGGTCAGCAGCGCCTGGCCGATCTCGCGCAGCGAGACGAGCATCGGTTCGTCGGTCGGTCGGGCAGCGAGCAGCGTGCGAAAGGCCTCCTGGGCCTCGTCGGCCCGGTCGAAGACCGCTTCGTCCTTGCTGGCGAAGTAGCGGAAGAACGTGCGCGGGGACACGTTGGCGGCGGCGGCGATGTCGTCGACCGTGGTCTCGTCGAAGCCGCGGGTCTCGAACAGGTCGAGGGCCGCATCGGCGATGGCGCGGCGGGTCTGCTCCTTCTTGCGTTGGCGCAGGTCGGCGACGGGTGTGGACATGGATGACCTCGGCGGGAGACAACCGCAGGAGCGTTGTGACGGATGACACTCTCTGCCAGATGGCAGTGACTGCCACTTCTTCGTAGCCTCGATCCTATGTCCCGGGCCCTGCATCGCCTCGGTCGATTCGCGGTGCGGCGCCGCGGGATCGTCCTCCTCGGTTGGCTGATCGCCGCAGCGCTGCTGTGGACCGGTGTGACGGCTGCAGACGGCGGCTACTCCGACAACTTCCGCATCCCCGGCGTCGAGTCGCAGCAGGCGCTCGACGTCCTGATGGAGCGGTTCCCCGAGGCGGCGGGGGGCAACGCCCAGGTGGTGGTGCACTCCCCGGAGGGCGACCTCGACGAGGCCGCCGAGGCGGGCGCGCTCGACGACCTCGTCGGGCGGCTCGGCGACCTCCCGCATGTGGAGACCGTGCTCGACCCAGCTGCCACCGGACTCGTGTCGGAGGACCGCACCACGGCGATGGTGCGGGTGCAGTACACCGAGGAACCTCGGGAGCTGGGCATGGACGCCTACCACGAACTCGAGGCCGCCATCGAGCCCACCCGGGACGCGGGTCTGCAGGTCGAGCTCGGCGGCGACCTTCCGCAGTACGCGGAGACGCCCGAGACCGGTGTGGCCGAGCTGCTCGGGGTCGTGGGCGCGATCATCATCCTGCTCGTGGCGTTCGGTTCGGTGCTGGCCATGGGCTTGCCCCTCGCCATCGCCGCGGTGGGTCTCGGCTGCAGCACCGCGCTGATCCTGCTGGGTGGGCTGCTCTTCGACATCCCGGCGGAATCCGGCACCCTCGCCGCCATGATCGGGATGGGGGTGGGCATCGACTACGCGCTGTTCATCGTCACCCGCTACCGGTCGGAGCTGCGCTCCGGGCTCACCGTCGCCGATGCCGCGGGTCGGGCCATCGCCACCGCGGGGCAGGCCGTCGTGTTCGCCGGCGGCACCGTCGTCATCGCCATCTGCGGCCTGGCGCTCGCCGGCATCCCCGCAGTGACGGCCATGGGCTTCACCTCCGCCGTGGTGGTGGCGATGATGGTGATCGCATCGATCACGCTGCTGCCCGCGTTGTTCGGCTTCGCCGGTCTGCGCCTCGAGGCGGCGACGCTGCCCTGGACCCGGCGTCGCGAGGTCGACGAGGACGAATGGCAGGAGCGCCTGGCCCGGCTCGGCGCATCGGCCGAGATGCGTCCCGACCGGTGGCAGCGCTGGGGGCTGCACGTGACCGCGCACCCGTGGCGCTGGCTGATCGGCGCCACCCTCACGTTGCTCGTGGTGGCGACGCCCCTGCTCTCGATGCGGCTCGGACAGACCGACGCCGGCACCAACCCGCCGGACAGCACCACCCGCAAGGCCTACGACCTGACCTCCGAAGCGTTCGGTCCCGGGTTCAACGGCCTGCTCCTGCTGTCGGTCGAGCTGACCGGCGACGAGACCGCTGACGGCGCTGTCCTCGACGCCCTGGCCGCCGGTCTGAACGCCGATCCTGCGGTGGCGGTCGCCGCCCCTGCCGAGGTCAACGAGGCCGGCGACGCCGCCATCGTCACCGTCGTACCGAACGACGCGCCCCAGGACGTCGCCACCACCGATCTGGTGCACCGTCTGCGCGACGACGTCGTGCCCGCCGCGGTCGAGGGCAGCGACGTGCGGGTGTACGTCGGTGGGCTCACCGCCGTGTTCATCGACATGTCCGACAAGGTCGCTGCCCGCCTGCCGGTGTTCATCGCCGCCGTGGTGGGCCTCAGCTTCCTGCTGCTCACCGCCGTGTTCCGGTCGGTGCTCGTGCCGCTCAAGGCGGCGCTGATGAACCTGCTGTCGATCGGGGCCGCGTACGGCGTGGTGGTGGCCGTGTTCCAGTGGGGCTGGGGCAAGAGCCTGATCGGGCTGGAGGAGACGGTGCCCATCGTCTCGTTCGTGCCCATGTTCATGTTCGCCGTCCTGTTCGGCCTGTCGATGGACTACGAGGTCTTCCTGCTGTCGCGCATCCGCGAGGAGCACATGGAGGGCCGCGACAACCGCACGTCGATCATCACCGGCATCTCCTCGACGGCCCGGGTCATCACCTCGGCGGCGCTCATCATGATCTGCGTGTTCAGCGGGTTCGTGCTCGGGCCTCAGCCGCTCGTCAAGATGTTCGGCGTCGGGCTGGCCACCGCCGTGTTCGTCGATGCCACGATCGTGCGCGTGATCCTCGTTCCCGCGACCATGCGGCTGATGGGCGAGGCCAACTGGTGGATGCCACGGTGGCTCGACCGCCTTCTGCCGAACTTCGACATCGAGGGCACGAGCGGGCTGCCGGCGCCGGAGATGCGGCTCACCCCGGCCACCGGTCCCGCAGCGCCGGTCGTCGCCGGGAGCCACGACCGTGGCGGCGTGCCCATCGGCTGATCCCGTGGCCCAGCGGTTTCGGCCTCAGGCGTCCGTGCGGGGCGGGTCCCCGTCGTCCGTTCCAGCGATCGGGGCGGCGGCGTCCGCATCCGATCCGGACGCCGCCGCGCCCCTGGGTCCACCCGGGTCGGCGGCGCCTGTGTCGGCGGCGCGTGTGTCGCGCGGGAGACCGATCGCGTGGGTGGCGTCCGGGTCGGAGGGATGCGGGTCGCCCGACACGGTGGTCATCTCGTAGGTGGCCTCGGGTACGACAGGGGGTGGCGCGCGGCGGTCGGTGGCGGCCGTGCCGATGCCCCTGTCGGCCTCGACCGCCTGGCTGCCACCCGGGAGGAACACGGTCGGCCCGGGCCGCAGCCCGCCCTCCCTGGCACCCGCGGGCGTCGGCGCCCACCAGGGCGGCGGTGGGTCGGCGAAGCGTCGGGTGGTCGTCGCCGCTCCCGGTCCGGCCTCCTGGGCACCAGTGGCGGTGGCTGCGGATCGCGTGGCGAGCGCGACGGCCAGGCCGACGATCCACCCGGTCCAGAGCCCGAACGCGGCGGCGTCGTTGATCGCGGTGGCGATCCGGTCGGCGAGGGTCGCGTCGAACGTGGTCCCGTCGAGGACCCGGTTCACCTCGTAGACGTAGGCGGCCGCGCCGGCGACAGCGGTGGCCAGGACCACGGCACCCCAGCCCGCGACGAAGGCCGCACCCCGGGAACGCGCACGTCCCGCCACCGCGCTCAGCGATGTGACCAGCACCAGCGCGACGCCGAGTCGGACGGCGACGCCGACGACGGCGTCCGCCGGCAGCCCGCCGACATCCCAGTCGGCGAATGCCGTGAGGGTGTGCCCCACCGTCGCGCTGTCGGCATCGCGACCTGCCTCGACGGCGGCCGGGCTGCCGAGCGCGGCGACGGTCACCGCGGTGGTGACCGCTCCCGCCAGTGCCGCGCGCGTGGACATGGTGTGCTCCTTATACCCGATCTCACGATCGGCATCTATGGCTCACACAGAGTGATTGGCGGCGGCGAGCGTGGTCTCCGAGCTCGATGCGCCCGATTCCTTCGCCCACCGGGCGAAGAGAACCCCGATCGCCGGCCACAGCAGGGGCACGTTGCCGATCTTCATCAGCACGCCCGCAAGCTGCTGGTCGATACCCGCGTCGATCCCCTCCACCCGCGGCGCCAGCTCGTAGACGCCGTAGAGCGGAGTGTCGGCGAAGGTCAGGAACCCGCCGGGGATCATCGGCACGACCCCGGCCCCGACGAACAGCAGCACCGCCCGCACCGGGTAGCTGGGACGCATGTCGTCGAGCGGCCCGCACACCGGCAGCCACAGGATCAGGCCCGACAGCAACCACAGCCCGTCGAGCACGAACGATCCCGTCTGGCTCGTTCGCAGCGCATCGACGGTGATCGGGGCGTGCGTGGCGATGAGCACGGCGTTGAAGAGCAGCACCGCGGCCACAGGCCGGCACAACAGCCGCACCAGCTCGGTCGTCCGGGTGCGGGCCAGCAGCCGCCGCAGCACCGGCTCGCTCAATCCGACCACGAGCAGCGGCGCCGCCACCTGCGTGTAGAGGATGTACTGCACCATGTGGGCGCTGGCCAGGTAGCCGGAGCCGAGCGCACCGAGGGGCCAGTCCGTCGCCACCCACAGCGCCAGCCAGCCGCCGGCGAAGGCCAGCGGGCGCCGGGGGTCGTCCGCCGCCCGTTCCTCGGGGGTGAGGCGGCGACGAGCCAGCACATACCAGGTCATCAGGCCGGCCATCGCCAGCCACACCCCCGGGTAGGCCCGAGGCGCCCAGTCCCAGGGCAGGCGGGTCGCGGAGCACCACCAGGTCATCGTTCGCCCGCCCGCTCGGCGACCTCGTCCCAGTCGAGCACGTCGACCGCCACCTCGACCTCACCGGCCTCGGCGAAGGTGAGGGTCAGGGTGATCTCCTCGCCGACCACGAGGGGACGGGTGAGCTGCTCGAGCATCATGTGCGTCCCGCCCGGGTCGAGCCCGGTCTCCCCCGTGGGGATGTCGAGCTCGACCGCGTCGCCCGCCTCGATCTCGCCGTCGCTCGGCATCGGGACGCCCGGTCCCATCACCGACACCCGGTCGGCCACCTCGGTCGCCGCGGCGACCAGGCGGTCGTCGTCGCCGCTGTTGTCGACGGTGAAGTAGACCGCGGTGATGGTGTCGTCGGCGGCGGCCCAGGCCTCGCCGACGGTGATCGACGCGGCGGTACCACCGCCTGCGGACGTGTCCGCCTGCTCGGCGGCGCGTCCGTCCCACGTGGACATCATGCGGGGTAGGTCCGCCTGCCAGTCCTGTCGCCGCACCCCGAACGGGTAGTGGAGGTGGGTCAGGTCGTCGGGGGTGTACGCGATGATCTGGGCGGCGTGGCCCACCTCGTAGTCGTCGCTGTCGTCGCCGGTGCTCCCGTCGGTGGTCCCGTCGCCGGCGGTCCCGTCGGTGGGCGCCACGAGCGAGCGGGCGACGCCCGCGGCGTCTTCGGCCGCGGCGATCTCCTCGGGCGTCCCGGTCAACCCGATGAACTCGGGGCTGAAGTTGTCGAGCCAAGACCGGAGGCGCTCGGGGGTGTCCCGGACGGGGTCGGTCGTCACGAAGACGACAACCGGGTTGGGCATGCCGGGCTGCTCGAGCGCAGCGGACAAGGTCGCCATGTGGATCGGGCAGATGTCCGGACACGACGTGTAGCCGAAGAACAGCAGCGTGAGGCGCCCCTGGGTCTCGGCGGTGAAGTCGTAGGGCTGGCCTTCGGTGTCGGTGAGCGTGAACGCGGGCCGCGGTGTCGGCTCGGCGAGCAGGGCGCCGTTCCAGCCCTCGTTCGGGTCGTCGACGGCGGCGGCGTCACCCCCGCCACCGTCGGAGCCCTGCACCGCCGCGAACGCACCGACGCCGAGGACGAGGGCGGTGACGGCGATCAGCGCCGCGATCCAGCCGATGCTGGGCCCGCCGCCGGGCCGCGCCGGCGTCGGTCGTCGGGCCGGGGCACCGTCACCGGCGTTCGGTGTGGGGTCGTCGGTCGGTGGGGTC
>CAYUXB010000126.1:6213-7322 GCA_964448525.1 uncultured Acidimicrobiaceae bacterium
CGGCGTTCGGTGTGGGGTCGTCGGTCGGTGGGGTCACGGCGTCACCGTCGTCAGGTCATCGACCATGGCGTCGAGCTGGGAGGGGGACAGCTCGCCGGAGGTCCGTCCCACGACGTCCCCCTCCGCGTCGACGGCCACGAAGAACGGGAATGCCGTGAGACCGGCCGCGTCGGCCGCGCTGCCGTCGCCGTCCACCAGCACGGGTGCGGTCCAGCCCTCGGACGCGAGCCACGCCGCGGGCGGATAGTTCGGTCGGCGCGAGTCGACCGCCGTCGAGACGGCCACCAGGTCGACGCCCTCGGGCAGCCCGCCGCCGTCGACCCACTGCTGCACGACGGGCACCTCGGCCTGGCAGTGGGGGCACCAGTGGGCGACGTACATGATCATCGTCGGCCGGCCGGAGGTCGGGACCGTGAGCGCGTGGCCGTCCATGGCGGTACCGGTCACGGTGGGCATCGGCGAGCCGATTGCCGGATCGGTCCCGCCGTCGGGCAGCGGCGGCAGGTCGTCGCTCGCCGCTGTGGCCGGCGTGTCGTCGGGGACCGCGCCGAGGTCGGGTGCGCCGGACGTGGCCTCGCGAGCCACGTCCCCGCTCGTCGCCGTGTCGGTGTCGTCGTCGCCGGACCCGACGAAGATGGCCACGCCGAAGGCGAGCGCCACCACCGCGATCACCCCACCGACGACGAGCAGGGGAACGAGGTTCGAGTTGGAGGTGCGGGAGGTGGGATGGGCCGGCGGCCGCGGCGGCCGGTGGGAGCGTGAGCTCACGATGACTCCTGAGGGAGGACGAGCAGCACGGCGATCAGGGCGAACCCGGACAGCGCCATGGCGGGGATGGTGAGGTAGCCGAACCGCTCGACCCAGATGATCGAGCACGGGTTGGTGATCTCGCAGGCGCCGGATTCGAGCGACGGGTACCGCTCGAGCACCACGTGGTAGATCGACACCGCCCCGCCGAGCACGGCCAGCGGCAGCGCGTACCAGCGGATCTGGTGGTCGCGCCGCCAGGCTGCGATCGGCAGCACCACAGCCAGCGGGTACATGCCGATGCGCTGGTACCAGCACAGGCGACACGGCGGGAAGTCCGCCACCTCGGAGAAGTAGAGGCT
>CAYUXB010000126.1:7422-10339 GCA_964448525.1 uncultured Acidimicrobiaceae bacterium
CAGGACCGCCGGCTCCGCCAGGGTGGCAGCGGGGGAGAGGCCGGCGCGAGCGTGCTCGGCGAGCTCGACCGCCAGGAAGAGGGCGGTCTGGGCTGCCGCGAGCGTCGACCACCGCACAGGCGGCAGCTCGGCACGCAAGCCCGCCACCAGGCTGCGGGCCATGGCGGCACAGGCGAACGGCGCGCCGATCAGGAGGAGAGCGGTCAGGTAGCCGTGGCCGCCGGCGGTCACCGGTGTCGCGCCCAGCGCCGAGGCGGCCTGGTACGCGAGCTCGTGCCCGGCGACGAAACCACCGGGGACGAGGAGCAACGACCACCAGCGCAGGCTGCGCATCACGCCGACCAGGCTACGGCCCTGCGGTCGGGACTCCCAGCCCGGGACGGCGGGTGGGGCGGGAGTGGGGCGGGGGTAGGACGACCGAGTGGCCAGGGTCACGTGATGCTCGAGCGGCCGACACGCTGCGTCGTCGGTCGGGGGCGCAACGGCGTGGATGGCTCCGCCGCGCCGTCGGGGTCGTGGGCGAGCCAGTCGAGCGCGACCGCCGCCGTCCACGACTGGGCGTTCGACCCGAGAGGCGCGCCCGTGACGGCGTCGGCGTATTCGCTGCACCCCGAGGTCCGCAGCTGGTCGATCGCCGCGGTGCGCAGCGCCTCGGCCGGGGGACCGTGCCCGTCGCGCTCCAACGCCCACCACAGGAGCCACGTGATCACCGGCCAGCTGGGACCCCGCCAGTACGAGCGGGGGTCGAACGCCGGGTCGTCCACCGCCGTCGACGGGGGGACGGCCCAACGCAGTCCCGGCGCGCCCGCGAACGAGGGCCCGGTCAGCCGGGCGACGAGCGCCGCGGCGCGGTCGGCATCGCACCCGGCGACGAGTGGAGCGAAGCCGGCGATCGTGTCGGCGGTGACCCATCGGCCTCCCGCCAGGTCGCGGTCGAGGCAGGCGCACCGGGCCGGGTCCCAACAGGCGTCGAGGCCCCGGCGGCTGCGCTCACCGTCCGCCCGGTGGACGTCCGCGGCCTCGGGGTGCCCGGCGATCACGGCGAGGTCGGCGAGGGTGTCGTCGGCTGCCGCCAGGATCGCCGTGAACAGCACGTCGGCCAGGCGGAACGGGTGGGAGCGGTGCGCCTGAGCCTGGTCGTAGTCGATGTCGACCAGCTCCCGCACGAGCGTGTGGTAGCGGCGGTAGTCGTCGTCGGTGGGCCGTTCGGCGGCGTCGGCGACGTGGGCGAGGTCGGGGCGGTCGCCCGAGGTCTCCTCACGGATCGCGACCGCAGCGAGGGCGTCGTCCCAACGGGGCGAGTTGTCGAGCCCGCTCTCCCACGGGTGGAAGATCGTGACGAGGCCCGTGCCCTCCGGGTCGCGGGCGGTGTGGAGCCAGCGGTGCCACGCCGCCAGCCGGGGGTAGAGGTCGGCCACCGCCGCGTCGACCGTGGCCAGCGCGGCCGGGTGGTGGCGAGCGGTGATCGTGCGCACCCGGGCGAGCGCGACGCCGTGCACCGGCGGCTGGCAGATGCCGCTGGTGGCGACGCCGGGCGGGCAGAGGGTGGCCGTGCCCCAGGTGCGCTGGCGCGGCTCGTAGGCGCCGAGGGCCACCGTCCGGTCGAAGACGATCTGGGGCACCATGCCGTCGGCCCACTGCCCACGGAAGAGCGAGCGCAGCTCGGCGATCGCCCGTTCGGGGGCGAGGTACGCCCAGCCGATGGCGACGAAGGCGGCGTCCCAGCTCCACTGGTGCGGGTAGAGCAGCGGCGACGGTCGGGTCCACGTGCCCCGATCGTTGGTGCGCAGGACCCGGATCGCCTGGCCCGCCAGCTCGTCCACCCTCTGCCCCATCGAGCGGCGATGGTAGTGGTCCGGCCCGGCCCGGCCCGGCCCCCGCCCACCGGGACGGATCGGACCGCGCGCCCCGTCGCCCAGCGGACGGGTGGCTCGTCAGGGCACGTGATCGGTCCACTGGTGGCCGTCCCACCAGCGCAGGCCGTCGGCCCCCGGAACATCGGGCGGTGGTGCCCTACGGCGGGTACCCTACGTCCGTGCGCAAGACCAGTGTGTACCTCACGGACGACGAGGCGGAGGGCCTGCGCGCCCTCGCCGCGGCGTCCGGCCGCTCCCAGGCTGATCTCATCCGGGAGGGAATCCGGCGTGTCCTCTCCCGGAAACCTCGACGCGTATTCCACAGCATGGGCATCATCGCGAGTGGCGAGCCGCGATCTGCCCGGTGGGACGCCGAGGAACTGGCGGCACGTCGCGGCGTCGGCCGCTCCACTCCCACCCGATCGTGACCCTCCTCGTCGATGCCGGGGCGATCTACGCCCAAGCGCATCGAGGCGATCCGGCACACGAGGCTGTCGCCACGGTGCTCGCGTCCGAGCGTGGATCCCTCATCACGTCGCAGATCGCCGTCGCCGAGGTCGACTACCTCGTGATGACTCGCCACGGCGTCGATGCCGAGCTCGCGATCCTCGATGACCTGGCCACCGGCACCTTCGTCGCCGAATGTCTGACGCGACCCGAACTGGGCGCTGCCCGCGATGTTGTCCGGCAGTACCGCGATCTCGCCGTCGGCCTGGCTGACGCGTCGCTCGTCGTGCTGGCCGCCCGCTACCAGACCCGCCGTCTGTGCACGACGGACGAGCGCTGCTTCCGAGCGATGACACCGCTGCAGGGGGGCGCGTTCACACTGCTCCCTGCCGACGGCTGACGGCGCAGCCAGGCCGCCGGCATGTTGCGGATCTCTCGCATGGCGCGCCGCCAGCCGACACGAACGCCAGCACCACGGCACCGAACCCGACCAGGAGCAGCGCGTCCATCAGTTCCGGCCCCAGCTCCGCCCGAGGAGCTCAGCGGGCGACGAAGTACTTGGCCTGGGGGTGGTGGCAGATGAGCGCCGAGGTGCTCTGCTCGGGCTGGTACTG
>CAYUXB010000127.1:0-10326 GCA_964448525.1 uncultured Acidimicrobiaceae bacterium
ACGCCGCGGAGGTGCACCCGTGCGGGCCGGATGATCTCCCACGACAGCCCGGGCACCGACAGGCAGCCCTCCTCGTAGGCCCATTCGCCGTCGGTCTCGACGATCTCCGCGTTGACGATCGTGCGAGGGCCGTCGCCCACGTCGTAGACGAACAGGCGCTTCTCGACGCCGACCTGGGGAGCGGCCAGTCCCAGGCCGGGGGCGTCGTACATCGTGACGATCATGTCTTCGGCGAGCTTGGCGAGGCGCCCGTCGATGGTGGTGACCTCGGCGGCGCGCTGGCGGAGCACCGGGTCGCCGACCATGCGGATGCTGTAGGGAGCCATGACCAGCAAGGCTACCGTCGTCGCCCGTGAGCGCATCCGGTCCCCCGCACTACTTCTCGCCGAACCCGGACGCGCCCTCGCGGCCCTCGACCGTCCGGCTCGACCTGCCCGATCTGTCCCTCGGGCTGCAGGCCGACCGCGGGGTGTTCTCCGCCGGTCGGGTCGATCCCGGCACCAAGGTCCTCCTGCTGGAGGGGCCACCACCCCCGCCCACCGGCGACCTGCTCGACCTCGGCTGCGGCTACGGACCCATCGCCCTCGCGCTGGCCACGCGAGCGCCCGACGCAACGGTGTGGGCGGTCGACATCAACGAGCGAGCCCTCGACCTGACCCGGGCCAACGCCGCGGCGGCGGGGCTCGGCAACGTACGGGTCATGACGCCCGACGAGGTCCCCGACGACGTGCGGTTCGCGGCCCTCTGGTCCAATCCGCCCGTGCGGGTCGGCAAGGTCGCGCTGCACGACCTGCTCACCACCTGGCTGCCGCGCCTCACGCCCGACGGCCGCGCCCTACTCGTCGTGCAGAAGCACCTGGGCAGCGACTCGCTGCACCGCTGGCTCCAGCAGCAGGGCTGGCACGTCGACCGGCTGACCAGTCGCATGGCGTACCGGGTGCTGGAGGTCCGTCGATCAGAGGACGGACCGCGCACCGACGGGGCGCACGCCCACGGGTCTCACGCCGACGGGCCGGACGCCCACGGACTGGGCGCCGACGGTCCGGACGCCCACGGACTGGGCGCCGACGGGCCGGACGCCCACGGACTGGACGCCGACGGGCCGGACGCCCACGGTCCGGGCGGGCGACCGTCGTGAGTCGGCAACTCGATTCGACCGGCCTCAAGCGGCTGCACCGCACGTGGCGCCGACGAGCGACGGGGCACGTCGGGCTGCTGCTCGACAACGTGCAGTCGCCCTGGAACGTGGGTTCGATCCTGCGCACCGCCGCCGCTCTCAAGGTCGACCACCTGTGGCTCGCCGGACGCACCGCCTCGCCGGACGACACCAAGACCGGGAAGACGGCGCTCGGCTCCCAACGGTTCGTCGAGTGGTCGGCGCACGACTCGGTGCCCGCGGCGGTCGAGGCCGCCCGCGCCGCCGACTACCGGATCGTGGGGATCGAGCTCACCGATGACGCCACTCCCCTGCCCTCCCTGGCGATAGCAGGACCGGTGTGCCTGATGGTCGGCCACGAGGACCGCGGCCTGCCGCCCGGGTCGCTGGCCCTCTGCGACGACGTGGCGTTCATCCCCCAACTCGGCCGCATCGGCTCCCTCAACGTGGCCACGGCGACCGCCATCGCGCTCTACGAGGTGCGGCGCCGCAACTGGGTCGATCCCACCCCGTCCCCGGGTTGACCGCGGCCTGATCGCGACGGAAATCGCAGGTGCTCGTCGGAACCCGGTGCGTACCCTCGGCGGCATGAGCGCCCCCTGTGTCCGTGTCATCGCGGACGACGAGCTCGCCGGGTTCATCGATGTCGTGCGCACGGCCTTCCTCATGCCGCCCGTGTCCGACGAAACGGTCGCGGCCCGGCGAGAGCACACCGACATCGAGCGCTGCATCGCGACGTTCGACGGCGGGGGCCGGATGTGCGGGGTCGCGCGAGCGTTCGCCACCCCGCTCACGGTGCCCGGCGGGGAGGTCGCCGCCGGCGCGGTCAGCAGCGTCGGGGTGCTGCCGACCCACACCCGGCAGGGCCACCTCACCCGGCTCATGCACCACCAGCTCGCGGACGTCGCCGAGCGCGGCGAACCGGTCGCCGTCCTCATCGCCGCCGAGTACCCGATCTACGGTCGCTACGGCTACGGCCCCGCCACCGAGGCCGTCGGTCTTCACATCGACGCGAGCGCCGCGGTGTGGCGCGAGCCGGCCACGGGGTCGGTCGAGCTCGTCGACAACGAGACCTTCGCCAAGGTCATCGCCGATCTCTACGACCGCGCCCGCCGGGCAACCCCGGGCCACATCGGTTGGGAGGAGGTCCGCTGGCAGGCCGACGCCGGCGTCGCCCCGAGGCACGACGGCGAGGACCGAGCCCGCCGCGACGCGACCAAGGTCGTGTGGCGTGACGCGGCCGGCGACCCGCAGTCCGCGACCAGCTACCGCCTCGACGAGTCGTGGGTGCACAACCGGCCGGCGAACATCCTGCGGGCGGACACGCTGGTCGCCACCTCGGCCCGTGCGGAGCACGAGCTGCTGCGGTTCCTGTCGGGGATCGACTGGGTGGCCGAGGTACGGGTGGGGCTCCGTCCGGTGGACGACCCGGCGCCTCTCGCGCTGGTCGACGGCCGGGCGGCCCGGCTGGTCGACCGCTCGGACCAGACCTGGCTGCGGGTCCTCGACGTCCCGGCCGCTCTCGCGGCCCGGCGCTACGCCACCTCCGGCACCCTCGTTGTCGAGATCGACGACCCCCTTGGCTTCGCGCACGGCCGCTTCCGGCTCGACGCCGGGCCCGACGGAGCCGAGTGCGTCTCGACCACGGCGACCGCCGATCTGGCGGTGACGGCCCCGGCCCTCGGGGCCGCGTACCTCGGCGGGCAGGGTTGGGCACGGCTGGCCGACGTGGGGTGGGTCGACGAGCGCCGCCCGGGCGCGTTGGCCCGGGCCGCCGCCCTGTTCGCCACGCCGCGAGCGCCCTGGGGCGCCCTCGTCTTCTGACGCCGTCCGGCCGTGTCGCAGGATCGACGCCGACATCGACCCTGCACGCTCGTCGGCCTCTCCCGGGCGGTCGGGCCGAACCGCGTCGACGTCGACCGCGTCAGATGACGCGGTCGTTGCCCCCGTCCACCGCGATCTGCGCACCCGTCGTGCGGGCGAAGGTCGGGCCGCACAGAGCCACGATCGCGTCGGCGACGTGGTCGGCGCGCACCTCCGCCCCGAGCACGTTGCGCGTGCGGTACTGGGCCGGGGTCAGCCCGTACGCCGCCGCTCGGTCGGCGACGAGCCCGTCGGACCACAGGCCGGTGTCGAACACGGCGTCAGGATGCACCACGTTGACCCGGATGCCGTCGGCACCCCATTCGAGCGCTGTCACCCGGGCGAGCTGTGTGAGCGCCGCCTTGGAGGCCGAGTAGGCCGCCGCACCGGTGCCCGGAGCGGGAACGTTCTTCGACGCGACCACGACCACGCTGCCGCCCACCGGCGACACCCGCAGGAACGGGTGGGCCGCCTGCAGAGCCACCAGCGCGGCGTCGGCGTGGATGGCGAGGGCCCGGCCCCACGAGCCCGGTGACACCTGGGCCACGGGCTCGGGGGGCGGGAACAGCCCCGCGTTGAGCACGAGCACGTCGAGACCCCCGAACGCGCGGACGGACGCCTCGATCGCCGATGCGACAGCCGAGATGTCGGTGGCATCACCCTGCACGCCCACGTAGCCGGGACCATCGGCGACCTCTTCGACCGCGCCGTCGAGGTCGAGGCCGACGACGGCGGCCCCTTCGGCGAGCAGCGCCGCGGCGGTGGCCCGGCCGATGCCCGAGGCTGCACCGGTGACGAGGGCGACGTGGCCGGTCAGCGGCGACGGCGCCGGCTGCCGATCGAGCTTGGCCTGCTCGAGCTCCCAGTACTCGACGTCGAACAGGTCGGCCTCGGTGACGGCGGCGTACCCGCCCAGTTCGACGGCCCGCTCGATCACCCACATCGTGTGGCGGTAGATCTCCGCGGCGATGGCCGCGTCGGACGCCCGCGCACCAGCGGTGAGCAGGCCCAACTCGGGGTCGACCACGACGCGGGGCGCCGGATCGACCGGGACGAGCGGGCGGTCGCCCAGCCGCGCCCGGTGTCGGGCGACGTAGGCCTCGTACGCTCGCACGTAGCCGTCGACGTCCCGGCCGACGAGGGGAACGCGCTTGGTGCGCAGGACGTGGTCGGGCGTCGCCGGGCCGACCTGGGCGACCTGCGCGAGGTCGTCCCGGGCGACGAACCGCCGGGCATCCTCGCCGGTGTCGCTGCGCACGACGAGGGGCCGTCCCGCGGCGGCGGACAGATCGCGCCGGAGCATCGCCACGGCTCCGAGCTCCCCGAGCAACGTGACGGCCGCGGCCCGTACCGCGGGCGATGCCTCCGTCCGGGCGCTCACGGCCGCGCGCTCGTCGAGACGGCCGCCTGCGAGGGCGGTGACGGCCCCGCTGGTGCCGACGGTGCCGCCGGCCACGGTGGGAGCGCCCCGGGTGTCGTTCTCGGCCGTCGTGGCGCCCAGGGCGCCGGAACCGGTCCCGAAGGCCGTGGGGTCGCCGGCTCCGAAGGCGCCGATGTCGAGGTCTTCGCCGATCGGCTCGGTGGACCACGAGGCGGCCTCCCCGTGACCGGGCTGCTCCGCCGGCGCGGGGTCGGATCCCGGGACGTCGACGGGCGCGGCCTCGGCGCGCGGTACGTCCACGGCCGCGGCGTCAGCGCGCGGGACGCCGTCTGGCACGGCGGGTGCCCCGACGTCCGCCGTCACGGTGGGGGACGCGGGCTGCTCTGGCGTGATCTCGTCGGACGTCGCTGCGGGCCCTTTCATTCCGGACGGTTCGACCTCGTCGGCACGCTGCGGCCCCACTCGGTCGGAGTCCTCCGTCGCGTCGATGGTGGCGGCGGCTACCACCGGGGTGCCTGCGGGGGGCTCGGCCGGGTCGGACGGCACCGCTGGCTGCTCGTCAGGCGGGGCCGTGACGAGGTCATCTCGGATCGACGCGTGCGGCGGCAGGGCACTGGGCGCGGCGGCGTCGGCACGGACCGACGGTGCATCGTCCGTGTCAGGAGCCGGCCGAGAACCGACGGCGGCCGCGCCGGTGTCGACGCGTGCGAGAGCCCGCGCCACCAGGTCGATGTGGTTCTCGTACGCCGTCCGGGCGTCGTAGGCGAAGGTGAACAGCCCATGGTTGAGCAGGACCATGCCGATCGTGCCCTCGTGGCGCTCCGCCGGGAACAGCTCGGCGCAGCGCCTGGCCAGAGCGAAGCCGGGCATGACGTAGGGAACGACGACCACGTCATTGCCATAGACCTCCTCCACCAGCGCCGGCCCATCGGGCGTGTTGGTCAGCGCCAGGAGGGCATCGGCGTGGGTGTGCAGCACGAACCGGTACGGGAGGATCGCGTGGAGGATCGACTCGACCGATGGCGCGGGCGCCCGGGCGTCCAGCGACGCGGACCGCAGCTCGGCGGCCATCAGGCCATCGGCGAGCTCCGGCAGCTCGGCCAGCCGCTCGACCGGATCGTGGCGGAGGGGGGCGAAGCCCTCCCGCTCGATCGTCGCCATGTCCCAGCCGCTGCCCTTGACGTGCAGGACGTCCAGCGGCTCGCCGAACAGGTCGACGTCGGTCGTCTTCACCGAGCTGTTGCCGCCACCGGCCAGCACCAGGGACGTGTCGGCGCCCAACAGCCGGGACACGTACACCAGCATGTCGAGGTCGTCGCCCTGGGGGGCCTCCTCCTCGTTCCACCTGCTCTTCACACCCGCTCCTCGTGTTCGCGCCCGCCTGCCGGGGCCGTCCGATCCTGGCACGAGCCGCTCACCCCGGACGGTCACCCTGCGCCGTGCAGACCACCCGTGCCTCGGTGACGATCGCGGTGACCAGGTCGGCTGGTGTGACGTCGAAGGCCGGGTTCACCGCCCGGGTGGCCGGTGGGGCGACGCGGGCCCCGGCGAAGGCCAGCACCTCGTCGGGGTCGCGGTCCTCGATCTCGATGGCCGCGCCGGTGGGTGTCCCCGGGTCGACGGTCGACTCGGGCGCGGCCACGACGAAGGGCACACCGGCGCGCGCGGCGGCGAGCGCCAGCGGGTAGGTCCCGATCTTGTTGGCGACGTCGCCGTTGGCGGCGATGCGGTCGGCCCCGACCACCACGGCGTCGACCAGGCCCCGGGCGATCAGCGACGGGCCGGCACCATCGACGACGAGACGGTGGTCGATCCCCATGTCGGCGAGCTCCCAGGCGGTGAGGCGCGCGCCCTGCAGCAGCGGGCGGGTCTCGTCTGCGTACACCCGGGCGACGCTGCCCCGGGAGTGGAGGGCGCGCACCACGCCCAGCGCGGTGCCGATCTCCACGCAGGCGAGCGCACCCGCGTTGCAGTGCGTGTGCACCCGCAGGCCCGGTCCGGGGACGTCCTCGCCTCCGGTGTCGCCGTGGGCGTCGCCGCCGGCCCGGAGTCCGCTCCCGATGCCGCGACTGCGGGCGTCGTCGCACAAGGTCTCCAGCAGGTCGGCACCCCGTTCGGCCATCGCCCGGTTGGCGGCGACGTCCTCGCGGAGCACCGCGAGGGCTTCCGCCTCGACGGCGACGGGTCCCTCCGTCAGCCGGGCGGCGACCCGGTCGACCCCCCAGGCCAGGTTCACGGCGGTCGGGCGGGCGGCCCGGACGCGCGCCACCGCGGCGCGCATCGTGGCGTCGTCCCAGCCCTGTGCGGTGGCCTGTTGCCGGGCGAGCAGCACCCCGAGCGCCCCGGCGGCGCCGAGGGCCGGCGCTCCGCGCACGGCCAGCCGCCGGATCGCGTCGACCAGGTCGTCCACGTCGTCGAGGGTCAGGTGCCGCACCTCGTGCGGCAGGGCCGTCTGGTCGACGATCACCACCGCCCCGGCCGGTGCCCGCCGGCCTGCCTCGTCCGTGGGCCCGGCGACCCAGTCGATCGTCCTCATCCGGCCACCCTACGATCCCGGGCGACCGCGAGCCCGGCGGCGATCGCCGGTCGTCGACCTCACCCTCGGTGACCCGCCGGTGGCGCTCTGCCAGACCACTATGCTCTGGCCTCCGCTGGACTCGTCGCCATGCCCGATCCCGTCTCCGACCTCCTGGCCCTCGAGGGCTTTCGAACCGGTCTGCTGCTCGGACTCGTGGCCGCGCTCGGCGTCGCCCTGGTGGCGGTCGTCAGCCGGCAGTCCCTGCCCTGGGGAGGCGGTGCCGTCGCCCTTGCGAGCGTTGCCGCGCTCGAGGATCTGTACCGCGTCGACACGCTGGCGATCGCGGGCCTGGTGCTGATCATCGCCGGTGGTCACCTGACGGCCGGGCGGGGGCCGCTCCTGCGGATCGCCGGGGCGGCCCCGGGCACGGGCGTGTTCGTCGCGGCTCTCGATCTCGATCAGCCGGCGTGGGCGATCCCGATGGTCGCCGGTGTCACGCTCGTCGCCGGTGCGCTCGCCGCGTCGTTCGACCAGGTGCTCGGCGCTCGGGGCCTCGCGCTCGTCCTGCTGGCGGTCACCGCGCTCGGCATCTACCTCACCACGCCGGACACCGAGCACTCTTCCGTCCTCCTCGGCGTGGTGGTCCCGGTGATGCTGCTCGCATGCCCGTGGCCGCTGGCGACGATGGGTGTCGGCGGGGCCTTCGCTTCGGTCGCCCTCATCTCCTGGGTCGTGGCGCTCGACGGGGCGGGCCGAGACGGTGCGGTCGTCGGTGCGGTCGCCTGCCTCGGCGTGCTCGTCCTCGAGCCGATCGTGCGGGTGGCGACACGGGGCCTGGCGTCCAACGCTGCGCCCGTTCCGCTCCGCTATTCGGCTGCGGTCGTGGCCGTGCACGTGGTGCTCGTCGTGGTCTGTTCGCGGGTCGGCGGGCTGCGCTCGTCGGCGGTCGAGGCATTCGTGGTGTGCGCGATCGGCTACGCGGTCGCCGCCGTGGCCCTCGTGCAGGCCAGCCGTCTGTCGCGCTCACCGGGTTCGGCCGAGGCCGGGCGACTCTCGGCGGGTGACCGGCGCATCGCCTGACTCGGACGCCCGTGCCGGTCGGCCGGCGGGCGGCGTCGCATGACAGACACCTCGGCTCCACGGCGGTCCGGCTGACCGAGACCTCGGCCTGGCGGCAGTCGGGCCGGCGGGGTCAGACCCGGTGGGGATCGACGGCCACCCGGAGCCGGCCGGGCGGGCGCTCGGTCGCGGCCAGCGCATCGCACAGCGTCCGGTGGTCGGATGCCCGGAGCAGCCAGCGCCCGTGGGACGGTCCGAGCACCTCGACGCCGAGCGGTGCCCCCAGGTTGTCGATGAAGGCCGGCGCCCCCACCCCCGACACCTCGGCCATCGCCGTCACCGGCGGGAACCTGAGCACCTCCCGCCGCTCCCGCTCGGCGGCCGTCGCCCGGTCGGGGTCCCCGTGCAGCGCCGCTTGCACCGCTTCGTGCCGGGGCACGAACGTCTGCACCACGACCCGCCCGCCACCCGACCTCGTCCCGACGAGGCGGGCGGCGCGGGCGAACAGCCCGAGGGCCTGCTCTGCGGCCCGGTAGCGGGGGGCCAGCAGCTCCTGGTCGGCATCGAGGAACGCCACCACGTCCGCTCGGTCGACCTGGTGCAGCAGCGCCTCGGTGCCCACCACCACCCGGGAGGTCGGCGCCGGGCCGCCCGCCCCGGCGCCGGTGATCTCATCGACCGGTTCGCCCACCAGCGCCTCGATCTCGTCCCGCACCCGGGTCACCCCCTGACGCAGCGCCTTCAGCCGCCCGGCGCCGCAGTGCGCGCACACGACCGGGCGCACGGCGTCGCAGCGGGGGCAGGTCAGCTCGTCCTGCGACGGCTGGGTGACCGCCGCGTCGCAGCGCTCGCAGCGGGCCAGCTCGCCACACGCCGCGCACGCCAGGAGACGGGCGCGGCCGGTGCGGTTGAGCAGGCACAGCACCCGGCGGTCGCTGCGCAGCAACCGCACCAGGGGCGCGGGCAGCAGGCCCGTGTGCGGGTCCTCCTGCCGCATGTCCACGACGTCGACGACGGGCCAACCGGCCCGCTCGGCCGACCTGGATGGTGTGTGGAGCTGCCCCCAGTCGAGCGCCTCCAAGGACGGGCACGGCGAGGTGAGCAGGCAGGGCACCCCGGCGCGCCGGGCCCGCTCGGCCGCTACCTCCCGCGCGTGCCAGGTCGGGGCCTGCTCCTGCTGGTGGGCCTCGTCGTGCTCGTCGACCACGACCACGACGGCGAGGTCGCCCACCGGCGCCCAGGCCGCGGCTCGGGTTCCCACGACCGTGGAGCCCGCCGCGCCCTGGGCCCAGTCGCCGGGGTGCTGGGCCACGGGCACCCCGACCGTGCGCAGTCCCCGGGCCACCGCGCCCGCGAGCGCGGCGGTCGGGCACAGGACGAGCGCGTTGCCCCGTTCGGCCGCGGCCACGGCCACGAGCGTGGGGTCGATCGAGGGTGGCAGTCGCAGGACGGACCGAGGCTGGGCGAGGGCGTCGGCGACCGTGTGGGCCAAGGACCGTGTGGGAGCGGGCTCGGCCGCGGTCGGGGTCGTCGCGGGCCGCGCCCGCGGGGTACGGGCCGCCGGCAGCCCGCGCACGACGCGCTCGGGCGACGCCGTGCGCAGGAAGGTCGCCGACCGACCGGCCCATCGCCAGGCGGCCCAGTCGGCGAGCTCGAGAAGGTCCGGCCCGGGGCCTCGCCCGGACCATCTGGTCAGCGGTCGCAGGGAGACGCCGGGGGGTGGAGCGACGTCGATCTCCACGATCCACCCGCCGACACGGCGCGCCCCGAGGGCGATGCGCACCCTGTCCCCGACGCGCACCTGGCCCCCGAACGAATCGGGGACCAGGTAGTCGAAGGTCTTGACGATGGCTGGCTCGTCGGGCAGGACGCGGACGACCTGCCCGACGGCCACCTTGTCGTCGACCGGAGCGCGGCCGGGCGTCAGAGCCCGAGCGCCGACTTCAGCTCGTCGACCCTGGTGTTCTGCTCCCAGGTGAGCTCCTTGTCATTGCGGCCGAAGTGACCGTACGCAGCCGTGCGCTTGTAGATCGGCCGGCGCAGGTCGAGGTCGCGCAGGATCGCGGCCGGGCGGAGGTCGAAGACCTCGTTGACCGCTTCGGAGATCTTGGCCGGGTCGACGTTCTCGGTGCCGAACGTCTCGACCAGGGTCGACACGGGGCGGGCGACGCCGATGGCGTAAGCCACCTGCACCTCGGCCCGCTTGGCGGCGCCGGCGGCCACCAGGTTCTTGGCCACCCAGCGGGCGGCGTAGGCGGCCGAGCGGTCGACCTTGGACGGGTCCTTGCCCGAGAAGGCGCCGCCGCCGTGGCGGGCCCAGCCGCCGTAGGTGTCGACGATGATCTTGCG
>CAYUXB010000128.1:0-10322 GCA_964448525.1 uncultured Acidimicrobiaceae bacterium
AGAGCTCGTCCTCGATCTCGCGACGCTCGCCGGCCAGGTAGCCGCCCCGGTAGGCCTTGACCCGGCGCCGGGTGCGTGACGGCAGTCGGCGGCGCACGTCGGCCGCCACCACCTCGGTGGCGCGACGGCTCCGACAGAACGCGATCGTCTTCAGCCCGGACCGCACCAGCTCGGCCACCAGCCCGGCGGTCTCGCCGTTGGGCGACACGCGCGCGCCGGTGGCATGGTCGAGCGGCGGCGGGTTCCACACCGCGATCAGGCGCTCGCTCTGGGGCGAGGCGTCGTCGACCACGGCGGTGACCGGCACCCCGCACACCGCGGAGGCCAGCCGCTCGGGCTGGCCGATCGTCGCCGAGCAGCACACGAAGGTGGGATCGGCGCCGTAGTGGTTGGCCAGCCGTCGCAGCCGGCGGAGCAGGTGGGAGACGTGGGACCCGAAGATCCCGCGGAACGCGTGCAACTCGTCGACCACCACGTAGCGCAGGCGTCCCAGGAACTTCGCCCACCGGTCGTGGTGGGGAAGGATGCCGCTGTGCAACATCTCGGGGTTGGTGAGCACGGCCGTGGCGTGGCGACGGATCCAGGCCCGCTCCTCCGTGCCGGTGTCGCCGTCGTAGGCGCCGGCGACGACCCCGGGGAAGTCGCGCCCGGCGAGCGAGCGGAGCTGATCGTGGGCGAGCGCCTTCGTCGGGAAGATCAGCAGCGAGGTGCCCCGGCGCACGGGGGCGGCAGCCGCCTCGGCGATCGGCAGTTGGTAGCAGAGCGACTTGCCCGAGGCGGTGCCCGTGGCGATCACGACCGATCGCCCGGCCCGGACCAGGTCGATCGCCTGCGCCTGGTGGGCCCACAGCGAGTCGACGCCGATGCGGGCGGCGACCTCCTCCGGCAGCGGGCTGGCCAGGGCCGCGGTGCGGGCCGACCGTGACGGGATGCGGTGCACGTACGTGAGGGACGATGTCGAGCCGGCTGCGCCATCGCCCGGGTCGATCGCACCCAGTGGCGCGCCGGCACGCACCGCGAGTGCGGCCTGCAACGAGTCGAGCGGATCGACCGGGTCGACAGCGACGAGAGCCATGGCCGGACTCCAGGTTACGCACGTGAAATTCCACGTGTGTAGCCCACGGTCCCGGCCGGTCGACCATGCAGCCGGGTGCGGTCCGGATCAGGTCCGCCGATGCTCGCCGACCACAGGGCGTGGGGGCGGTAGGGTCATCTCCGTCATGGAGCTGCGCACAGAGGTGTCCGAGATCGCCGGCTGGACGGTCGTCAACGTGTGGGGCGAGCTCGATGTCGCGACGTCGCCCGCCCTCCGCGAGAAGCTGATCGAGTTGGTGAGCGCGGGCTCCAACCGTCTGGTGCTCGACCTGGAGGGCGTCGACTTCCTCGACTCCACCGGTCTCGGCACCATCATCAGCGCGCTCAAGCGTGCCCGTACGCACGGGGGCGACCTCCGCCTGGTCTGCACCCAGGCGCGCATCGCCCGGCTGTTCGAGATCACCGGCCTCGACAAGGCCGTTCCGCTGCTGCCCTCCCTCGACGCGGCTGTCGCCGGAGGCTGACCGGTGGCGGTCGTCGAGCTGGCGATCCCGGCACGACCCGCGTACCTGTCCCTCGTCCGGCTCGTCGTCGACGCAGCCGTCGGCTCCTTGGCCCCGGGCCTGAGCCCGGCCCGCCTCGATGATCTGAAGATCGTCGTCACCGAAGCCTGTTCCAACGCCATCGAGGCGCACGAGGCGAACTTCGCCGAGCGTCCCGTGATCGTGCGGTGCGTCATCGACGACGACCAGGTGACCGTCCAGGTGGTCGACAAGGGCGAGGGGTTCGACCCCGAGGGGGTCGGGTCCCTACCTGCCGCCACCGATCCCCGCCGGCTGCGTCATGAGAGCGGGCTCGGCATCCCCCTCATGCGCACCCTCACCGACAGGGTGGCGTTCACCCGTGCGCTCAACGGCACGACCGTCAGCCTGACGGTCTACCGGCCGCCACCGACCTGACGCCGACCAGGCGGACGGCGATCCGGCCCGGCGGTCCGCACGAAGGTCCGGTGGTGCACCAGGCGCCGCCGCGCGCCAGCCCGAGGGGCGGCGCGCGGCACGGCGTCCGGTCGACGGCGTCAGCCCTCCGGGCCGACGCCGCACTCCTCGTCGAGATAGGTGAAGACCCGCGTCTGGGCCTCGGTGGCCCCTTCGAGCTCGGCCTGGGCGTCGGCCATGGCCTCGGGGTCGGACTGGTCGACGTTCGAGGTGCTCCGGCTGACCTCGATCATGGTGGCGAAGTCGTCGGCGATCTCCTCCGGCGGGTCGAGGCTCTCGAGGGCCTCGATCACCTCCTCCTCGCTCGCCTCCGGATCCGCGGAGAACCGGTCGTCGAGCGCCTGGAAGTCGGCGCAGAAGTCCTCGCTGTCGCCCCCGCCACTGCTCTCACCGTCACCGTTGTCGGCGGACTCCTCGTCGCCGGTCGGGTCACCGCTGTCGCTGTCGCTGCATCCGCCGGCCACCAGCAGGCCGGCAGCCGCCAGTGCGATGAGGGTGCGTCGCATGGATTGCCTCTTTCTGTCGGGTGTGCGTTCCGCCCAGATCAGGCCCACACGAACATGGATGTCGTCGTCAGTGGTCTCGCTGGCCACACAAGGGTGTCGACACTAGCGGTGGTGCACCGTCACGTCACCCGTCACCCTCGGCCAGCTCACAGACATCCCCCAGGTAGGCAGCGACGACGTTGCCGTGGCCTGCCCAGGCATCGAGGTCCTCCTGGCTCATCGCGGCCAGAGCTCCGCCCGAGGGGTCGGCCGCGATGGCCTTCTGGACCGTGAACAGGTTGGTCCACTCCTCGGCGATCTCCGGCGGCGGGGTGATCGCCATCATCGCGTCGGCGAAGGCTGCGTCGTCGACCCCTGCGGCGTCCTGATCGGCATCGCGCATGGCGACGACCTCGGCGCAGAACGCCTCGCTGCCCTCGCCGGTGAACTCGCGGTCGACGCCGAGCTGGGTCGACACGTCGGCGTCGTCGGCCGCGCCGTCGTCGGTGGTGCCCGCCGAGCCCTCGTCGTTCTCGGTGCCGGCCTCGGTCTCGGCCTCCGTGTCGTCGGACGGCGCCTCGTCGGACGGCGCCTCGTCGGCGGTCGTGTCGTCAGCGGACGGATCAGCCGAGTCGTCGTCGCCACCACCGCACGCTGCGGCGCCGACGACGAGCACGAGAACGAGTGTGAGCAGAGTCAGCACGCTGCGCCGGATCATGTTGCTCCCCCTGATGGACCGGTCGTTTCCCTCCCCGGACCTCGGCACCAACCTAGCCAGCGTCCCGTCGCGCCGTGCAAAGCGAAGCACGCGCAGTGAGGCTGGCCGCACGGATGGCAAACCTGATCGGGTCGGCGCCCGGGTGCCCATGACGTGGGAGAACATGTGTGCAACACCCTGTAGCATCAGCCCGTCATGGCGCCCCGTCTTCCCTCTCGAGTGGCGCGCGTGGCCACCCTGGCGGTCCCCGATGCCGGAGGGCCGACACAGCTCGGCGTCGTGGCGTCGGGCACCGGGGGCGCCGCCGCGGTCGTCGCCGCCATCGTGAACCGTCTCCAGGACCGGGCCGCGCCGGTGCTGCGCATGTCGGGCCGCCGACTCGAGGGCGACGACGCCTTCGGTGCCGTCCGCCACCTGGTCGAGGCCACGCCGCCGCCCGAGGCAGGCGGCACCGCCGCGACGGCCGACGAACGTGCCGTGCGCGACGCCCTGATCACGAGGCTGACCGAGGAGCGCGCCGCGCTGGTCGTCGACGAGGCGCAGTGGCTCGACTCCGCCTCGCTCCGGGTCCTCGTCGGCGTGGCCGAGCGAGCGGCCGAGCGGGAGCTCACCGTCGTCGTCGCCCACCGGCCCGTCGCCGGCAACGGCCAACTGGCCGCGCTCGACGCCGTGCTCGGCCGCAGTCAGATGCTCGTCGCCCTCGGCCCGCTCGACGAGTCCGAGGTCGGCGAACTGTCGGCCATCGTGCTCGACTCGGCCGTCGACGACCGGCTGGTCGAGGCCGTCCACGACCAGACGAGGGGCATGCCCGATCTGGTGGAGCTCGTGCTGTCGGCGTGGGTCGACGCCGGCACCGTCGCCGGGGGGAAGCTCACCGGGCCTCCGCCGCCTCCCGGCCCGTCGCTGGTCGCCGCGTTGCGGGCCCGCGTCGACGAGCTCGAGCCGGCGACCCGCACGGTGCTCGAGGCCCTGAGCGCGGGCGCCGACCTCGACGACCACCTGCTCAGCGCGACCACGGACATCCCGCCCGATCGGCTGGGCGACGCGATCGACGACCTCCACGCCGCCGGTCTCGTGATGACCGGGACGGGCGATGTGGTGCCGCTCGTGGCGGCGGCCGCCGACGAGATGACCCCGGTGGCCGATCGGCGCCGCTTCCACTCGCGCCTCGCCACCGCACTCGCCGAGCGCGGCGCACCCGCCACGCGCACCGGCGAGCACCTCGCTGCCGCCGGGGCGCAAGGCGTGGAGGCCGCCGCCGCGTACGTCGCGGCCGGCGACGCCACGCTCACCGAGGCCCCGGAGCTCGCCAGCGGTTGGTACGACCGCGCCATCGCCGCCGGCATCACCGCGACGGAGATCGCCGCCCGTCGGGCGGAGGCGGCGGCGCTGAGCGGCGATGCCGTCACGGCGCTGCACCTGGCCGACGCGGTGATCGCCGAGCCCACCAGCCCCGAGCGGGAGCGCGCCCTCGCGGTGGCGGCCGCACTGCTGCCCGGTCGCGGGTTCTGGCGTCGCTCGGCGACGGCCTACCGGGAGCTCGCCGTCCTCGCCGGGGCCCGAGCCGCCTCCGCCGACACAGACACGGACACTGCCTCCGACGCAGACACCGCATCCGCAGGCGCCGTGGGCGTCGCGGGCCGCGACGCCGCGTGGCCGCTGCTCGCCTCCCTCGGTGAGCTGTCGACGGGCGAGACACCGGCCGAGAGCACCGCAGGGTCGTCGATCGACGAGGGCGAGTCGGCGAGCGCCACCCTCGGCGGCGCCGCGGGCGGTACCGAAGGCCGCCGCGCCCGCGTCACCGTCGGTGCCGGCCCCGGCTCGGTGACGGGCCTCGAGATCGAGTCGCTGCGACTCACCCGCGACGCGCTGGCCGCCTCGACCGACCCCCAGGGCCGTCATCCGCTTCCCGACTTCCTCGAAGCTGCCGAGCTGCTCGAGTCTGCCCACACCTCGGTCGTCCTACCCACCACGCCACACGCCATCGGCGCGACGGTGGCGATGGCGCTCAACGAGCTGTCGACCGCCGATCACCTGCTCTCGCGGGCCCGCGATCACGCGGTCGGGGGTGCGACGCTCCAGCAGCACCACCGGCTGCTGCTGGGATGGCTGGCGGTGCGCAGCGGGCGCTGGGCGGCCGCGCAGGCCGCCCTCGACGAGGTGGGCAAGGCCAGCCTGACCCCCCGCGAGGTGCTGACCGCCGCGGCCATCGACGCCGGGCTGGCCCGCCGGTCCGGCGACCTCGCCCGCCTGGGCGACGCCTGGGCACGGGCGGAGGGGGTGCTGCTGCGGCATCCGGCCGACCTGTTCTCGCTCGAGATCGTCGGCGAGCTGGCGATCGGCGCATCCCGCCTCGGCCTGTGGGACCGCGTGGCCCCCAAGGCCCGCGAGCTCGGCGACGTCGTCCGCTCTCTCGGTGAACCGCCCCTGTGGCTGTTGCCCCTGCGATGGATCGGCTTGCAGGTGGCCCTGGCCACCGACGACCACGAGGCGGCGGTCCGCCGCGCCGCCGAGGTCGAGGCGACCAAGCCCGTCCATCCCCGACTCGGTGCGCTGGCCGACGCAGCCCGCACGTGGGTGGCGATCCTCGGCGGCACCGCCGATCCCGACGGCGTGGCGGCGGCGGCCAAGGGGCTTGCGGGCCTCGGGCTCACCTGGGAGGCCTCGCGGCTCACCGGCCAGGCCGCCATCCGCTCGTCGGACCCGACGATCACCCGGGCGCTGCTGGAGCAGGCCCGCGACCTGAAGGCGGCCCTCCCCACCTCCGATCCGGCCGAGGCGACCGCCACGGCGAGCGTGCTCTCCGAACGGGAGCAGATGGTGGCCCAGTACATCGTCGACGGGCTCACCCACAAGGAGATCGGGGCGCAGCTCTACATCTCACCGAAGACGGTCGAGCACCACGTGGCGAAGATCCGCCAGAAGCTCGGGGCGTCGACCAGGGCCGAGATGCTGGCCGCCTTGCGCTCGCACCTCGCAGCCTGACCTGGGCCATCAAAGGCCGGGGATCCTGCTCCCTCCGGTCCGTCCCGACCCCGGGCAGCTCCGTCGTTTTCCCACGATCGGAACGGCGACCAGTGCATTCAGCGTTCGTCTGGACCCGCTGACGTTACAGGTGTAACGTCAGCGCAACCTCGAAGGAGGAGCGAGGGCGACACCGCTGGGGGTCGTCGCGACAAGTCTGTGTATCCAGGTGCGCCGGTCCGATGGTCGGTCCCGTCCGCCCGCCTCGACCGTTGGGCCGGCGCACCTGGGTACATCGACCGGCTCAGCCGTCGACCTCGCGGCGTCCCTCCAGGGCACGGCCGAGGGTCAGCTCGTCGGCGTACTCCAGGTCGCCGCCCACGGGCAGGCCGCTGGCGATGCGGGTCACGCTCAGGCCCAACGGCTTGAGGAGCCGGCCGAGGTACATGGCTGTCGCCTCCCCCTCGAGGTTGGGGTTGGTGCAGAGGATCACCTCGGTGATCCCCTCCCGCCCGATGCGATCGAGCAGCTCCCGCACGCGCAGCTGATCGGGGCCGACTCCCTCGATCGGGCTGATGGCGCCTTGCAGGACGTGGTAGCGCCCGTGGAACTCGCCGGTCTTCTCGACCGCGACGAGGTCCCGCGGCTCCTCGACCACGCACACGACCGTGGCATCGCGACGGTTGTCGGCACAGATGCCGCACTGCTCCCCCTCCGCCACGTTGAAGCACGTGCGGCAGAACGACACCTTGTCCTTCACCTCGGCGATCGCCCGGGCGAGGCGGAGGGCGTCCTGCTTGTCGAGCTTGAGGAGGTGGAACGCGATGCGCTGGGCCGACTTGGGGCCGACGCCGGGCAGCCGCCCGAGCTCGTCGATCAGGTCCTGGACGGGACCGGCATAGACCGCCACGCGCGCCTAACCGGGCTCGTCGGACGGGTCGGCGGGGTCCGCGTGCTCGGATCCGCCGCCGGCGAGACCGCCGAACATGTCGCCGAGGCCTCCGATGTCGAGCCCGCCCAGTGCGCCGAGGGCCTGGCGCTGCAGGTCGGTGACCTGCAGCCCGGCGTCGCGCAGGGCGGCGACGATCAGGTCCTGCAACATGTCGATCTCGTCGGGATCGACCACCTCGGGAGCGAGCGTCACCGAGGTCACCTCGCCGTTGCCCGTCATCTCGACGGTGACGACACCGCCGCCCGCAGACCCCTGGACGACCTGCGCCGCCGCCTGCGCCTGGGCGCTGAACGCCTCCTGGGCCGACTCGAGCAGCCCGCCGAGGTCACCGAACCCTCCGCCGGGCGCGCCAGGGGCGCCGAGGACCTCGGGGACCTCGGGGGCCGCCGCGGCATCCCGGTCGGCGGTGTTGTCGGATGGGTCGGTCATGGGTCCTCCTGGATGACCTCGCCGCCGCCGAACTCGCGCAGCAGGAGGTCGACACCGCTGGTGGCGACGTCGTCGGCGTCGCGCAGGTCGTTGGGATCGATGTGTTCGTGCTCGTCCGCACCGTCGGCGACGGACGTCGCGCCCCGGCCGTCCGAGGGTGGTGCGACCGGCGGGCCGCCGGGCAGCGACGGGTCGGAACGAGGCTGCTCGCCCTCCACCACGAACGTCACGGTCAGTGTGCGCTCGAACCGCTCGCCGAGGGCCTGCTCGACGTCGCGGCGGAACTCGTCGCACGCGTTCTGGTGCCAGGCGTTGGGCACGGCGAAGCGCAGTGAGCCGTCGGACGGCTCGAGCCACCGGCCGCCCCGCCACTTGCTGCGGATCTTGACGGGCAGGGACGTCAGCACCCCGCCCGTCCAGGCGGCCTCGATCTCGGAGACGGTCGGGAGACCGACGCCGGTGGTCGCGGCCGGGGCGGACCCGGCTGTCGGCACCGCCGACGCGCCGTCCGGAGTGCTCGACGCGGCAGGCGCCGCCGCCCCGACGGCGGGTGCGCCAGTCGCGATGGTCGTCGCCGCAGCCCCGGCGGCGGGTGCGCCAGTCGCGGTGGTCGCAGCTGCCTCCGCACCGGCGGGCGCAGCGGCTGCGGTGGCCGCGCTGGCAGGCGCAGGAGTCGCGGCTGCGCCCGTACCCGGCGGGGTCGTGGCGGTGATCCCAGCGGGGGCCATCGGCGCACCGGCGGTCGTCGACGCGACGGGGTCGGTGCCCCCGACCGGCCCCGTTCCGGCCGCTCCGCCGGCGGGGCCACTCGGCGCTGCGGCCGTTCCCGCGGTGTCGGCGTCGGCTGCGCCTGTCGGCGGGCCCGTGCCGGACGCCGCAGCCGCGTCGGCCGTGGCGCGATCACCCTTTGCCCGGCGCCCGCGGGCGACAGCACCGAGCGTCGGCTGGCTCGATCCCCTCGCGGGAGCCGCAGCCGCAGCCTCAGCTGCGGCCGCCGCGGAGCCGTCTGACCGGGTGCCGCGGGCGGTCGACAGCGCGTCGCGGGCGGCCGCGGCACCGATACCCCCACCGACGCCGCCGCCAGGGCTCGGCGACCCTGACCCTGCCGCGGGACCACCGGACGCGGCGCCGCTCCCCGGCCGGGACGACGCCGTCGGCGCTGCGCCACCCCCCGGCGTCGGCCGGGCGGACGGGCTCGACCCCGGCGCGGTGGGCTCGGGCCCCGGTTGGCCGCCCCCGCCGGGAACGGGGCCGCCGCCACCCGAGGCGATCATCCGCTCCAGGCGGTCCACCCGTTCGACCAGCGCGTCGACCGTGCGGTCGGAGGAGGGCTCGGTGAGCCGGACCAGCGCCACCTCCACGACGATGCGGGGATCGGGCTTGCGAGCCAACTCGACCAGGGCCTCACCCAGGACGTCGAGCGCCCGGGTGAGCCCGGCCGGGCCGAGGCGCTCGCCGACGGCCGCCGCTCGGGCCCGGTCGGCGGGCGCCAGATGTGTCTCGGCCACGCCCATCACCGACAGGAAGGCGTCGCGCAGGCCGGCGATGACGGCCTCGCCGAGCGCACGCGGGTCGCGCCCCGACGCCAGAGCGTCCGCGACCGCGACCAGCACCTGGCCGGCATCGCGGGCGCACAAGGCCTCGAGGATCGCGTCGACCGGGTGCGATTCGTCGACCACCTCGCCGAGCGCCGCGACCTGGTCGAGGGCCGAGAGCGTGTCGCGCGCCGAACCCCCGCCGCTGCGGAGGACGTGGTCGACGGCCAGGTCGACGTCGCCCGCGTCGAGGCCGGCATCGTCGATGACGTGGCGCACGTGGTCGGCCAGGACCTCGGGCGGCAGCAGCCGGAACTCGAAGTGCTGCGTGCGGCTGCGGATCGTGGGCCGCACCTTCTGCGGGTCGGTGGTGGCCAGCACGAACACGACGTGGGACGGCGGTTCCTCGAGGGTCTTCAACAGGGCGTTCTCGGCGCCCTGGCTGAGCATGTGGACCTCGTCGAGGATGATCACCTTGCGGTTGCCCGAAGTGCCGAGCGGCACCCGCTCGAGCAGGTCGCGCATGTCGTCGACCTTGCTCTTCGACGCGGCGTCCTGTTCGAGCAGCCAGTCGGTGACGCGGCCCTCCGCGACCGACACGCAGTTGTCGCACTTCCCGCACGGCTCGCCGTCGGCAGGGGCGTCGCAGTTGAGCACCTTGGCGAGGATGCGGGCGGTCGACGTCTTGCCCGTGCCCCGGGGCCCGCTGAACAGGTAGGCGTGGCCGACCCGGTCGTCGCGCACGGCGTTGCGCAACGCCTTGGTGACATGCGCCTGGCCGAGCACCTCGTCGAACCGCTGCGGCCGGTAGCGACGGTAGAGCGACTGGTAGGAGGCCATCGCGGCGATGCTACCGGCGAGGCGAGGGGCCCAGGAGCGAGGTTGCGCCCCGATCCGGGACGCGAAGCGCCCGTGACCCCAGGTGACGGCCAGGCGATCTGCGGCACACCACAGTTTCCGCTGAGAGCTGCTGCCTCCCGGCCCTGACTCGGTTCACGGGCTGCAGTTGCACAGGACCCGGCCGCCACCTGCGATCACGGGCTCCGCACACGATAGCCTGTCGAGTCCTGGGTGCCACTGGCCCCCGGCCGCCCCGGCGGTCGGCCCGGCACGGCGTCCCGGAGGGATGCGAGAGCGGCCGATTCGGCACGCTTGGAAAGCGTGTGTGGGGCAACCCACCGTGGGTTCGAATCCCACTCCCTCCGC
>CAYUXB010000129.1:0-2954 GCA_964448525.1 uncultured Acidimicrobiaceae bacterium
GTGGCGAAGGTGATGGCGCCGGCCTCGGCGATGCTCACCCGGCCGTCGTCCTGGGTGCGGAGGAAGTCGTCGACCTGCCGCTCGGCCCGGTCGAGCTCGTCGACCACCGGGGCGAGGTCGTCGGCGTCGAACACCCCGTCGAGCACCACGAAGCCGTCGCGGTCGAACTGCGCCGCCTGGTCGTCGTCGAGCACCTGGTAGGGCCCGGCGGGCGACCGCCAGGCGAAGTCGGTGTTCCACGGGTGCCGCTGCACGCTCAGCGTCCGCCCTCCCCGAGCCGTCGCGCCGGGGGGACCGCGACGGGAGCCGCCCCCTCGGTGAGCGTCATCGTCATCGTGCCGATGTGGTCGACCGACACCGTCACCTCGTCCCCCGGCGCGAGCGGTGGCCAGGAGTCGAAGCCCTGCCGGCCCCACAGCTCGGCCAGGCAGCCCTCGCCGCAGGTGCCCGAACCGAGCAGGTCGCCTGGGCGGACCTCGGTGCCCCGAGACGCGTAGGCGATCAGGTCGCCGAACGACCAGGCCATGCTGTCCATCCGGTCGCGACCGAGCGGCCGACCGTTGACCGACGCCGTCATCTCCAGGGCGAACGACGGGCCGGAGCGGAAGGGCTCGAGCTCGTCCGGTGTCACGAGGACGGGCCCGAGCGTGGTGGCGGTGTCCTTGCCCTTGGCCGGACCGAGCCCCACCTCCATCTCCGCGATCTGCAGGTCGCGAGCCGACCAGTCGACGAAGAGCGTGTACCCGGCGATGTGGGCCTCTGCCTCGTCCGGGGTCAGGTCGCGGCCGGCGCGGCCGATCACCGCGGCCACCTCCAGTTCGAGGTCGAACATGATGCTGCCCGGTGCGATCGGCACCGGGTCCGCGGGGCCGATGACGGCGTAGGGGTTCGTGAAGTAGAAGGCAGGCGCCTCGTACCAGCGGGGTGGCACCGGGGTGTCCGGGCCCCGGGTGAGGAGCGCCCCCGCGAAGTGCGACTCGAAGGTCATGAAGTCGCGGACGCTTGGCGGGTCGGGGATCGGCGCCTTCAGGCGCACCTCTGCCAGGGGGCGCGCCCCGGCGTCGCTCGCCACGGCGTCCTCCCCCGCCGTGCGCAGCGCGGTGCCGTCGTCGCCCAGCAGGTCAAGGAGCCGCACGCCCGCGGGCAGCGGGTGGACTCGATCGTCCGCGACCACGCCGACGCGGTCGACGCCTCCCGCCGAGCGGGGGCCCTCGGCGGGCCGGCCGCCACCGACCCCGGCGCCCGCACCGGCCCGGCCGCCGCCCGGATCGTGACCGTCGACGGCCCGATCGCCGTCGCCCGCAGCTCCTTCGGCATAGGTGACGAACCTCATGAGCCGCAGCACACGTGTGTCGTGAGCGGGCCGCCGTTCCACGTCATGGCGTCGAGCATCGATTGCAGCACGTCCATCTCCCGTCCCTCGGCATCGGCGTAGGCCCGGTGCAGGTTGAGCACCAGGCGCTCGGCATCGTCCCACTCGGCGAACTCGCCCAGGTCGCAGCGCTCGGCGGCTTCCAGGGGCGCGAGGCCGTCGGCGCGCCCGGCTTCGGCGGTGGACAGCACGAAGCGGTAGTACCGCTCGTGGGCGTCGAGCACGCCGGCCAGCGCCGCGCCCGTCACCAGCGGGCCGTGCCCCGGTACAAGGTGGTCGGGCTCGAAGGACGCCAACCAGCCGAGCGAGCGCAGGGCGCCCTCGACCGACCCCATGAACACCAGCGGCGTCAATCCGTGGAAGATCAGATCGCCCGAGAACAGCACGCGCTCCTCCGGCAGCCAGGCCACGAGGTCGCCGACCGTGTGGGCCGTGAAGCCCGGGTGCACGAGGTCGATCCGACGGTCGCCGGCGAGAACCGTCAGGTCGGTGCGCACGACCACGTCGGGCACCCGCTTGGTGACCGCCCCCCACTCCGGCACCGGGTTCCAGGCGGGCGGGCACCCGTCGATGATCGTGTCGGCGAGCAGCTCGGCTCGCATCCTCTCGTGGCCGACGAGGACGGTCGAGGCCGGCAGCAGGCTGTTGCCGTAGGTGTGGTCGCCGTGGTGGTGGGTGTTGGCCGCCACCCGGATCGGCACGTCGCCCGTCGCCGCGGCCACGGCGTCGAGGAACCGCCGGGTACGCTGCTCCGTCGCACAGGTGTCGACGACGACGGTGGCGGCGACATCGTCGGTGCCGGCCTTGCGGCCGGTGATGGCGCCGGCGTTGTTGATCCACCACGAGCCGTCGGGCTGCACCCAGGCGAAGACGCCCTCGACCACCTCGTGGAGCGCGGCAGCCGACGGACTGACGTCGACCGGGTGCACGTGGACTGCGGCGTCGCTCACGGTCGCCCACCCGGACGGCGACGGGGACGGGGATGGCCGGTCACCCACATGACGCCCGACCGTACAGAGCGGGAGCGGATGGCGCGGGCCCGACGCCTGGCGGAGCTGACGCGGCGCCGACCGGCGACACCTGGGCTCAGCGCTCGGCGAGGCCGTTGCGGACCGCCCACGCCGCCACCTCCGTGCGCGAGCCCATGCCGAGCTTCGACAGCACGTTGGAGACGTGGACCGCCGCGGTGCGGGGCGAGATGTAGAGGCGCTCGGCCAGCTGCGCGTTGGTGAGGCCCTCCGTCAGCAGCGCCACGACCTCGCGCTCGCGCGGGGTCAGCTCCGGCGGTCCGTCGGGGTGGTCGGCAAGCCCGAGCCGGCGCTCCACGGCCTCCAGCTGCTCGACCCGCCACCCGCGCCAGGAGGACAGGAGCGCGCGGGCCTCGACCGCGTGGGTGCGGGCCTCGTCGACGCGGCCGAGCCTCAGGAGGTTGGCCGCCGCCCCGACGTGGGCGGTCCCGCGGTTGCCCGCCAGGACGCCGGGCGCTCGCTGGAGGATGCGGGCCGCGGCCCCGTAGTGGGCAGCCGCCGCCGCTGCATCGGCGGGCGCCCCGGCGTCCGCGGCCGGGTTGGCCTCGGCCAGC
>CAYUXB010000129.1:3054-7850 GCA_964448525.1 uncultured Acidimicrobiaceae bacterium
TCCATCAGCAGCATCGAGCCCTTCTCCGCCATGGCGGTCAGCCGCACCTGGGCGAGGTCGTTGGCCTCGGCGAGAGCGAACGCCTTGTCCGCCCACTCGGCGGTGGGCTCGGCCATGTCCCGGAGCATGAACGACTGTGCCACCGCCGCCATGGCTCGTGCCCGCTCCTCGTCCGAGGGCAGGCGGTCGACGACGGCGATCAGCGCCTCGCTGCGGGTCGCCATGTCCTCGACGTCACCGCGCTCGAACGCGACCCGGGTGCGCATCGCCAGCGCGTCGGCTTCGACGCTCACGTCGTCGGCGGCACGGGCCAGAGAGAGCCACCGGTCGGTGTGGTCGAGCGCGTCGTCGAGGAGGCCCGCCAGCCATGCCGCCCGAGCCGCGAGCGCCAGCAGGTCGAGATCGTCGGCGGCCTCCGCCAGGCCGGTCTCGGCCAGCTCGAGCGCCTGGTACGACGAGCCGAGCGCCAGGGAGTCGTGCGCGCCGAGGCGGGCCTCGTCCACCAGGTCGTCGAACCGTCCGGCCCCGTGCGCGTGGCGGGCGAGGGCCACGTGGTCGCGGCTGCCGGCCGCCCGCAGCGCCGCGAGCGCGGCCTCGTGCACGCGGCGTCGCTCGCGCCCGAGCAGGCCGCTCTCGACCGCCTCGCGGGCCAGCTCGTGACGGAAGCCGAACACGTCGGGCTCGCCCTCGACCAGCAAACCGCGGTCGACCGCCACCCGCAGCCGGGCGATCAGGTCGTCCTCGGACGCGCCGGTGACCGCGGCGAGCACGTCGAAGGACACCCGCCGCCCGAGCACCGCGGCCGTGTTGACCATCTCGCGCACGGCGATGTCGAGATCGTCGAGCTCGGACCGCACCAGCTCGGACACCGTCCACGGCAGGGGTGGCTCGTCGTCACGGCCGGGCATCTCACCGGCGGCCGCGGCCAGCTCCTCCAGGAAGAACGGGTTGCCCCCGGTGCGGGTGTGCAGGACGTCGACGGTGCGGAACGACGGCTCCTCGTCGTAGACGGCGTTCAGGAAGTCGCTGACCTGGGCCGGGCTCAGCCTGTCGAGCCGGACGTGGGTGACCGAGTGCCGCCGCTCGATGCGGGGCAGGGCCTCGGCCGCTGGATGCCGGCGCGACAGCCCGTCGGGCCGGTAGGTGCCGACGAGCAGGGTCGCGCCCCCGGTCGGCCCGGGCTCCGCGAGCCGCTCGAACACCGCCACGCTCTCGGGGTCCGCCCAGTGCAGGTCCTCGAACACCACCAGGGTCGTCGCGCCCCCGCCCAGCAGGCGAACGAGGTCGACGCCGGCACGCACACGCTCGTCGGCCGGCCGGTCGGCATCGCGCACGAGCGCGACCGACTCGTCGACGGGATCGCCGCCCGTCGACCGATCGTCACGCCCGTCGCCGGCCTCCGCCCGCTCCTCCCGCGCGGTCAGGGCGGCGGCCACCGCATCGAGCAGCAGCTCCAGCGGTCGGCCCATCGTGCCGGGATCGGCCTGGCCCGCCAACACGAGGGTGCCCTCCGGTGCCCGGCGCACCAGCTCCTGCACCAGGCGGGTCTTGCCGATGCCCGCCTCCCCGGCGACGAGCGCCACCGCCGGCGTCGGCCCGGCGCCCAGCAGCCCGGCCAGGCGGTCGAGCTCGACCGCCCGCCCGACCATGACGGGAGACAGACCGGTTCGCCCGACGAGCACGGGCGCGAGCGTACGGCCGCCGGCCCCGTCGGCGGCGCGACCGACCGCAGGCGCGACGACGCCGGCGACCACCACGCGGCACGGGTCCGGCGCGGTCACCGGCGCATCCCGGCTGGGAGGACGTGAACGATGCGCGAGGGCGCACACCGGTCCGTCAGTGCGCGGCACGGGTGTCGGGGTCGGCACGACCTGGATGGCGGCGACCCTTGCCCCGGTAGCTGTTGCGGTCGGTCCGTCCCGATCGGCGCAGTTCGGCGATGTGGTCGTCGACGAGGAACCTGGTGGCTTCGATGCTGGTGAACGGGAACATGCGACGATCGTGCGCCCCTCGACGGGTGCGACACATCGGACGAAGTGCTGATCTTGGGCTCCGCGCCCCGACGTAGGTCGGGTGCGCGGTCGCCTACGTCGGCCCGAAGAGCACCCGCGCGCGACCACCCGGGCTCGGCCGGAAGGATCACACCCACGGAGAGGGGGGAGTGCGGTACGGTCGGCTCCGTGCGCCGTCCTCCCGGACTGTGGCGCCTCGCCGCCGCAGTGGTCGCTGTCCTCCTCACCTCGGGTTGCGACCTGCCCGGGTTCGGCGCGCCCGACCCGAAGTCCACCGAGGGCGAGAGCGTCTACTCGCTGTGGCAGGGCTTCTTCATCGCGTCGATCTTCGTCGCCCTCCTGGTGTGGGGGCTGATCATCTACTCGGTCATCCGCTTCCGGCGGCGCGACGACGAGATGATGCCCAACCAGCACCCGTACAACATCCCCGTCGAGATCGTGTACACCTCCGCACCGGTCCTCGCCGTGGCCGTGCTCTTCGGCTTCAGCGTCGCCACCGAGGGCAACGTCACCCGGCTGGTCGACGATCCTGCTGCCCGGATCGACGTGGTCGGGTTCCAGTGGTCGTGGCAGTTCGTGTACCCGGACGAGGACGTCACCGTCACCGGAGAACCCGGCGAACCGCCCGAGATGGTGATCCCACTCGACCAACCGACCGAGCTCCAGCTGATCAGCAACGACGTCAACCACGCCTTCTGGGTGCCCGACTTCCTGTCGAAGCGCGACCTGATCCCCGGTGTCGACAACGCCATCACCGTCACCCCCACCGAGGTCGGCACCTACCAGGGCCGCTGCGCGGAGTTCTGCGGGCTCGACCACTGGAGCATGTACTTCTCGGTGCGGGTCGTGCCCCCCGACGAGTACGAGGCCTGGCTCGACGAGCAGCGGGCCGACGGAGGTGAGGAGTGACCACGGTCGTCGACCGCCCCACGATCGCCGAGGAGCCGCCGGAGCACGGCACACCCCGGGCCACCGGGCTGCTCGCCTTCATCACCACCACCGATCACAAGCGGATCGGCATCGCCTACATGGTGACGGCCTACGCCTTCTTCCTCATCGGTGGGGCGCTGGCGATGGTCATCCGCACCGAGCTGTACGAGCCCGGCACCCAGGTCGTGTCGCAGGGCCGGTTCAACGAGATGTTCACCATGCACGGGAGCATCATGTTGTTCCTGTTCCTGGGGCCCTTCGGGTTCGGCCTCGCGAACTACCTGGTGCCCCTCCACGTCGGGGCCAAGGACATGGCCTTCCCCCGGCTGAACGCCATGTCGTACTGGTTCTACCTGTTCGGCGGCATCACGATGCTGAGCGGGTTCCTCACCGCGGACGGCGCCGCCGACTTCGGCTGGACGGGGTACACGCCCCTGTCGTCGATCGTGCGCTCGCCCAGCCTGAGCGGCGACCTGTGGATCATGGCGATCGCGCTCACCGGGCTGTCCGGCATCCTGACGGCGGTCAACATCGTCGCCACCGTGGTGGCGATGCGGGCGCCGGGCATGCGCATGTTCCGGCTGCCCATCTTCACCTGGAACATGCTGGTGACGAGCGTGCTCATCCTCATGGCCTTCCCCATGGTGACGAGCGCGGCGGTGATGCTGTTCACCGATCGCCAGCTCGGGTCGCGCATCTACGACCCCTCGTCGCACGACGGCGTCGTCGGGTCGCCCGTCCTGTGGCAGCACCTGTTCTGGTTCTTCGGACACCCCGAGGTGTACATCCTGGTGCTGCCGTTCTTCGGCATCGTCACCGAGATCCTGCCGGTGTTCTCGCGGCGGCCGGTGTTCGGCTACGCCGGGCTGGTCTTCGCCACGATGGCCATCGCGGTGCTGTCGATGGGTGTGTGGGCGCACCACATGTTCACCACCGGGGCGGCGCTGCTGCCCTTCTTCACCGGCTTCTCGATGCTGATCGCCATCCCGACCGGGGTGAAGTTCTTCAACTGGATCGGCACCCTGTGGGGCGGCAGCATCGTGTTCCCCACCCCGATGCTGTTCTCGCTGGGGTTCATGTTCACGTTCCTGCTCGGCGGCATCACGGGCGTGATGCTCGCGGCGGCACCGATCGACTTCCACGTGCACGACAGCTACTTCGTCGTCGCCCACTTCCACTACGTGATGTTCGGCGGGTCGGTTTTCGCCCTCTACGCCGCCGTGTACCACTGGTTCCCCAAGTTCACCGGCCGCCTGCTCGACGAGCGGCTGGGCAAGGTGCACTTCTGGCTGACCCTGGTCGGCTTCCACCTGACCTTCTTCGTGCAGCACATCCTCGGGCTCGAGGGCATGCCCCGGCGCGTCGCCGACTACCGGGAGGTCGACGGGTTCACCGGCCTCAACCAGGTCTCGACCGTCGGGTCGTTCCTGCTGGGGCTGTCGACGCTGCCGTTCCTGTGGAACGTCGTGCAGACGCTGCGCCGCAAGATGGGGTCGGTGGCCGGGGACAACCCGTGGGAGGGGCACACGCTCGAATGGGCGACGAGCTCACCGCCACCACCCGAGAACTTCGTGGGGCCGCTGCCGCCCATCCGCTCGCAACGACCGGTGTGGGACGCCGACCACCCCGAGCTTGCCGTCGTCGGCCACGATGGCGGCGCCGCACGGTCAGCGGCGGCCGGACGTGGACACGATGAGCACCGGGGGCCCGGGGCCGGCGGACGCGACGGCGTCGGGGATCGGGACGGTGTCGAAGAGCGCGACGGGGCGGACGGGCTCGACGACCCCGGTGGGCCGGAGCACCCCGACGGGCCGGACGGTGGTCGTCCGTGAGCGGACACCCGGGAGCGCCGCC
>CAYUXB010000129.1:7950-10298 GCA_964448525.1 uncultured Acidimicrobiaceae bacterium
GGCGCCGAGGGCACCGAGGGCCCCGCCGGCCACGAGGCCGGCCCCCCGATCGTCGATCCCAAGGTGCCGACCCGCATCTTCTTGTTCGTCGGCCTGTTCCTGGCCGGTCTCGGCATCCTCTACGGCCTGACCTCCTACGAGGCCAGCGGCACCGTCATGCTGCTCGGCGGCGGGGCGCTCGGACTGTGGATCGGTGTCTACCTGTGGTTGAAGCTGCGCGAGAGCGCCCGCGTCGACGAAGCGGTGGTGAACGGACGGGCGGCCGACGAGGTGCCCGCCGGCGGCGGTGTGGTCGAGCACGTCGGCCTCTACCTCCCGCACGCGAGCGCCTGGCCCTTCGCCATCGGACTGGGCGCGGCGACGCTGGCCAACGGCTTGGTGCTCGGCCTGTGGGTGATCGTGCCCGGCGTGGCGCTGATGGCGATCGGCATCGGCGGCTTCGTCCGCCAGACCCGCCGCCGCGACTGACCGCCGGCAGTCGGTACCCCGACCTGGCGCTCTGTCGCGGGGGGAATAGTTGCGGTGCGAAGCTGTTTCTGCGGGCAGACCCTGGAGGTTCCCGATGCCTGCGATCACCGTTGCCGATCCCCTGAGCCTGCCCACCGTCGACGAGCCGGCGCCCGGGACCTCGACCGAACGACCCGTCCTGTCGGTGACCACGGCCCCGGCCGGGTTCGAGGGCGACGGCTTCCCCGTGCGCCGGGCGTTCGCGGGCGTGGCCAAGCACCTGCTCGACCCCTTCGTGCACATGGACCAGATGGGCGAGATCGCCTACGCCCCCGGCGAGCCGAAGGGCACGTCGTGGCACCCGCACCGCGGGTTCGAGACCGTCACCTACATGATCGACGGCACCCTCCAGCACAGGGACTCCGCCGGCGGCGGCGGGCTGATCAGCGACGGCGACACGCAGTGGATGACCGCCGGATCGGGCCTGCTGCACATCGAACGACCCCCGGAGGACCTGGTCGCCAGCGGCGGCCTGTTCCACGGCGTGCAGCTGTGGGTGAACCTCCCGGCCGCCGACAAGTTCGCCACCCCCCGCTACCAGGACATCCAGGGCGGCCAGGTGACCCTGCTGCGCTCGCCCGACGGTGGCGCGGTGCTGCGCCTGATCGCCGGATCGCTCGCCGGCCACGACGGGCCGGGAGTGACCCACACCCCGATCACCTACGTGCACGCCACCGTCGCCCCTGGCGCCCGGCTCGCCGTGCCCTGGTCACCCGATCACAACGCGCTCGTGTACGTGCTCGCCGGCCGCGGCACCGTCGGGTCGGCCCGACGACCTGTCCTGGCGGGCCAGCTCGCCGTGCTCGGCGACGGCGGACACCTGGAGCTCGCGGCCGACACCTCGCAGGACAGCCACACCCCCGATCTGGAGGTGCTGCTGCTCGGCGGACGGCCGCTCCGCGAACCGGTCGCGCAGTACGGGCCGTTCGTGATGAACACCAAGGACGAGTTGGCCCAAGCCGTCGAGGACTTCCAGGCCGGGCGCATGGGGCAGATCCCCACCGAGTACCGCTACCTCTGACGGGGCGCGACTCCCCCGGGGCCCAGCAGCGTGGTCACCCCGCGATGAGCGTGAGGTGGCCACGCCGCACCACCCGCCGACCGTCAGGGCCGACGTCGTCGAACTGGTCGACGTCGGCGTCGTCGGCTCGGTCGACGTCGTCGAGAGGGTCGGCTCCGTCGACGTCGTCGAGAGGGTCGAACCCACCATCGTCGTCGAAGCCCGTGCCGTCGAAGCCGCCGTCCTCGTCGAAGCCCGTGCCGTCGAAGCCCGTGTGGGAACCGGACCCCGGTGCACCGAGCCACCCCCGGCGTGCCTCAGCGCCGTAGGCGACCGGCTCGACCACATCGGGCAGGCGGGCGCGCCACAGCGCGCTGCGCAGCTCGCACGGCCGGAACTGCCCGACGCCCTTGCCCTTGGGCGTGGCGAAGAACCGGTACGTCTGGCCGGTCGCGTCGACGCACACCGAGCCGCTGTTCTCGTGGTGGTCGTAGATCCAGATGTCGGGCCTGCCCTGGCGCCTGACCCGGCCCGCCAGGCGGAACTCGTCGAGGTGGACAGGCCACGGGAACTGCTCGAGGCGGGCGCGGCGGCTGACGAGCATGAGCGGCCGCCACCATTCGAGCAGGTGGGGCGCATCGTGGGGCGGAGACCACAGTTCCATGCCGCGCACACTACGGAGGGGGTATGACAGTCAGGATGGGGGGGTCGGCAGTTGGGGCTGGATCAATTTCGGGGACCGGCGACCCGCGAACGGCACGGCAGGCGACGGCGCTCCTCGCCGAACGCCCTCCCCTTGACCCGCCGGTCAAGGTGGTGTTGTCTGGCCCTGACAGCTGCG
>CAYUXB010000130.1:0-10283 GCA_964448525.1 uncultured Acidimicrobiaceae bacterium
CCACGGCGACACAGCGGTCGTTCTCGACGTTCACGAAGGGGCGGACGACGACCCGCACAACCCGGACTACGACCTCGACCTCGCGGGGCTGCGGTCGTTCATCGGCGGCGCCGTCTCGAGGGGCTGACAAACCGGGCCGGCATCGGACCCGGAGTTAACTGATTCGGCGTGGACGACGGTGTGCTCGACGCCGCCCGCGCCCGGTTGGGCACGCGCACCATTGGCAACCCTGCCAAACGACGGAAGGTACCGGCCTCGGTACGGAGGCGCACGGTAGTGTTCGCGGCACGGACAGGGGCCGACGCCGTCGGCCCGGCGGATCGGGGGAAGACGACCGGATGAGACAGCTTCGGACCATCGCGCTCGGCGCGGTGCTGACGGTCGCGCTCGCGGCCTGCGCGGGCGCCGCCGACACGGGCGTCGCCGCGGCGGGCGACACGACAGACACCACCGAGCGGACCAGCACGTCGCGCCGGCCGACGACGACCGTCAGGCCGAGCACCACCACGAGCACGACGACGACGGCACCGCCCCCGCCACCCACCACGACCACGACGACGCCTCCGCCCCCGCCGACCACCGTCCCGCCGCCGCCGCCCCCTCCGCCCCCGCCCCCGCCCCCGCCGGTGTCCAGCGGCTGTGACCCGAACTACACGGGGTGCGTACCGATCGCCAGCGATGTGGATTGCGCAGGCGGCAGCGGCAACGGACCGGCCTACACCGGACAGGTCACGGTCATCGGCAGTGACATCTACGATCTCGACCGGGACAACGACGGCATCGCCTGCGAGTAGCCGGGCATCGACCGGTCAGCTGACGGGGGAGCCCGGCAGGTTGCCCCTCGCTGGGCGAGCCGGCGGTCGATGGGCTTCACAGCGAACAGGGGCACGACGGCGAGTGGTTGCCGGACGTTCCGTGCCCGGGACCGCCACGGCCACATGGCATTCACCCGGCCTTGGTCCCATGTGGGCATGTCCAACACCAGCATCGACCGTCGCCGGTTCCTCCAGGTGGGGGCCGCCGGCGCGGCCGCACTCGCCACCGTCCGCGTCCTGCCCGCGGGCGCCCAAGCGCCCGAGACCACCGCGGCGACCGGCCGGTCGCGCCGGCCGGTCACCGACCCGTTCACCCTCGGCGTCGCCTCGGGCGACCCCACGTCCGACGGCGTCGTCCTCTGGACCCGCCTCGCCCCCGACCCCCTCAACGGCGGCGGCATGCCCCAGCACGTCGTACCGGTGCAGTGGGAGATCGCCCGCGACGAGCGGTTCCGTCGCGTGGCCGCCCGTGGGACCGTCCACGCCGCGCCCCAGTTCGGCCACAGCGTGCACGTCGAGGCCACCGGGCTGCGGGCGGGGGAGTGGTACTGGTACCGCTTCCGTCAGGGCCGGTCGATCTCGCCGGTGGGCCGCACCCGCACGGCGCCGAGCCGCCGGGGCCGCACCCGCGAGCTGGCCTTCGCGGTGACGTCGTGCCAGAACTATCCCGCCGGCTACTACACCGCCCACCGGCACATGGCGGCCGAGGACCTCGACTTCGTGGTCCAGCTCGGCGACTACATCTACGAGGGGCCGCCGAACCCGAACCACCTGCGCTCGCACGAGGGCATCGGCGAGCCGCTGACGCTGGAGAACTACCGGAACCGGCACGCCCAGTACAAGACCGACGTCGACCTGCAGGCGTGTCACGGCGCCTTCCCCTGGCTGGTCGTGCCCGACGACCACGAGATCGACAACAACTGGGCCGACGAGGTGCCCCAGGACCCGGCCCTGCAGTCGCCCGAGGCGTTCCTGGCCCGCCGGGCCGCCGCCTTCCAGGCCTACTACGAGCACATGCCGTTGCGGCGGGCGTCGATCCCGGTCGGCATCGACATGGAGCTCTACCGGCGGCTGACCTTCGGCGACCTCCTCGACGTCCACATGCTCGACACCCGCCAGTACCGCAGCGACCAGAACCAGGAGCTACGCCTCGACCCCACCCGCACGATCCTCGGCGACGCGCAGGAGCAGTGGCTGATCTCGAACCTCGCGGGCGACACCGCCCGGTGGAACGTGCTGGCCCAGCAGGTGTTCTTCTCCCAGCGCGACTTCACCTCCGGGCCCAACGCCAGCTTCAGCGACGACGCCTGGGACAACTACGTGCCCGAGCGCAACGCCCTGCGCGACCACATGGTGGCGGCGGGCACCTCGAACCCGGTCGTGCTCACGGGTGACGTCCACGCCTCCTACGTCTGCGACGTGAAGGCGAACTTCGACGATCCCGCCTCGGCAACGGTCGCGACCGAGCTGGTGGGCACGTCGATCACGAGCGGGGGCGACGGGGTCGAACAGAACCCGGGCGACGCCGTGCAGCTCGCGGAGAACCCGCACTTCAGGTTCATCAACCGCAAGCGGGGCTACATCCGCAACGTCGTCACCCGTTCGACGTGGACCGCCGACTACCGCGTCGTCGACCAGGTGACGGTCCCCGGTGCGCCCGTGTCGACCCGGGCGTCGTTCGTCATCGAGGACGGTCGTCCCGGCGCGGTGGCCGTGTAGCCGGCTCGACGAACCGACGACCGCGGGACGCGCCGGTGCCCACCCCACGAGGGGTGGGCACCGGCGTCGTCGTGTGGATCTCAGGACGTGATCGACGGCATCAGCCGTCGATGCCGCACTCCTCCTCCATGTAGGTGGAGACGCGCTCCGAGGCGGCCTCGGCCTCGGCGAACGAGTCCTCGTCCAGGTTCTCCATGTCCTCGACGCTGAGGTCGGACATCTGCTCGAACGACTCGAACATCAGCGCCCAGTCCTCGGCGATCTCCGCGGGCGGGTCGAGGGCCTGCATGGCGGCGATCGCGTCGCCGAAGGCGTCGAGGTCTTCGGTGTCGGTGTTCTCTGCCGCCTCATCGATGGTGCGGGCGTCGTCGCAGAACGAGCTGGAGTCACCGCCCCCGCTGCTGCTCTCGTCGTCGTCACCACCGCAGGCGGCCATCGCGAACACCAGGGCGGGCACGGCGGCCAGGCCGAGGATGCGGCGCATCAGGCGGGTGGTCGGTGTCGTGTGCATCTCAGGAAGTCTCCATCGTGATGTCGGGCGGACCCGGGCACCTGACCACGCGCGCCGGTCCGGGGGCATGGGGGCTGGCCCCCGAGCCGCGAGAGGGGGGTCAGGGTTCGGGTGCGAGGTCGTCGTCGTCGTCGGGGACCACCAGGTCCCACCGGTCGAGGCAGTCCTCGCAGCGGTAGACGACCAGGTCACCGGGCTCCCAGCCGCGCTCCGACGGCGGGTACGAGATCAGGTGAGCCCGGCCCCCGCAGTCGATGCATGTGATGACCTGGTCGACCTCCACCGGCGGGACGCTAGCCCGCGCCCGTGCCGCCACCGCGCCGGGGGACCCTCGCGCGTGGCCGGTCCCGTCTCAGCGGTCGCGCCTTGCCTGGTGGGCACCGAAGCGGTCGACGCCGGTGGCGAAGCCCTCCGCGAAGATGACCTCGCGGCCCAGCCGATCCTCGTTGGCCAGGGCGTCGGCCATGTCGAGCCCGAGGCCGTCATAGACCGCCCGACGGTCGTTGACCACGCACCGCCACGGCGAGGCGGCGATCTGTCCGGCCAACTCGATCGCGGCATCGAGGGCGGTCCCCGCTGGGACCAGGCGGTCGACGAAGCCGATGCGCTCGGCCTCGACCGCGTCGATCTCGCGGCCCGTCAGGATCAGGTCGAGCGCCCGTCCGAGGCCCACGATCCGGGGGAGCCGGTAGGTGCCGCCGTCGACGAGCGGGACGCCCCACCGGCGTTCGAGGCAGCCGAAGCGGGACCCGTCGCCCGCGACCCGCAGGTCGCACCAGGCGGCGAGCTCGACCCCACCCGCGACGCACCAGCCCTCGATCGCGGCGATCACCGGTTTCGACAGCGCCAGTCGGGTCGGCCCGAGGGGGCCGCTGTCGCGCAGCTTGGGGAGATCGCGCAGGTTCGCGCCCGCGCAGAACGCGGCGGCGTCCCCGGTGAGCACGGCCACCTTGGCGCCTTCGTCGTCGTCGAAGGCCACGAACTCGTCGTGGAGCCGCTGCGCCGTCTTCGAGTTGATGGCGTTGCGCACCTTCGGCTGATCGATCCTGATCACACGCACGGGATCTGTCATGGACCGAGGATGCCAGCCGGTACGGTGCCGCCGATGCGAGTCGTGGCCGGCACAGCCCGGGGGCGGACCCTGGTGGCACCACCTGGCGCCCGCACGCGCCCGACCACGGATCGCGTGCGGGAGGCCGTGTTCAACGCGCTGTGGAGTCGTGGAGCCATCGAGGATGCCCAGGTCGTCGACCTGTTCGCCGGCAGCGGCGCGCTCGGCATCGAGGCGCTGTCCCGGGGCGCGGCTCACGTGACCTTCGTCGACCGCGACCGGTCCGCCCGCTACGCCGTCCGCCGCAACCTCGAGGTGTGCGGGTTCGTCGATCGAGCCACGCTCGTCGAGGTGCCGGTCGAGCCCTGGCTGGCGACTCTGGGCACCGACGTGCGGTTCGACGTGGCCTTCTGCGATCCGCCCTACTCGTTCGACGGCTGGGTCGACCTGCTGGCGTCGGTGCCGACGGCCCTGGTGGTGGCCGAGGCGTCCGCCGCGGTCCCGCTGCCCACCGGGTGGTCGATCGCGCGCGAGTCCCGCTACGGCGGCACCTGGGTGGGCTTCCTCGTGCCTCCGGCCACGACCGGCGACGGCTGAGCGGGCGCCTTCCCCGCCGGGTCGCGAGGCGGCCGGTGTGTGTGTCCTGGTGCGAGGGGTGCCGTCGATTACCGTGGCCCGTGTTGGCCAGTGCTCCCGCCCTGGCGGGGCGCCAGCGTTGGTGGACACAGCACCAGCGGCCAAGGACCTTCCCGTGACCAGGAGCCCCGTCCAGTGACCACCGTTCTCTACCCCGGGTCGTTCGATCCGATCCACAACGGCCACATCGAGATCATCGAAGTGGCATCCCGGCTGTTCGACGAGGTGGTCGTCGCGGCCGTGCGCAACCCGCAGAAGGGTGCCCCCCTGTTCACCCTCGAGGAGCGGCAGGTCCTGATAGCGGAGTCGACCGCCCATCTCGACAACGTGCGCATCACCATGTTCTCCAGCCTGGTGGTCGACCTGGCGAAGGAGGTGGGGGCCGACTTCATCGTGAAGGGCTTGCGCGTGGTGTCCGACTTCGAGTCCGAGCTGATGATGGCGCAGATGAACAAGCGGGTCTCCGGGGTGGACACGCTGTTCATCCCGTCGGGCTCGTCACACTCGTACCTGGCGTCGAAGCTGATCCGGGAGATCGCCCGCTACCACGGCGACATCACGTCGATGGTGCCGGCGTCGGTGGCCAAGCTGCTCGCCGAGAAGTACGCCGCCGAGGCCGCCGCCGGAGGTGACGGGGACGGGTGATGGACGACGACGACCACTCCTTCGAGCACAGCTTCGATGCCCGGGTGGCCGAGCGGGCGCCCGGCGGCGACGTCGAGGCGCTGCTGCGCCACGTGCACGAGTTGGTCGACACCGCTCGCCCGGCGCCTCTGTCGACCCAGGTGAAGGTCGATCGCGACGAGGTGCTCGATCTGCTCGACCAGGCGATCGAGCGTCTGCCCGACGAGGTGCGCGCCTCACGCTGGCTGCTGAAGGACCGCGAGGAGTTCCTGGCCCGCACGCAGCGCGAGGCCGACGACATCCTCGCCGCCGCACGCGGCCAGGCCGAGCGCATGGTGCAGCGGTCCGAGGTCATGAAGGCCGCGGAGGCCAAGGCCCGTCGCATCATGGAGAACGCCCGGGCCGAGGCCAGCCGGCAGCGCAACGAGGCCGACGACTTCTGCGACAAGCGGCTCGCCCAGCTCGAGACGGTGCTCGAGCGTACGATGACCGTCATCGCGTCGGGTCGCGCCAAGCTGCGCGGACCGGCGGGGGAGGGGCTGCCGCCCGTCGGGGTCGGCGGGTCGATGCCGGGCGCGGTCAACGGCCGGGGCCCGGTCGACGACCACGACGACGACCACGACGACGACCACGATCCCGCTCCCGGCTTCTTCGACCAGGACCGCGTCTGAGCTCTCCGGGGCGGGCCTGACCGGGCGCCCGCTGGTGCGTCGTCGCCGGGCGCGTGCGCTCGTAGCCTGGACGGCGTGGCACGCCCGTTCCTGATCTCCACCGGTGAGCTGTTCCGCCAGCGGGGTGCTGTGCACCCCCTCACGCTCGCGGGCCCCCTGCCCGGCCTGCGGCTGTCGACCACCCGCCTGACCGACGACGACGTGGTGGCGGACGTCGTGCTCGAGGCGCAGGGGGAGAGCGTGACGGTGAGCGGCACGGTCACCGGATGGTGGGAGGGCGAGTGCCGGCGCTGCCTCGAACCCACCGGTGGTGAGGTCGTCGTCGAGGTGAGCGAGGTCTTCGAGCCCGACCCGGTCGAGGGTGAGACCTATCCCCTGGGGCGCGACGACCTCGACCTCGAGCCCGCCTTGCGCGAAGCGCTCGCGCTGGCGTTGCCGATCGCCCCGTTGTGCGACGACGCGTGTGCCGGACCGGATCCCGAGAGCCACCCGGTGACCGTCGCTCCCGATGTCGACGAGGTGGACGACGACGGTGCGGCGCCGCCGGCCGATCCCCGCTGGGGCGCTCTCGACGCCCTCCGCTTCGACAACTGAGCGGCCGGCCGAGCGCGGTTCGACGGTTCCGCGGGCGGCCCGCTAGCATCTTCCATCCGTGCCCGTCCGGCGGGTGCGTCGCGCCGTGCCTCAGGCGCCCCACCGACACGTTGCAGGAAGACTCCCATGGCCGTCCCCAAGAAGAAGACCTCCAAGGCCAAGAGCCGCAGCCGCAGGGCCAGCGCGTGGCGCCTCGAGCGTCCCGCTCGCAGCGTCTGCCCGCGTTGCGACTCGGCGAAGCTGCCCCACGTCGTGTGCGGCAACTGCGGCTGGTACGGCGGCCGTGTCGCCATCGAGGTCGACTGAGGATCCGCCGGCCTCCACGGCCCCGGGCACTCCGCTGACCGACTCCGACCCTCTCGCGCCCGCCACGATGCTGCCGATCGCCATCGACGCCATGGGCGGCGACAACGCACCCTCTGACATCGTCGAGGGTGCCCAGCGCGCCGCCTCCGAACTGGGCGTGCCCGTCGTGCTGGTGGGCCGGCCCGACGAGATCGGGCCGCTGCGGGGTGACCTCGACCTGATCGAAGCTTCGCAGGTCATCGGCATGGATGCCGACCCGGGCTCCAGCGTCCGCACGATGAAGGACTCCTCCCTCGTCAGGGCGGCCGAGGCCGTGCGCGACGGCAAGGCGTCTGCCATGGTGTCCGCCGGCAACACGGGCGCCACCATGGCCTCGGCGCTGCTCCGCATGGGTCGCATCAAAGGCGTGTCCCGGCCGGCGATCGCCACCCCCATCCCGGTACCCGGTTCCACTCCCACGGTGCTGCTCGACGCCGGCGCGAACGCCGAGTGCCAGGCGTCGTGGCTCGTGCAGTTCGCGCAGATGGGCGCCGTGTTCGCCCGGGAGCGATACGGCATCGCCCAGCCTCGGGTGGGTCTGCTGTCGATCGGCGAGGAGGCGACGAAGGGCAACGCCCTCGTCAAGGACGCGCACGCCCTGCTGACCGAGCCCGACGCGCTCGCCGGCTCCGGCGCGCGCTTCGTCGGCAACGTCGAAGGCCGCGACATCATGACCGACGAGATCGACGTCGTGGTCACCGACGGCTTCACCGGCAACGTGGCGCTGAAGACGCTCGAGGGCGGCATGAAGGCCCTGGTCCGCAGCGTTCTCGACGCCCTCGGCACCACCGAGGTGGCCGACGAGGCCTTCGAGGCGCTGCTGCCGCTGTACGGCACGCTCGACCCCGACAACACCGGCGGCGCCATGCTGCTCGGCGTCGACGGGGTGTGCATCATCAGCCACGGGTCGTCGACACCGACGGCGATCGTGAACGCCGCCCGCGTGGCGAGTGAGATGATCGCGGCCGACGTCGTCGAGCGCCTGCGTGCGGCCGTCGCTCCCCGCTGAGCGCCGCCGGTGTTCACAAGCGCACAAACTGCGGCCTCGCTAGACTGCCCGCCGTCAGAGGCCGAGCCCCGCGGCGCGGCCGAGACCCGAGCCGACGACGTCGACGCCCCAGTCACAGCAATTCGCACACCGAGACCGCGGTGCGCCGTCCGCCCGTGTTGTTGACAACCCTGACCAGGAGTATCTGAGTGCCCGCCGAGACCCATGTCGAGCGCAGTCCGATGGATCGCCAGCAGGTCTTCGACCTGATCCGCGATCGGTTGGCCGACATCCTCGAGGTCGAACCGTCGTCCATCAACGAGGGCGACTCGTTCACCGACGACCTCGACGCCGATTCCCTCGCCCTCATCGAGCTCGCCGAAGCCCTCGAGGAGGAGCTCGGCGAGCGCACCGTCGGCTTCCGCATCGAAGACGAGGACCTCGAGGACATCAAGACGGTGCGCGACGCCGTCGACTACGTCCTCGCCCGACTCTGAGGCACCGCCATCTCTCTCCCTGTCGATCGTCTCGACGAGTTGGCTGAGCGCCTCGGCGTCGACGTCGAATCGCCCGGCGTGCTCGCCCCCGCGCTCGTGCACCGTTCGTGGTGCGCCGAGAACCCGGGCCACGACTCGAACGAGCGGCTCGAGTTCCTCGGCGACGCCGTGCTCGGCGTGATCATCACCGATCACGCCTACCACGCGTATCCGACGCTCAGCGAGGGCGAGCTGACCGACGTCCGCAAGGCGGTCGTCAACGCGGTGACGCTGGCAGAGGTGGCCGACGAGCTGAGCCTCGGCGACCACCTGCTGCTCGGCAAGGGAGAGGAACAGTCCGGCGGGAGGGAGAAGCCCTCGATCCTGGCCGACGCGCTCGAGGCCGTCCTCGGCGCCGTCTACGTGTCGGCAGGCATGCAGGAAGCCCACGACCTGGTGCTGCGGCTGCTCGGCAGCCGGGTCGCGGAGGCACACGCCGGTGGTCCCGGCGGGCAGGACTACAAGAGCCGGTTGCAGGAGCTGTCGGCTCGTCACTTCGACGAGTCGCCCCGCTACGAGACGTTGGCCGAGGGCCCCGACCACGCCCGCCGCTTCCACGTGACCGTGGCGGTCGGCGGCAAGGCGCGGGGCACCGGTGACGGCCGGTCGAAGAAGCAGGCCGAACAGGTCGCGGCACGCGACGCCTACGCCACCCTGGTGGCCCAGTTGGAGAGCGAAGATGCCTGAGTTGCCCGAGATCGAGACCCTCCGACGCGGTCTCGAGCGCGAGACCGTCGGGCGGCGGGTCAAGTCCGCCGAGGTGCCCGTGGCCAAGGCGGTGCACCGGAACGGGTCGCGCAAGGCGTTCCAGTCCCGCCTCGACGGGGCGAAGATCAAGGGCGTCGACCGCCGCGGCTCGCTGCTGGTGTTCACCCTCGACACAGGTGAGCTGCTGGTGTTCGACATCGGCACCTCGGGCTACCTGCTGCGCACCAGCCCGAAGGACGAGGTGGCCAAGGACACCCAGGTGGTCATCACCTTCACCCAGGGCGGCCAGCTCCGCATGGGCGACCCCGAAGGTGTCGCCGAGACGTTCGTCGTCACGCCGGACCTGCTGCTCGTCGAAGCGCCCGAGCTCGGCAACCTGGGGCTCGACCCGGTGGCGTCGCCGGTCTCGTGGACGGCCTTCGCCCAGTCGCTGGTCAACCACCGCACCGAGAAGCTCAAGCCGCTGCTGCTCGACCAGTCGTTCGTCGTCGGCCTCGGTGGGCTGTACGCGGACGAGATCCTCGACGACGCCGGCCTCCGCCCCGACCGGGCGGTCTCGACGGTCTCGACGATGGAGATCCGCCGGCTCTACCGGTCGCTCGTCGAGATCCTGCACGAGGCGACCAAGCACCACGGCACCTCGATGCCCGACCACCCCTTCACCGACCTCCAGGGCAAGGAGGGCAGCTTCCAGGACGAGCTGCAGGTGTGGGGCCGCGACGGCCAACCGTGCCGCCGCTGCCGCCAGACGGTGACCAAGCAGCGCGGCGGCGGGCGCATCACCTACTGGTGCCCGAGCTGCCAGGTCTGAGTCGGGCCGCCCCCGGGGCGGGCCACCGTCCGCTCACGCACCGTGGCATCCCCGTGCTGCGCAGGGCCGTCCTCTAGTTTCGGAGTCCGATGTTCCTCAAGGCGCTGACCCTCAAGGGGTTCAAGTCCTTCGCGGAGTCGACCGTCCTCGAGATGCAGCCGGGTGTCACCGTGGTGGTCGGCCCGAACGGCTCGGGAAAGTCCAACGTGGTCGACGCCATCGGCTGGGTGCTCGGCGCCCAGGCGCCCTCGGCGGTGCGCAGCCAGAAGATGGA
>CAYUXB010000131.1:0-10279 GCA_964448525.1 uncultured Acidimicrobiaceae bacterium
GCGCTCGGCGAGTTCGTCGGCGTGGTCGAGGATCTCTTGGATCGTTCGGGGCATATGGATCACCTCAGGAACTTCTGACGAGCGGGCATGGCGTGCACGATGAATTCGACTCCGTCACCCATCGCTACCCCCACTTCGAGCAGCCGCCCACTGAGGTCGGCGCCGACGAGCATCGTCAACCCGTCGAGCTCGAAGACCCGTATGGGATGTCGGTAGGCGTGGAGCATGTCGTCATCAGGGATCCCGTGCTTTCGAGCGCTTCCAGAACGACTGGAGCCACGCCGTCAAGTTACCTTGACGGGAACGTCAGCGCCACGCCCCACCAGACGGATCAGAGGGGAAGCACCGGCGGCCGGACGTCAGCAGCAGCACCGGAACGTCGCTGGCGGCCCAGCCACCGATCGTCGATCGGCCAGCTCGAATCAGCATGCATGGCCCTGGGGTCACCGGGGTGACGTGAATCGGGAAGGCGTCCGAGCGCGAGGTGGCGGGCATCGGCGGCGTGATCCCACAGCCGGCGTTGGAGGGCACGTCCGGCGAGCGTGGCACCGCGCGTTCTGCGACGCCTGCCCATCGACATCGGCTACGGACCGATCGCCGTCTCGGTAGGGCCTCACGGAGCCGGGGAGTCTGTGGACCCGGGGCAGCTACTGCGTGGCGACCAGCACTCCGATGAGAACCGCCATGAAGCCGCTCCGGACCCCGCGAGCGAGCAGTAGCTGCGATGCGATGGCCGAGCCATCGGCACGTAGGTGAGGAGGTCCGCAACTGGTGCGCACGCCGCCGATGAGTGCGACGTGCCGCGAGGACGCTCGGTCCGTTTGGGGGTCATTCCCTGAGCGGTACGAAGAGGCCTCGTTGGAGGAGATCGATGTTGGAGCGGCTGCGGGCCTCGACGATCTCGCCGTCGAAGGGGTCCTGACCGAGACGCGCTTCGAGCTGACGACCGAGGAGGACGGGACCGAGGACGATGAACAGCACGGCGTAGGCGCGCCACGTGGCGTCTGTGTTGCTTCGTACGAGACGCCTGCGCTCGAGCTCGGCCAGCCCGTCGATCACGGTCTCGCTCAGGGCATCGAACAGCCGTTGGCCGGCTTCGCTGGCGTCGACCAGGCTACGTCCGAGGTACTCGCGCACCTCGGGTTGCCCGCCGATGATGGAGGAGACGGCGGCGTTCAGCCGTTCGCTGACCTCGATCGCCGTCCCGTCTGTGTCGACGTCGGCGAACACCGACGTGAACGCCCCGAGCACGGCCTCGTCGACGGCATCCCGAAGGCGCTTCTTCGACCCGAAGTGATGGACCACCAGCGACGGCGACACGCCGGCCCGGGCGGCGATGCTGCGCATCGACGTTGCATCGATCCCGTCTGCGGCGAACAGCTCGAGGGCAGCCTCGCGGATGCGTGCCTTGGCCGTGAGGTCGTCAGGATGAACAGGCACTGCACGATCGTACAGCGAGCGGTACGCACTAACAGTCTCGGTCAAGGAACGGCACATCGGCCCCGTTGACCGGCACGCGGCGGGCCTCGACGCTCATGACATGAGCACCACCACCGCAGTACGGCCCTTCCCGTGGTCGGAGGCGACGTCGGTCGAAGAGGAGCGGGTCCACCGCAAGCAGCGTCTGGCTGCCGCGTTCCGGATCTTCGCCCGCCACGACTTGGACGAGGGAGTCGCTGGACATCTCTCTGTCCGGGACCCCGAGTGGCCCGACCACTTCTGGGTCAACCCGTTCGGGGTGCCCTTCTCCCGGCTGCGCACGTCACACCTGGTTCTCGTCGACGACTCCGGTGCCGTCGTGGACGGCGACCAGCCGATCAACCAGTCGGCCTTCGCCATCCACGCCAGCATCCACCGCGCCCGCCCCGACGTGGACGCCGCCGCCCACTCTCACTCCCGGTTCGGGCGAGCATGGTCCGCTCTCGGGCGACCTCTGGACCCGATCTCCCAGGACCACTGCGACTTCTACCGTGATCACGGCGTCTACACCGAGTACCACGGTCGGGTCCTCGACCGGGCCGAGGGAGACGCTATCGCCGACTCTCTAGGCACCGGCAAGGCGGTGATCCTGCGGAACCACGGCCTGCTCAGCGTCGGCCAGTCCGTCGAAGAGGCCACCTGGTGGTTCCTACGCATGGAACGGTGCTGCGAAGCGCAGCTCCTCGCCGAAGCCGCCGGCACGCCCCTGCTCATCGACGATGACGCAGCACGACACGCCCGCGACGAGCAGGGCACGCCCCTCGCCGGCTGGTTCACCGCGCAATCGATCTTCGCCGACATCATCGAAGCACAGCCCGACCTGCTCGGCTGAACGGAGCACGCACCATGACCTTCACCCGCATGGACCGATCGACCGCCGCGGACTGGGACCACATCGCGCACGAGTCGGTCGAGGCCTGGGCCTTGGTGCCGGACCGCATCCTCGTGATGCTGCGCTCCCTCGCCGGCATCAGGTGCGGCTTCGCCGTGGACCAGCTGGAGCACGCACTCCAAACCGGGACCCGGGCAGAGCGCGCTGGAGCCGACGACGAAGTCGTCGTCGCCGCCCTCTGCCACGACATCGGCAAGGCGATCAGCGAGCCGAACCATCCCGCCACCGCCGCAGCGCTAATCGCTCCGTTCGTCAGAGACGAGGTCGCATGGATGGTCGAGGTGCATCAGGACTTCCAGGGCCGCCACTACTACGAGCACCTCGGCAAGCCGGCCGACCTGCGCGACCGGCACCGGGGGCATCCGGCATACAACCTCGCAGAGCGATTCGCCGACGAATGGGACCAGACCTCGTTCGACCCCAGCTACGACACGCTGCCTCTCGAGCACTTCGAGCCGCTCATCCGGCGAACGTTCGCTGCCCCCAAGCGAATCTGACACTCGTTACAGTCCTCTGGCACACGCAGTGTCTCCTGGACGCCGTACCTACTGCCGGATCTGGAGAGGGGACGCATGCGACCGATCGCTCCTCGACCCGACCGTCCCGGGTGTGCCCCTACCGGGCGACGGGGTGTGGAAGGGCTTGCCGATCCGGCGTACAGATCGACGGATCGGGTTGCACCGCGGAGCCAGTCGGACCGTCCCAGAACGCGCGGCCAGAACGACCTGGATCCTGCCCTCGAAGTGCCGTTGGCGGCGAGATCGGACGAGCGTGCCAGAAGACTGCAGCCGGCACTCAAGCTGCGAGCTGGCACGCGTCGCTCCACCACGTTTCGTGCTGGCCACGAGCTCACGTGGATGGCCATAGCGCGCGAAATCAACTGGCCCCCGATACCCGTTGCCAGTGGGTCCGGCGCGCTGGGAGCCATCGTCGGTCACGGTTGGTCCGGGGCGCGCGATGGTGCGTCTGACTCCCTCGACGGTTCCTTCAGCGAGCGGAGGAAGTGCTCCCACACGGGGATCACGACCGCGCGGGCGGCGGCCGGGTCGTCGTCCTGGCTGACGAGGGTGCCGAGCGCGTTGGAGATCGCGAGGAGCACGCGGGCGAGGTCGGGTGTCGGCTCGAAGGCCAGCTCGCCCTTCGACGCCAGGACCTCGAGCCCGGTCGTGATCGCGACGAGGTTGTGCTCGTCGTCGATCTCCTGCCAGCGGCGGTAGCCGAGCACGGCGGGGGCCTCGACCATCAGTCGCCGGATGCCGGGCTCGTCGGTGACCTCGATGAAGGCGATCCAGGCGGCGACGAACTTGTCCCACGCCGTGCCGGCCGCGTTGGCGGCGCGGTCGACGTGAGCCGACAGCTCGTCCTGGATCGCGACCACGACCGCGTCGTAGAGCGCGACCTTGTTGGGGAAGTGGTGGTAGAGCGCACCCTTGGTGACACCGGCCGCCGCCGCGATCTCGTCGAGGCCGGCCGCCGCGTAGCCGACCGTCTCGAACCGGTGGCGGGCGGCGGTGACGAGCGCACGGCGTGTCGTGCGGGTGCGTTCCTCGTTGGTGCGGCGGTTGGCCGTGGCCACGGGCGCAGCGTAGAGCGGATTGCAAAATCTACATACCGCTGGTCGGTTTCTTGACGTACCGTCCCCGGCATGGATCTGGGGGCTCTACGAGACCGGGGGCCGCACTGCTGCGGGAACGGCTGGCGCTCCTCCGGCTGCTCGGCGTCGTCCCACCCCGTGTGCTCTGGCTGCTCGGCTCGGCGATGCTCCTCGCGTCGCTCGTGCCTGCCGCGACCGCGGCGGCGGTGGCGTGGCTGGTCGGCCGAGCCGTCGACGCGACGGGCAGCGGCAACCTGGACGGCCTGGTGTGGCCGCTGGTGACGGTGGGTGCGCTGCTCAGCATCGACCAGATCGCGCAGTCGCTGCTGGTGCCCTTCCGGGACGGCGCGGCGGCCAGCGTGAACGGCGCGGTGCGCCGGCGGGTGCGCCAGGCGTTGTCGGCGCGGCCGGGGGTCGACCACCTCGAGTCGCAGGTCGTCCGCGACGCCGCCGCCCTGCCGATCGACAACGTCTACCTGTTCAACCTCGGCGCGGGTGCCGAGGGGCAGCTCTGGCTGATGACCAGGTTGGTCGGGGCCGCCGCGGCGGCCGGGGTCACGTTCGTGTACTCGCCGCCGGCGGCGATCGCCGCGTTCGCGTTCATCGTCTGGCAGCGTGCGCTCCTGCGCCGGCACTACGCGCAGGCCATCGCCTCCGGCATGGTCGACACGACGAGCGACGGTCGGGCGTCCAACTACTGGTCCGAGATCCTGGGCACGCCGGCCGGAGCGAAGGAACTGCGCCTCTTCGGGTTCCGGGACTGGGCGCTCGACCGGTTCCACGCCCACGGTCGGGTGCCGGTCGACGAGCTGTCCCGCGTCCTGATGGGTGCCTACCGCCTCCACTGGGCGGTCTTCGCGCTCAACGCGCTGGCCGCACTGGTCCCCTTCGTGCTGCTCGCCCGCCTCGCGGTCGACGGCCAGCTCACCGCCGCGCAGCTCACCGCTGCGCTCGGTGGCGTCGTGGCGGTCGCCCGGGTGCTGTCGGCCATGGGCTGGGAGGCGTTCTCCATCGAGGCCGCTGTGCCCCAGCTCGCCGCCGTCGAGGCACTCGACCGCTTCCACGCGGAGGAAGCCGACGCCGCGGCGCGCCGCGCGGTCCCGGGCGGGGACGACGGCGTGCCGAGCATCCGGTTCGACGGCGTCGGCTTCACGTACCCCGGGAGCGAGCAGCCGGTGCTGCGCGATCTCGATCTCGAGATCACCCCGGGGCAGTCGCTCGCGATCGTGGGGGAGAACGGGGCCGGCAAGACGACGCTGCTCAAGCTCCTCGCCGGCTTCTACCAGCCGACGGCAGGGCGCATCCTCGTCGACGGCACCGATCTGCGCGACCTGGACCCGGCCCGGTGGCGCCGACGGCTCGCCGTGATCTTCCAGGAGTTCGTGCGCTTCGAGCTGTCGGCGTTCGAGAACGTCGCCCTAGCGAACCCGCACCACCCGGACGCCGCCGCGCTCGCCGCCGACGCGGCCGAGGCGGCCGGCGCCCGCGACCTCGTCGCCGGGCTGCCCCGGGGGTGGGACACGATCCTGTCCCGCTCCTTCACCGGCGGCGCCGACCTGTCCGGCGGGCAGTGGCAGCGCATCGCGCTCGCCCGTGCCCTCTACGCAGCCCGGGTCGGCGGCCAGGTGCTGATCCTCGACGAGCCGACGGCCAGCCTCGACGTGCGCGCGGAGGTCGAGCTGTTCGACCGGTTGCTGACCCACGCCGAAGGCTGCACCGCCGTGGTCGTCTCGCACCGCTTCTCGACGGTGCGCCGAGCGGGCCGCATCGTCGTGCTCGCCGACGGGCAGGTGGTCGAGGACGGCAGCCACGCCGAGCTCCACGCCCGAGGCGGACGCTACGCGCGCCTCTACGACCTGCAGGCCCAACGCTTCCGTGACGACGAGGCCGCCACGGGCGCGGCGGAGGTGTCGGGCCAGTGAGCGCGGTCACCCTCCCCCGGGCGTCGCTGCGACGGCGCGTCGGCCTGTTCGCCCGTGTGGTCCGCCAGGCGGAACGGCGACTCGCCGTCGTCATCGTGTGCACCCTGGTGCTCAGCGCCGTGGCCGGCGCTCTCCAGAGCCTGGCGCTCAAGTGGCTCGTCGACTCGGCCATCGACCGCGCCTGGGGCCCTGCGATCGCTGCCGCCGTGATCGGCGGGGTCGGGGCGGGCCTGCTCGGGTCGGCCGGCCGGGCGATGCACGACACGGAACACATCGTCACGAACCAGGTCGGGTTGGAGATCAACCGCAACAGGCTCGATCTCACCGCCGCGATCCCGGGCGTCGCCCACCTCGAACGGCCCGAGTACCTCGACCAGCTCGCCCTGGTGCGCACCGGCGGCGCCTCGCTGATGCGGGCGGTGTTCGCGCTGACGGCCACCGCCTCGCTCGCGATCGGCATGCTGACCGCGCTGTGGCTGCTGGGCGCGGTGAGTCCCTGGCTGCTGCTCACGCCGCTGTGCGCGGTGCCGACGGCGATCCTCGTCCCGCGGTCGCAGCGCCACGTCGACCGGGCATCGGGTGTCGCCGCCGAACGCGACCGGGCGGCGACACAGATCCATCGACTGTTCCTGTCCCCGGCATCGGCCATGGAGCTGCGGGTGTTCGATGCCGCGGACCGCCTCGATGCACGCTCCGACGAGCTGTGGCGCGAGGTGTCCCGCGTAAAGCTGCGGGGAGCGGTGCGGGCGGCCCTCGTCGCGTCGGCCGGGTGGTTGGCCCTCACCGCCGGCTACGTCGGTGCGCTGCTGTTCACCGCGTACCTCGCCGTGCACGGCCGGGCCACGCCGGGCGACATCGTGCTCGTGTCGCAGCTCGCCCTGCAGATCCGGGGGAGCGTGGCCCAGACCGCCGAAGCGGCCCGTCAGGCCGCCGCCGCGCTGCGGACCACCGATCGGTTCCTCTGGCTCGAGGACCTCGCCGCCGAGCAGCGGGCCGCCTACGCAGGCTCGATGCCCGCCCCGCCGTCGCTCGACGCGGGGATCAGCCTGGAACGGGTCTCGTTCGCGTACCCCGGAACCGACACGCCCGTGCTCACCGACATCGACCTGCACCTCCCGGCGGGCCGGACCGTGGCGATCGTCGGCGACAACGGCGCCGGCAAGACCAGCCTGGTCAAGCTCCTCGCCGGGCTCTACCGACCGACCTCGGGCGGCATCCTCGTCGACGGGATCGACCTGGCGGAGCTGGACATCGACGACTGGCGCCGCCGCCTCGGCGGCACGTTCCAGGACTTCCTGCGGCTCGAGACCACGGCCGGCCGCACCGTCGGGCTGGGGGACCCGGCCGCGATGGACGACACCGCCCGCGTCGGCTGGGCACTCGACGAGGCCGGCGCCGCAACGGTGGTCCGCCGACTGCCCGACGGGCTCGACACCCACCTGGGCAAGGCCTACCGCGACGGAGCCGAGCTGTCGGGCGGGCAGTGGCAGCGCCTCGCCATCGCCCGCGGCATGATGCCCCAGCGGCCGCTGTGCCTCGTCCTCGACGAGCCGACCGCCGCGCTCGACCCGGCCGCGGAGCAGGCGCTGTACGACCGGTACCGCCGCACCGCCAGCGCGATCGGGGACGACGGCGCCGTCACGCTGCTCATCTCGCACCGCTTCTCGTCGGTGCGGATGGCGGACCTGATCGTCGTGCTCGCCGACGGTGCGGTCGCCGAGCAGGGAATGCACGAGGACCTGCTCGCGGCCGACGGCCACTACGCACGGATGTACCGCCAGCAGGCGGCCGCGTACTCGTAGCTGCGGTCCGCCGGGCAGGCGCCGTTCGACACGTCCTGGCACCGCTCCGTGAGCTCGGCGATGACACGACGCGCGTCGGTGTCGGCGATGGCTCTCGTCACGAGTCCTCGTCCGGCGCCGCGGGAGAGTCGTCGAGGCTCGACACGAAGTTCGGGAACGTGCCGGCGAGTTGGGCGGTCAGGCCGTCCCGGCTCAGCGGTCGGCGTCGGCGCGTGGTGACCATGGCATCGAGGACCTCGTGCATCGTCTCGCGGCGCTGGTCGATCAGACGAACGGCGAACTCGTCAGCCGTGAGCGCCGACACCGGCGGATCCAAGTGCTGTAGCTGGCGGCGCAACTGCCGGTCGTTGGTGGCGACGACATCGGCGCCCGCCGTCGCGGCGAGCGCGGCCACGTGCCGGTCCTTCGCGTTCACGACCGCGACGGTGTGAGTGATTTCGGGGTCGGGTGGGTGTGGAACCTGAGCGTGGCGCGGACCTGCTCGGCCCGGCGAGTCAGAGCGGCCCGGTCGAGGTGGCGGAAGTCCGTGAGCAAGTTGCGTTCGACCTCGTCGAGGATGCGCGGCGCCACGACCGGGACGTAGAGATCGTGGTCAAAGGCGGTCAGCAGCAGGTCACGGGACAGGATCGGGACGAGCACGTCCGCATCGAGGACGGCCACCAGCTTGTGCACGGGCCCGGACCGGGTCGGCTACTCGTAGAGGCCGAGGGCCTCGGCATCGCGGGTCATCTCGTCGAGAACCTGGCGGCGCTCGGCGATCATCTGGTCGCGGAACGCGAGGAGATCGGGCAATGGGATGCGCCTGTGCGAGCCGACCTTCCGGGCGGGAAGCTCGCCCTGGTCGACGAGGCGGACCACGGTCGGCCGAGACACGTTGAGGATGTCGGCGGCCTGCTGGGTCGTCACCTCGCGAGGAGTGCGGACCACGGTCGCGGTCTCGCCGGATGCAACAGCCTCGAGCACCTCGATCAGCCCGTCGACCGCCGTCTTGGGGATGTGGATGGTCTGGCCACCGGGAAGCGTGAAGTGGCGTGGCCGACGCCGGAGTCGGAGCAGCGCATCGGCCGCGAGATTCCGGTCGTCCTTCGTGGTAGCCACGCCACCGACCATAGCCTCGAACGCGGTAAACGAAACTACCTGCGGTTGGATCAGTCGTTGACGTCGGCGTCGTCAATGGCGCAGAGGGGCGCCGGAACCAGCTCCGAGCGGCGCTGGGTGGCCGCGGTCCTGGTGTCCCGCAGCGGGTCGGGGATCGGTGCCGGTATCCCCTCGCCGATCTTCGGACGGGAGGCTCCAACGGAGTCGCGCCCAACCGCCAGCAGGCGGTCGCGTACTCGTAGCTGCGGTTCATCGGGGCGGCCCGGGGACAGCTCCCGCCACGCATGCCGACGCGAGCTCGACCAGGACGCCCGAAACCTCAGCCTCCTGGGCGGTTGAGGAACCAGACGGGCTCCTCCACCAGGTGCTCGCTCTTCCACCCGTCGGTGGTGCGCACGAAGTCGTGGTGGTAGTAGCCCCCGGTCGAGCTCGACCCGTCCATCCCGGGGAGCTGCATCGGGTTGAAGAACATGGCGCGCACCCGGGCGCGGTCGCCGTCGAGATCGATCTCGACGTTGGTGATGTGGTGCGTCGCCCACTCGATCGCCACGAACGCCTGGGCGAGGAATGCAGCCACCTCGTCACGCGGGCCGCACATCACACCCGATTGGCTGTAGTCGACGATCGCATCGGCGGTGAACACCGACTTCCACAGGTCCCAGTCCTGCGTGTCGACGCCCCGGGCGTAGCGAGCCAGCTGTTCCTGGATCTCGAGCTTGTCGGCAACCGCTTGGATGTCCATCGTGTCCCCCTCGCCCCGGTCAGCTGACCGTGAGCCCGTTGTCGATCGTGTAGACCGCGCCGGTGACGCTCTTCGCCTCGCTCGACGCGAGGAACGCGAACACGCCTGCGACCTCCTCGGGTTCCGCCAGCCCGCGCAGGCCGGCCATGCGACCCGCGAGGTCAGGGTCCATGTCGCCCGGGAAGGTGGCCCCGGTGGCGATGTTCGTGTTGGTCCCGGCCGGGGCGATCGCGTTCACGCGCAGCGGGCGCTTGAGGAACTCCACCGCCAGCGCGCGCGTGAGCTGGACCACCCCGCCCTTGCTGACGGCGTAGGGGACGGCGTACGGGATGCCCTGGAGCGCGGAGTTCGACGCGACGTTGACGATGTTTCCGTCCCGCTCCAGCAGGTGGGGGATCGCCGCCTGGGACAGGAAGAAGTAGGCGTCGAGGTTCACCGCCAGGATCCGGCGGTACTCCGCCGGAGTCACATCGACGACGTGGTGAGCACGGAAGATGCCCGCGACGTTCCCCAGCACGTCGAGGCCGCCGAACTCCGCCACGCACGTGTCCACCACCGACCGACACGCCTCCGGGTCGCCCAGATCGGCCTCCACCACCGACAGGCCGGCACCCGCCGAGGCCTTCGTGGCGCGCAGCCGCTCGCCGTCCACATCGACGCCCAGCACCGACGCGCCCTCCGCCACCAACCGCTCCGCGACCGCGCGCCCGATGCCCGACCCCGCACCCGTCACGAGCGCGACCTTCCCCT
>CAYUXB010000132.1:0-10242 GCA_964448525.1 uncultured Acidimicrobiaceae bacterium
CCGAGGATGGTCGACACGTCAGCTCCTGCGGGTCGGGGTCGGATCGTGGACGGGCCCGCCGGTCACAGCTCGCTGGCGGCGTTCTCGAACGCCAGGCACAGCAGGTGGACCGCCACCTGGTGGACGTCCTGCACGCTCGGGGTGTCGGCACACGGGACCGCGACGGCGTCGTCGGCGGCGTCGGCGAGCGGGTTCGGTGCGGGACCGGTCATCGCCCACGTGACCAGCCCGGCCCGGCGGGCGGCGTCGACCGCCCGCAGCAGGTTGGGGCTGCGCCCGGAGGTCGACAGGCCGACCAGCACGTCGCCCTGCCGGCCGTGGGCCAGCACCTGACGGGCGAACACCTCGTCGTAGCCGTAGTCGTTGCCGATCGCCGTCACGGCGGCCACGTCGCCGCTCAGGGCCAGCGCGCTGAACGGCTCGCGCTCGCGGTCGAAGCGGCCGACCATCTCGCCCGTCAGGTGGTGGGCGAGGGCGGCGCTGCCGCCGTTGCCGGCGACGAGCAGGCGGCCGCCGCGCTCCAGGCGGTGGCGGAGCGTCGCACCCCAGCGGGCGAGGCGATCGAGCTCGACGGTCAGCGCCGACAGGCCGCGCTGCGAGGACATCAGGTGGGCCTCGAGCGTGCGGGTGTGCTGGAGGCTCATGCGGTCACCGCCCACGGTGCGGCGATCGCGTTCGGGTCGCGGGCGCCGATGCGGGCGTAGACGTCGCGGGTGGCGGCGGCGACGAGATCCCACGTGTAGCGCTCCCGCACCTGGGCGACGGCCTCCTCGCCCATGTGGCCGCGCAGCGACGGGTTGCCGAGCAGGCGGGCGACCGCGGCGGAGATCGCCGCGGGCTCACCGGGCGGGACGAGCAGGCCGGTGCACCCGTGCGCCACGGTGTCGAGCAGGCCGCCGACGGCGGAGCCGACGACCGGGACGCCGCAGGCCATCGCCTCGAGCGGCACGATGCCGAACGGCTCGTAGCGCGGGACGCAGGCGACGACGTCGGCCGACCGGAGCAGCGGGGGCACGTCCGCGCGGGCGACCGCGCCGAGCAGGTGCACCCGGTCGGCGACGCCGAGCCTGCCGGCGAGACGGGTGAGTCGACGGGCCTCGGGGTCCTCGACCAGCGCTGCGGCCGGTGGACCCCCGGCGACCAGGAGCTCGGTGCCCGGCAGGTCCGGGAGGGCGAGGATGACGTCGTCGATGCCCTTGCGGGGGACGAGGCGGCTGACCACCACCACGCGGTGGCCGCCGCGCCGGGGCGGGGCGACCGGGCCCGTCGGGCGGAACGCGGCCGGGTCGATGCCGCACGGCACGACCGAGATGCGGGCGGGATCGCCGCCCATCGCCAGCAGCTCACCGACCTCGTCGCTGCACGTCGCCACGACGTGATCGGCCGACCGGAGGATCTCGGCCTCGACCCTCGCCCGATCGGCGGGGCTCGTGTCGGCGTCACCCTGGTGACGGCGCTTGACCACGCCGAGGGCGTGGAAGGTCTGGACGCACGGCGGGGGATCGGGCAGCGAGCGGGCCGCCTCGAGCGCCGCCCACCCGGACATCCAGAAGTGGGCGTGCACCACGTCGGGGCGTCGGGAGGCCCAGCGGCGCCGCAGCTTCCGGGCGAACTCGGGCATGTGCGGCCACAGCTCGTCCTTGGGCAGCCGTTCCCGGGGCCCGGCCGAGATGTGGTGGACCTCCACCCCCGGGGCGAGCGGCACGCGGGCCGGCAGGTCGGCGGCGTCGGCGCGGGTCGACACGACGACGTCGCAGCCCTGACGGCCGAGGTGGCGGGCGAGGGCGGCGACGTGGACGTTCTGGCCCCCGGCGTCGGCGCCGCCGAGCACGGCGAGCGGGCTGGCGTGCTCCGAGACCAGCTCGACCCGGAGCCGCGTCACCGGGTCACCGCCCCGGTGGGCGCGGGGACCAGGCGGTCGAGCGCCGCGACGACGTCCGTCCCGGTCACGCCGGCGAGGCACACCTGCTCGTCGAGCGGGCAGACCCGGCTGCGGCAACCGGCGCACGGCACGTCCTGCGCGCCGAGCACCTCGTGCGGCACCCGCCACGGTCGCCAGCGGTCGAGCGGCACCGTGGGGGCGAACGCGGCGACGACCGGCGTGCCGACGGCGGCGGCCAGGTGCATCGGCCCGGTGTTGCCGCAGACCACCGCGCCGGCCCGGGCCAGCACGGTCCCCAGCTCTCGCACGGTCAGGCGTCCTCGGAGATCCGTCACACCGGGCTGTTGCCCGAGAAGTGGTTCGGCGATACCTGCTTCTTCCGCGGTGCCGGTGAGCACCACCCTCCGTCCCGCCTGCCGCACGGCGGCGACAGCCGCGACCCACTGCGCCGGTGCGAGCGTCCGGGCGGGGACGCTCGCACCGGGGTGCACCACGACGAAGCCCGGGGGCGAGGGCCCGACCTCGCGGCCGACCGTCGCGGGCAGGCCTCCGTCGCCCAGGTCGACGGCGAGCCGGTCGTCCGCCGGTGTCGGGAACCCGAGCGCCTCGGTGACCAGCAGGCTCCGGCGCACCTCGTGCACGGACGGGTCGCCCGGGATGCGGATGTCGAGGAGCGAGCCGGCGTGCTCGTGGCTCACCGCCGCGATCCGCTCGACGCCGGCCCAGCGCAGCAGCAGGGCGAGCGGCAGCGGGCTCTGGTGCGACGAGGCCAGGATCGCCGCCGTGGTGATGCCCGCGGCGCGCACCCGATCGACGAGGTCCCGGGCGTCGCTCTCGGACACCGCCATCGGCTCGGGCTCGATCCAGGGCGCGTGGAAGGTCGACACGGACGTCGTGCCCGGCAGCAGGTCGCCCGCGGCACGGCCCCGGGGCCCGCAGAGCAGGTGCACCGGTCGGCCGGTGGCCGCCGCGGCGCGGACGGCGGGCCCCGCCAGCAGCACATCGCCCAGGTTGTCGAGCCGGACGACCAGGATGGCGCCGGCGCCGCCGGTGCTCACGGCCGGCACCGTGCCGGCTGCGGGAGCCGGGTCGTCCGGGGCGGTGGCGCGGGGCCCGCACCTGGTGCGGCACCGGCGAGGATCACGTCGACCGCGGCGGCGAAGTCGGCCACCACGCAGGGGGCCGCCGCCACCTCCTCGGCCCGCGTCACCTCCGTGGGGACCATGACCGACCGGGCGCCGGCCGCCGCCGCGGCCTCGATGTCGGCGCCGATGTCGCCGACCACGACGCACCGCGCCGGCGGTGCCCCGAGCCGGGCGGCCGCGGCGCGGATCATCCCCGGCGCCGGCTTGCGGCAGGCGCACCCGTCGGTGGGCCCGTGCGGGCACCACAGGATGTGCTCGAACGGGCCGAGCAGCTCCGCCACCCGCCCGTTCACCGCCGCGACCTGGTCAGGCGTCAGGATCCCGCGGGCGACGCCGCTCTGGTTGGACACCACCGCCACGCGGAGGCCGGCCGCCCGCAGCCGATCGAGGCCGCGCCGCACCCCCGGCAGCGGCACGACCCGGGCGGGATCGCCGTTGTAGGGCACGTCGACCACGAGCGTGCCGTCGCGGTCGCACAGCACGGCGTCGACGGCGCGGCTGTCCTCGACGGTGCGGCTCTCCTCCACCCCTCCCGCTTACCCCGAGCGACGCTCGTCATCCGTCCCGCGTTTCGCCGGAGCGGTCCCGGGTAGGCGGCGGCCGTGGGATCGACCGACGCCGGCGTCACCGTGGTGGTGATGACGCGCGACCGCCGCGACGACCTGTGCCGCACGCTCCCGCGGCACGAGGCGCCCGTGATCCTCGTCGACAACGGGTCCCGCGACGACACGGTGGCGATCGTGCGACGCACGCGCGCGGACGCGTCGATCGTGGAGCTCGGCGAGAACCGCGGCGCCTGCGCCCGCAACGTCGGGGCGTGCCGAGCGCCGACGCCGTACGTGGCGTTCGCCGACGACGACTCGTGGTGGGCGCCGGGGTCGCTGGCCCGGGCGGTCGAGGTGCTGGACGCGCATCCGCGGGTGGCGTTGCTGGCGGCCCGCATCCTGGTCGGCCCGCGCCAGGTCGAGGACCCGGTGTGCGCGGTGATGGCCGGGGCTCCGCTGGCCCGCGCGCCGGACCTTCCCGGGCCGTCGATCCTCGGGTTCCTCGCCTGCGCCGCCGTGGTCCGGCGGTCGGCCTTCCTCGGCGTGGGCGGCTTCGACGACGTCGTGTTCTTCGTCGGGGAGGAGGAGCGGGTGGCGCTCGACCTGGCGTCCGCCGGCTGGGGCCTGTCGTACGTGCCCGAGCTGGTCGTGCACCACCATCCCTCGGTGAGCCGCCAGCGGCGCCCGCGCGCCGTTCACGAGGTGCGGAACCAGGTGCTGGTGGCGGTGCAGCGCCGTCCGTGGTCGGTGTCCGCCGGCATCGTCGGGCAGGCCCTGCGATCCGGGCCCATCGGCCGGGCCGGCGTGCGAGCCGCAGTCCCGAAGCTGGGCGCCGCGCTGCGCAGCCGCCGTCGGTTGCCGGCGACGGTCGAAGCGGCGCGCCGGCGCCTCGATTGACCCCTCACGCACCGGCCGCGGCCGCGACCCCGATCAGGCGGGTCGTCGATCGGCCCGCGACGAGCGGCACGAGCACGACCTGGCCGCCCCACCGGGCGAGCACCTCCCGCTCCTCGAGGTCGGCGCCCTCGTAGTCGGCGCCCTTGACGAACAGGTGCGGTCGCAGCGCGGTGAGGGCCGTCGACGGGGTGTCCTCGTCGAAGACGACGACCTCGTCGACGCAGGCGAGGCTGCGCAGGACGGCCACGCGGTCGGACGCGGGGTTGAGGGGTCGGCCCGGCCCCTTCAGGCGCCGCACCGACGCGTCGCCGTTGACGAGCACGACCAAGTGGTCGCCCAGGGCGCGCGCCTGCTCCAGCAAGCGCACGTGGCCGGCGTGCAGCACGTCGAAGCAGCCGCCGGCGGCGACCACGACGCCGCCGGCGCGGCCGACGGCCGCGGCCCACGACGCCGCGTCGGACACGGTGTGCAAGGGCACGACCGCTCCGTCGGCGGCACCGACGGCCTCCCCGCCCGAGCCACGGACGCCGTCCGGGGCGGTCGCCGGTCGCCCCATGTCGACCACCTCGGGGACGGCACGATCGGCGATGAACGAGCCGGCCGCAGCCACGCCGGCCTCCACCGCGTGGCGACGGGACAGACCGGCGGCCAGGGCCACCGCGGCGTGAGCGGCGAAGGCGTCGCCCGCCCCGCAGGGATCACCCGGCACGGATCGGGTCGGTACGACCACGGGAAGCGCACGCGGCTCGGCGAGCACCGCCCCCCGCTCGCCGACGGTCACGGCCACGGCGCAGCCCAGAGCGCCGCACAGGTCGTCGGCGAGCGCGACGATGTCGGGCACCGAGCGGGCCGGCGGGCGTCCCGCGTCCCGCCCGGCGAGAGCACGAGCCTCGACCAGGTTGGGGGTGGCGAGCGTGGCCCACGGGGGAGGCGCCGGGCCGTCGGCGTGCGGGTCCCACACGACGGGCGCCTCCGAGATTCCGCCGAAATGGCCCTCCACCTGCGGCAACGCGGCGAGACCGCGCCCGTAGTCCGAGACGAGCATGGCATCGGCCGCCGCGACCGCGGCGGTCGCGGCGGCGGTCCAGGGCCCCGGCGCGATCACGGGATCGCAACCCCTGTCGACCCGCGCCAGCGACTGGCCTCCCGACCGCAGGCGCAGCTTCACGGGGGTCGGGGCGTCGAGCCCGAGGTCGACCACCTCGACGCCCGCCGTGGCGAGGAGTCGGGCCAAGCGCTGCCCGTCGGGGTCGCCGGACAGGGCGGTCACGAGGGTGACCTCTGCCCCGGTGGTGGCCAGCACGGCGGCCAGGGCGGCGCCCCCCGGCCGTGCGTGCTCGCGGGGCGAGTCCACGACCGGTGCGGGCGAGTCCCGGCACACGCGCCGGACGTCCCCCTCCCAGTCGAGGTCGAGCAGCGCGTCGCCGAGGACGCAGAGACGGAGTCGGCTCACGTCGGGCGTGTACCCCCACCGGCCTGGGGCATACCGCGATCGCGGGGGAAGCACTCCTCTCCGCGGACGAACCGATGCGCCGAGAAGCGGTTCTTGGGTGAGAGGCGACAGGTGGGGTAGCGGCACTCGTGGGTCGACGTCGCCGACCCGGGGGAGGACTCGTGAATCCGTCGTTCGCGCATCGCCGCATCGGCCGCCAGCGCGACGTCGACCCACGCTTCGCCGAGTGGCGCGCCACCGGTGACATCCGGATCCGCAACGCGCTGGTCGAGGACACGAGTTGGCTGGCCTCGTTCTGCGCCCGTCGCTTCGCGCATCGGGGCGAGTCCCGGGAGGATCTGGCGCAGGTGGCGCTGGTCGGACTGGTGAACGCGGTCAGCCGCTTCGACCCGGGCCGCGGCCTGTCGTTCAGCACGTTCGCCGTGCCCACGATCGAGGGCGAGCTGCGCCGCCACTTCCGTGACCGGACGTGGGCTGTGCACGTCTGCCGCCGGGTCAAGGACAACGCCCGGATCGTGGGATCCGCGGTCGAGGACCTGACCGCATCGCTCGGGCGGACCCCGACCGTGGAGGAGATCGCGACCCGGACCGTCCTGCACCCGGACGAGGTGCGAGAAGCGCTGGAGGCCCACGCCGTCCACCGGGGCGTGGCGCTCGACGACGGTGACGACGACGACGTTCGCCAGAGCAGCCACCTCGGTGTCGTCGAGCGGGGTTACGAGGCCGCCGAGGCGCGGGCCGTGGTGGCGGAGCTGCTCGCCGCTCTGCCCACGCCGCGCGACAACCGCATCGTGGAGATGCGCTTCGTCGAGGGTCTCAGCCAGTCGGAGATCGCTCGCGAGGTCGGCGTCAGCCAGGCGCAGGTGTCGCGCCTGCTGCGCACCAACCTGGAGCACATGCACCGGGCCGCCTCGTGGCGGACCCGCCGCGCCGTGCCGCTCTGAGGCGCACCCGACCCGGGTCGGGTCTCTGCGGCCGGTCCGATCGCGAGGTGTTAAGTGAGCCTGACAACTGGCATGCTGGGCCCATGGCGACGTACGGAGACGTGATCGAGGTCGAGCGGCTGACCCCCCGGATGATCCGGGTGGTCCTCGGTGGGGAGGGCCTCGACGGGTATGCGCCCACGACGTGGACCGACCAGTACGTCAACGCTCTGTTCGTCCCGGCGGGAGCGCCGTACACGGTGCCGTTCGACGTCGACGAGGCGCGCCGGCTGGCACCCGAGCACCGGCCGGTGGGGCGCCGCTACACGATCCGCCGCTGGGACGAGGCGACCCGCCGCCTCACCATCGACTTCGTGGTCCACGGCGACGTCGGGGTGGCCGGCCGCTGGGCGAATCACGCCCAGCCCGGGGACCAGCTCCAGTTCGTGGGTCCGAGCGGCGGCTACGCCCCGGACCCCGACGCGGCGGGCCACCTGCTCGTGGGCGACGAGAGCGCGCTCCCGGCGATCGCGGCGTCGCTCGAGCGGGTCCCCGCGGGCCGACCGGTGTGGGCGGTGCTCGTCGTCGACGACGCTGCGCACCGCATCGCGCTCGACTGCCCGGGCGCCCTCGTGGTCACCTGGGTGCACCGCGACGCGGCCGCACCCGGCGACACGGACCATCTCCTGCGGGCGGTCGAGGCCCTCGACCTGCCGCCGGGCCGGCTGGACGTGTTCGTCCACGGCGAGGCCGCCGAGGTCCGGGCCGTGCGCCGCCACCTGCTCGGCGAGCGCGGCATCCCCAAGGCGGGGTCGTCGATCTCGCCCTACTGGCGCCGCAACCACTCCGACGAGGAGTGGCGGAAGGTCAAGAAGGCCTGGATCGCCGAGTCCGAGCAGGACGTGCCGGCCGCCGCGGGCTGAGCGCGCCCGTCAGCCTGCCGGGCGGGGTGGCGTCAGCGCGATGGTGCCGAGGGCGGTGCCGACCGGCCGCCCGTCGTTGTCGCACTCGACCGACACGACCGCCGTCCGCTTCGAGAGCGACACGATCTGGCTCCTGGCCCGCAGCACGCCGGGGCGGGTCGGAGCCAGATAGTTGAGCTTGAACTCGAGCGTGGCCGGCCACGTACCCCGGGGGACGAGCGGGAACACCGCGGAGCCGAGCACGTGGTCGACCAGCGAGGCGAGGACGGCGCCGTGAGCGGCGCCGAACGGGTTGAGCAGGTGCTCGCCGATGTCGATCTCGGCGACGCACCAGCCGGGCCCGACCTCGGTGAAGCGGATGTCGAGGTAGCCGGGGATGCCGGTCTCCGCGCCCTCGGGCGCGTTCGAGGCCTGCAACATCCCCTCGGCCAGCTCGCGGTCGAAGCGGTCGGACCACTCGGAGGGGTCGACCATCGTCAGGCGCCGTCGCTGCGCAGCAGCATGACCCCGGACGGCGTGCCGCCGCCGGAGGTGACCACAGCGGTGCGGGCGTCGGCGACCTGGCGCTCGTCGGCGTCGCCGCGCAGCTGGGCGATGGCCTCGTAGATGAAGCCGAAGCCGTGGGTACGGCCCTCGGAGAGCTGACCGCCGTGCGGGTTGACCGGCAGCTCGCCGTCGAGCGCGATGCGCCGGCCGCCGTCGAGCCAGTCCTTCGCTTCGCCGATGCCGCAGAAGCCGAGGGCTTCGAGCCACGAGACGGCGTTGAACGTGAACCCGTCGTAGAGCAGGGCGAGGTCGACGTCGGCTGGGCGCAGGTCGGTGCGGGTCCACAGGTGGGCCGACTGGCCGAGCACCTGGGGCTCGTGGGTGAGCACGTCCTGGTCCCAGGAGATGCGCTCGTTGATCTGGGTCCCCACCGCCTCGACCCGCACCGCCGGGTGGGGCAGGTCGTCGGCCACGTCGGCGGCCGAGACGATGACCGCGATCGACGAGTCGCACGGGACGTCGCAGTCGTAGAGGCCGAACGGGCTGGTGATCGGCCGGGCGGCGAAGTAGTCGTCCATCGTCATGGGGTCGCGGTAGATCGCCAGCGGGTTGCGGCCGGCGTTGGTGCGGGCGTTGACGGCGATGCGCCCGAACAGCTCACGCGTCGCGCCGTAGCGGTGCAGGTACTGGTTGGCGTTCATGCCGATCCAGGTCGACGCTGACGCCGCGCCGAACGGCAGCCGCCACTGCATCCAGTCGATGCCGCCGCCCCCGCCCATGCCACCCATCCCGCCGCGCGCCTGGAACGTGGTCTCCCACACGGTGCGGAAGCACAGGACGTGGCGGCACAGCCCGGAGGAGACGGCGAGCATCGCGGCGATGACCGCGCCGCCGGGCCCGGGGATGTCCATCCCGCCGTTGATCCACGTCGGCCGGAGCCTGAGGGTCTCCTCGATCGCGGTGACCCCGCCCTCGCTCATCCCCATGCCGGCCGCACCGGGGTAGGTCGACAGGCCGTCGATGTCGTCGGGGGTCAGGCCGGCGTCGGCGATCGCCGACAGGCAGGCGTCGGCCGCCAGCGACAGCGGGTCGACCATGAGCCGCCGGCCGATGGCCGACCGCCCGATCCCTGACAGCACCGCCCGGTGCTCGAAGCGATCGGTGCTCGGAGCTGGCCGGGGTGCGGGCAGCTTCGGTTCCGGTACCGGGTTCTCCAGCGTGCGGCCGGTGGGCTCGAACAGCGGGAGGTGCACGCCGTCGTGCTCCTCGAAGCGGACCTGCACCTCCTGACCGATGTGGACCTCGTCGAGCTCGCATCCGACGATGTTGGTGGTCAGCCGGACCGAGGGGTCTTCCTCGAGCGCGACCACCGCGATGGCGTACGGCGGGTCGAATCCGGGGATCCAGGGATGGGAGTTGATCGTGAAGCCGGCGACGGTGGCCCGCCCCGACACCGGGAGCGCCCGGCGCTCGGTGCTGCGGCAGTTCGGGCAGATCGGCGTCGGCGGGTGGACGAGCGTGTCGCAGTCAGCGCAGCCCTGGATCCGGAGGACGCCGTCGGCCCCCGAGGTCCAGAACCACTCGTTCTCCGGCGTGAGCTGGGGGACGATCCGCACGGATCAGGTGAGCCGACCCATGAGGAACTGCGCCGCGCCGGTGGCCGGCTCGTAGGCGCCGGTGAGGCCGGCCATCATGTAGCCCTCGTCGGTGATCAGCGTGATGCCGTTGACCGCGACAGCAGCCGGGCTGCACAGGAACAGCAGCGGGTACGCCTGCTCGAGCGGCGAGGAGGCGTCGATGCCGACCTCGTCGCGCCAGTCCTTGCCGAAGCCGAGCCACATCTCCTCGTTGGCCTTGGCCAGCGGGGTCTCGGTGGGGCCGGGGCAGATGGCGTTGATGCGGATGCCCTGCTTGATGAAGTCGTGGGCCTTGGAGGCGACGTAGGCGCAGATGATCTGCTTGGTGTGGAAGTAGTCGGCGTAGCCGTT